>JBNMMV010000202.1:0-7645 GCA_051270205.1 Limisphaerales bacterium
CGACGGGCATTGGTGGCTGGAAAATGGGTCTGCATTACTCTATAGCAGAGTCGACGAATCTGCAGTTGATGTTTCTTACCGGATGGAAATGGATGCCACTGGCGCACGCACTATCCCGCAGCGGTACCCTTACGCAGGCGCTACTAATCCGTTAGTCGAGCTCCATTACGTCGATTTACACTCCCAGCAGCAACGATGCCTGTGGTCGAGTGCCAACGCCGATCAATACCTCGCCCGAGTTTTGCCAATGCTCGACGGCATTCTGATCTTAGTTCAAGATCGCCAGCAGCAGTCTCTCGAGTACCTCTGGCAAGCGACCAACGAAGTCCCCTCTGCCGAACAGTGGCAAAAACTCTACCGCGAAACGTCAACCACCTGGGTCAACCTTACCGATGATACGCGTGCACATCAGCATCGAATCCTTGTTACCGATGAGTCTAAAGGACATCGCAGCCTCTGTCTGGTGGATCTTGATGGCGAAGTTACATCACTACCGGGGCCAACCCATATCAACCGTGTAGTCAGCAACGACGACCGCTTCATTTACGTCTTAGGGTGGCAGGATACTGCAACAGAAAACCATCTTTTCCGGATAGATTCTGCTGATCCTTCGGTCACGCAACTAACCCACACACCTGGTTGGCATGAAGTTACTATCAATTCGTCCTCAACCCACTACATCGACCGTTTTACGAATCTTGAAACATTGCTGCGCATCTCCTATGAAGATTTGTCCGCAGACGACTCGCGCCTGCTGCACGAAGAGAACATTGACGAAAACCACCCATATCAACCTTTTGTACAAAATCACGCACACGCAAGACTCGGGGCAATCGAAGCAGACGATGGACAAACCCTGCATTATCGACTTACGCCACCCAGCACAATCAACGGCACGCACGCGACTATTGTTTATGTTTACGGCGGACCCGGAGCGCAGAAAGTACGCAACGATTGGGGCACGCTGACGGTACAGATGTTTGCCCAAAATGGCTTCGGCGTTTTGGAACTGGACAACAGAGGGTCTGCCAATAGGGGGCGCATTTTTGAATCACCGCTCTACAAAAATATGGGTTTGATTGAAGTTCAGGACCAACTTCGTGGCCTGACCGTTTTAGCGGAAACCGACTGGGCAGATCTCGAAAGAGTCGGCATCTTCGGCCACAGTTACGGCGGTTATATGACCATGATGAGTTTGTGCCAGGCACCGCAATCGTTCGCAGCCGGGGTTGCTGTTGCGCCAGTCTGCGACTGGTCGCTTTACGATTCACACTATACCGAGCGGTTCATGGGCGACCCAAACACAAACAAAGAAGCCTACACGGCAAGCAATGTCCTTAGTTATCTATCCGCACTCGATTCGCCGCTGTTGCTCATGCATGGCATGGCCGACGACAACGTGCAGTTCACGAATAGCACCATGATCATGTCTAGACTGCAGGAATTGGGGAAGCCCTTTCAGTTAATGACCTATCCTGGCGCAAAGCACTCTATGCAGGAACCGCATGTGTCGATTCACCGGTTCAATATGATTTTGAACTTTTTTAACGAACAGTTAGGTTAAAAAGATCGTGGAAATTTCGAGTCGTTTGCACTGCCAGATCGGTCAACGTCTCACCCCGTAATTCGGCAAGATACTGCGCAGTATCACAAACGTAGAGCGGTTGGTTCTGTTTGCCTCTATGGGGCACTGGTGCAAGCCATGGCGCGTCGGTTTCAATAAGTAACTTTTCTTTAGGGAGGCGACGCGCTACTTCGCGCACGTTCTCTGCTTGCTTAAATGTGACGATGCCTGAAATGGACACGTAATAACCTAACTCGATGCCTCGCTGAGCCATGTCCCAATCCTCAGTAAAACAGTGCAACACGCCGCGCGTCTTAGGGAAGTCGCTTAGAATCGCGAGGGTGTCTTCCTTTGCATCCCGGGTATGGATTACCACCGGCAGATCGAGCGCCTCAGCTTTCGCCATTTGAGCAGCAAAGGCCACGCGCTGCTGACTTTGTACTTTCGGATCTTTTTCGTAGAAGTAGTCGAGACCCATCTCACCGCAAGCAACGACATTGTCATTCTCTAAATGATCATCCATCCAGGCGACAGAACTGCTAACACTGCCTGGGTGTTCCCCCACCGTTGCATAAACATGCTCATATTTTGCCGCAATGGCTAGCACATCTTTAATCCCAGACTGATCAACACCAATGCACAAAATCTCCTGCACACCATTAGCAAACGCTTGCTCAATGGCAAGCGGCCAATCATCCAGGTAGTTAAGGTGACAATGGGAATCTACGAACACGCTAGCGGTGTTCTTTACATAGTGTGGGTATGCCGATCGGACTGCAAAGCCCCGGCCAGATAGGTCTCAATTTTTCCGCGTGCCATATCATCATGGTCGTTAAATTGTACACCAATGCCTGCCGCTCGATTGCCTTGTGCGCCTTTCGGGGTGATCCAGATAACTTTGCCAGCAACAGGTACCTTTTCTGCTTCATCCATTAGGTTCAGCAGCATGAATACTTCGTCGCCGAGCTCATATTCTTTTTTCGTGGGGATAAAAAGGCCGCCGTTTTTGATAAATGGCATATAGGCCGCATAGAGCACTGCCTTGTCTTTGATAGCCAAAGACAATATGCCGTTACGAACACCTTTTTTTACTGCAGACATGACGAGACATCCAGTTCCGTTAGGGCTATGTTCGACCCTGCACCAGACCCTGTCAATGGACAAAGTATGACAAGGTTCACGCTCTGTGCAGTTTTTGCCAGTTATAGACGAGTTGTTCGTACAACAGCGTGGAATTGGCAGAGTTGGTCGTTCGTATTTGCTGTCGAACGCGAAGTAACTCCTCACCAAAAGCAATCAATACTGCCGCTTTCTGACGATCGAATGGGCTGAGCTCAATAATTTCCCTGATCACTAAACGGTACCACCCGGCTAACCAGTCGACAAAATTCTCTGGCACAACGTTCATGTCCGGACCCTTTAAGCCATCCACTGCCGCCCGCTTGAGCCAGGCATCAATATCTACGCCCTGATAGGCCAAGGCTGTAAGCGGCGCATAACCCGCCTGGGCAAGCTCAATGTCACTGGCTGACATACCTTGTTCAGACAACCACGCCTGTGCCACTTTCTCCGAACCCGTGACTTGCATCTTCTGACAGCGGCTTTTTATGGTGGGCAGTAGACGTCCCCATTGCTCGGTACACAAGAACAAATGCGTTCTCGGCGGCGGTTCTTCCAGCGTCTTCAACAGGGCATTGGCCGCGGCCGTGTTCAAAAGATCTGCGTGCAGAATGATGATCACTTTAATGTCGGCAAGCCGGGGGGTTTGTACCGCGAAGTCACGAACAATACGAATCTGATCTACTTTCAAGACAGCGTCTTCAGGCTCTAGCCATTGGAAGTCTGGGTGCGCAATTTCTGCGATGGGCTGCTCGGAGGTGAGGGATAGCAGCTGACGAGCAATTGACTCAGCAAGATCATAGATACCCCACCCCGGTTGAATGGCCACACCAATAGCATGTGCCAAACGACCATTTGCGTAAGCCTGGGTAATTTCTCCCAATACCGGCTGGTGCCAAGGTAACGTGCTCACAATGTTGCCACGTAAGCTTGGGTGATGTGTTCAACTTGTGCCGCGACCTCTTCCAGGGATTTACTTGCATCCACGAGTTGCATCCGCTCATTCGTTTTCAGTCGCTCCAAGTAACCTTGGCGTACTGTTTCAAAAAACGCCTGTTGCTCCATCTCAACACGATCCTTGGCTCGATTAGCGATCCGTTGGGCACCAACTTCTGGTGGTAGATCAAGATAAATTGTGAGGCCAGGTTGGCAGTCACCCACAACCCAGTCATCGAGCGCCTGAATAATTTCGACCCCGAGTCCGCGACCGTGCCCTTGGTAGGCATAACTTGCATCCACGAAGCGGTCACAGACCACAATCTGGCCAGCATCGAGACGGGGCTTAATGACCTCTTCAAGGTGCTGGGCGCGCGCTGCAAACATGAGTAAGACTTCTGTCAGCGCTGTCACCTTCTCGACGCGCGGGGCTAAGATCAGCTGTCTTATTTCTTCGGCCAATTCTGTGCCACCTGGCTCCCTAGTTACATAAATCTCTAAGCCCTGAGCGGTGAGTGTTTGGGTTAGAATCTCGAGATTGGTCGATTTTCCAGCACCTTCCGATCCTTCTAGTGTAATAAATCGGGGATTCATTTCAGCTGAAACTCTCGAACGGCTTTGTTATGTTCAGCCAGTGTTTTCGAAAACTGACTTGATCCATCGCCACGCGCAACAAAATAAAGGTATTCCCCCTCATCTGGTTGTGCAGCGGCCTTAATCGAGCTCATGGAAGGCAGAGCAATGGGCGTTGGCGGCAAGCCTTTGTGTCGATACGTATTGTAGGGTGAATCTATCCGCAAATCAGCGCGCCTAATGTTTCCATCAAAATCTGAACCTAAAGCATATATAACCGTGGGGTCAGTTTGCAGTCTCATTTCGGTTTTAAGGCGCAAATGAAACACTTGGCTGATGCGCCCTCTTTCACTGGCTTGGCCAGTCTCCTTCTCGATGAGCGATGCCAGTATTAAAAGTTCTTCTGGCGTCTCCACGGGAGAGTCGAACTGCCGAGTAGCCCAGGCATCTTTTAAGGCTTCATTTAGATGGTCGTGCGCTCGCACGAGCACCCCGAGCACACTATCACCTCTGCGCACTTGATAGGTCTCCGGTAGAAAGACACCCTCGGTGAATGGCAGATTCAATTCAACAAGTTCGGCTATATCGCCACAGTCCAAAAGACCCTCAGGGGATACCAATCGATCATCATTTTTCAGCTGCTCGATTAACTCCATGGTGGTCAATCCGTCGACGATGACGACATCGTGTGTGACAACATCACCCGCCGCGAGCATTTCCAGGATGTCTTGCGGCGACATGTCAGATCGTAAAAGATACTCGCCCGCTCTGAGATTACCGCTAACACCGAGCATCTGACCGAGCACACGCACATAAAATTGCCCATAGTCTTCGTCGATTAGTTTCGCTTTGGTAAGTTGTACACTCAATGTAGACAGAGAACTGCCACTGGCAAACTCGAAGTTAGCATCTCCGGCAAGATTGACTGGAGTTTGAGACCAGTTTGCAAAATGCAGACCAAAACCTAGCAGCAAGGCAAGAAACAAGATCGAGAGAGAAAACAGCGCAACCAGCAGATGCTTGGCGCGACTTCGCACGCGCTTAGACCATGCCGAATATTAGCGTACCGTTCGTACCCCCGAATCCAAACGAATTGCTTGCTGCAACACGTAATTTAGCATCACGCGCCTCGTTAGGTACGTAATCGAGGTCGCACTCAGCACTCGGATTCTCAAGATTAATCGTCGGTGGGAGCTTTTGATCTTGCAGCGCTTTGATCGAAAAGATGGCTTCAACCGAGCCAGCGGCACCCAATAGATGACCTACCATGGATTTCGTTGAGCTCACCGCAATTTGGGTATCCGCTCCAAAGACCGACTTTATGCCTTTGGTTTCAGCGACATCGCCCAGTGGGGTAGATGTACCATGGGCATTTAGATAGCCAATATCCTCTGGGTTCAAACCCCCATCTTGCATAGCATTGCGCATAGCCATTGCACCACCTGCCCCATCTTCCGCAGGACCTGTTATATGGTGGGCATCCGCACTCATACCAAAACCTAGCACTTCCGCATAAATTTGGGCGCCACGGGCTTTTGCGCGTTCATATTCTTCAAGCACTAGAACTCCAGCTCCATCACCAAGTACGAACCCGTCTCGGTCTTCGTCCCAGGGTCGGCTTGCTTGCTCTGGCGAATCGTTTCTTGTCGACAACGCTTTCATAGAATTGAAGGCAGCAACGGTTATTGGAGAAGTGGCATATTCAGCGCCACCGGCAACCATAACGTCCGCTTCACCGTATTGGATCATACGTGCGCCAAAACCAATGTTGTGCGTTCCAGTGGTACACGCTGTAACTACGGCAATATTGGGTCCGGTGAAGCCATATCTAATCGACAAGTTCCCCGAAATCATATTGATTACGCTACCTGGCACAAAGAACGGTGAAACGCGCCGCGGGCCGCTTTTCACAAGCACTGTGTGCGTGTCCTCGATTAGATTGATGCCACCTATCCCAGAGCCTATTGCAACACCAATGCGGTGCGGCTCATCGGGATGGGGCTCAATGCCAGCGTCAGCAACCGCTTGGATTCCTGCAGCCATACCAAGTTGGATAAACGGGTCAATCCGTCTTGCTTCCTTGGCCGACATATACTCGGTGACGTCAAAGTCCTTAACAGCACCGCAAATTTTAACGCCGAATTCTTCGGTATCGAAATATGGGTTTAGACCGATGCCACTGGTGCCGGCGAGAGCCGCCGACCACGACGTATCGACAGTGTTGCCAATTGGCGACACCATGCCTAATCCAGTAACTACAACTCTTCGTCGACTCACACTAATTGATGCGTGTCGCGCTACTGGTGAGCCATCACGTAGTTGATGGCATCCTTGACCGTTGTAATTTTCTCAGCTTCTTCGTCAGGAATTTCAGTTTCGAATTCCTCCTCCAATGCCATCACAAGTTCAACGGTATCTAGTGAGTCAGCGCCTAGGTCTTCGACAAAAGAAGCTTCTTCTTTTACCTCGTCCTCTTTGACACCAAGCTGTTCACATATTAATTTTTTTACTCTTTCTTCAACACTGCTCATGCTAAAGAGACCTCCCGATCTGGTTCCAGGGTGCAGGGCGAGCGCATTCTAATTGGGCGCAATTGCTAACGCAAGCGACCAATTTTTTTGCCTCAACCTTGCAATTTCATTTGTCAATAGGACAGCTACGCAGCATAGAGTCCACCGTTTACCTGCAATGTCTGACCGGTTACATACCCAGCCTCATCGCTTACCAAGTACGCCACTGCCGCGGCGACTTCATCCACGGATCCCATACGCTGCGCTGGAATCCGATCTAACATCTTCTGTTTTTGTTCGTCTGTTAGCGAACCCGTCATATCCGTTTCAATAAATCCCGGTGACACAGTGTTCACCGTTATGTTACGGGACGCGATCTCCAATGCCAAGGCCCTTGAAAAACCTTCAATTCCGGCTTTGCTAGCGACATAGTTAGCTTGTCCCGGATTGCCCATCCGTGCAACCACGGAACTAACACTAACAATCCTTCCCCAACGCGCTTTTACCATACCTCTTAGGCACGCCTTGGTAATGCGGTACAAACCAGTTAGGTTCGTATCGATCACGCTACTCCACTCTTCTTCGCTCATGCGAAGCATTAGATTGTCACGAGTAACGCCTGCGTTGTTGACGAGTACTGACGGAGCATCATAGCCGCTCATGGCCTCTAAAGCAGCTGCAATAGATGAAATATCAGCCACATTAAGAACTTGACCAACACCACCCTCGCCTAAAGCATCACCTATGCGTTCGGCGCCTTCCACAGAAGTCGCCGTGCCAATAACAAATAGGCCCTGCTGAACAAGTCGGCCAGCAATAGCCGCGCCAATTCCACGAGAGGCGCCCGTTACTAAAGCTACTTTTGACATGAAATCACCATAGGACCTCGCTCTTAGTCTTGCACTAACGCTGCGGCAATGCCGTCTGGTGTAGCGAGACTTTG
>JBNMMV010000203.1:0-7635 GCA_051270205.1 Limisphaerales bacterium
CATCTTCTTCGAAGGCCGCAGCCCAATAGTGGTGCGTGTCCCCAATAGTGGGTGCGCCTGCTGCGTTGACGGCAGCGATCGTCATCACCGTGCCACCACCGGGCAAGGTTGTGCTGGCAATACCCAGACCGCCGGGCGTCGTTGCGGTTTTTGCGCCGTATGCTGCACCGACTCTACCCAATGCGGATGCGTTCTGCGTAGCCAAACAGGCTTGGTAGCCTAATTCGCGGTAGGGCGAGAAGCGGCCCCACTCTTTGTTGCCATCGTTACGTAAATCAAACAAGATTGCACACGGCACAATAGGTATTTTTACAGGCTCTAGTGGAATACCTCGGTCCTGTTCTTTGAGCCAAGCTTGGACGCCGCCTGCAGCATCCAACCCAAAAGCCGAACCGCCGGACAGACAAATGGCGTCGACTTTACTGACCGTAAAATGTGGTTCCAGCAGTTCTGTGTCTCGAGTGCCGGGTGCGGCTCCCATGATGTGCATGGCTGTGGTGGCAGGTTCATCGAACACGCAAACTGTCACGCCCGTATTAACCTCATCGTCCACAGCATGGCCAATACGGAGGCCCTGGATGGCAAGAGGAATCTGGGCAGAGGATTTGATTGGGTATGTCATGGTCTAACAGTGTAGTGGAAAACGTCACTTCATCTCTAGTCCTGAGGTTGGTAGGCTACTAGCGAAATGTTCGGAGGGTGGTGATGGGAAGCTATATCGAAAAAGCGCGCGCTTTGCAGGCGTTGGTACGCACGCACGCTGACGCCAATGAAGCGCAACGTCATCTACAAGCCGAGGTTGCCCAGGCTTTCTCAGCAGCCGGTCTCTATCGTATTGCCGCGCCCGAAGACACCTTCGGTTCTGAGCAATCTCCGCAAGAGCAGCTCGGTGTCATAGAAGCCATTGCTTATGCAGACGGTGCTTCTGCCTGGAATCTCATGATTGGTATCGAGTCATTTGGTTTAATTGCTCCGGGTTTCGTGCAGTGTCGGGATTTGATCGAAGATCCAAACGTGATTATCGCCAGTTCCACAGCCTTTGTTGGTCGCGCTGTGAGGCAAGAAGGTGGTTACCGGGTCAGTGGTCAGTGGCCTTTTGCCAGTGGCGTTCACAACGCGCAGATCTTTGGTGCCACAGTACGGATTCACGAATCTGCCGATTCTGAAGCTGTGGGTCAAAATCGCTATGCCATTATTCCAATCGGTGAGTGCAACATCCTTGATACCTGGCATACCAGCGGGCTGCGTGGCTCTGGGTCTCATGACGTTTTAGTAGAGGATGTTTTTGTACCTGAGAACCGTCTCATTGCGCCCATTGGTGCAGCACCTCACGATTCGCCGTTGCTGCGTTTTCCACTGGGTGCGCGCTTAGCCTATAACAAGGTTGCCATTGCCTGGGGTCTGGGCCGCGCTGCCATAGATCATTTCGTCGAGCTTGCTGCGGGAAAGACGCCGCGATTCAGTAACAGAAAATTACAAGAACGCCCTCGAGCACATCTTGCTGTGGCGCTAGCAGAAGCCCGTTTTCGTAGCGGCAAAGCGCTGGTTCATGAGTTGTTAGAAGAGATGTGGCAAAAAGTCTTGAAGGCCGATCATATTACGAGCAAAGAGCGTGCCTTATTTCAAATTGCTTGTTCAGATTCGGTGGCCGGGTGTATTGATCTTACCGAAAATTTGGTACGAACCGCTGGCACCACGGCCAATCAAATCGGTCACCCGTTAGAGCGGATTTTGCGAGACATTCGCGTAGTCGGTCAGCACACAACCGTCGCGCCGCAACATATTGAGGATGCAGGGCGCTTACTTCTTGGCCTGCCCGCTCAGGAAATGATGTTGGCGGGTCTTAAAGGCATGCAAGAAGACCGTTAACTTTAAGTGTCAGCCAGCTGTGCGATCTTTTTGAAATCGCGGCTAATATTTCGTAGACGGAAGCCCATGGCGATGGCCACAATGGCGAGCCCTAGCGTTATCGCCAGCCAGTAGCCATAGACCCCCGGTGCCATCCCAGGGAATATGATTCCTTCCGATACGGCGTAACCGAATGGCAATGCCAAGAACCAGTAGCCTATCAGCCCAAACACGAAGGGAAAGCGGGTGTCTTTGAACCCTCGCAACGCACCTATTGCCACTGCATTGCTGTCGTCAACCAATTGATAAACTGCAATGAAAATCAGTAGCGCTGTGGCGATCTCAACAACCGCTTGATCGGTGGTGAAGATTGAAACCAGATAGAAGCGCGTGGCGACGAGTAAGAGGCCTATGACGAGTGCGTAGATGAATGAAAATTTGTAGACGCCAATTGCAGACCCGCGCGCTGCGACATAATCTTTGGCGCCAACATGGAATCCCACCCGAATACTTGCAGCACTGCCTATGGCCGCCGGAATAACATAGGTTGCCCAGTTGATATTACCGGCAATCGAGTTCGCAGCGACTTCTAGGATACTGAAGCGCGCAATCATTAGACCGATCACCGAAAATACCGCCATTTCTACGAATATGGTCAAGCCAATGGGTGTGCCGATGTAGAGGATGCTCTTAATGGATTGCCAGTCAGGCCATTCGAACTGAGTGAAAGCCTCGATGCGTCTAAAAAATTGCATGCGACAGACAAATAACATGGCGAAAAACTGGACCCAAAAAATGATCGCAGTGGCGTAACCACAGCCTACGCCGCCAAGTTCTGGCAGGCCGAATTTGCCATAGATGAAGCCGTAGTTCAGTAAAGCATTTAATGGAATGATGCTGCCAGCAATCACCATTGGTGGGCGTGGTTGCCCTAAACCTTCGCAGCTATGGCGCAGCGCCACGTAAAAAATGACCGGCGGAGCACCCCAGGCAGCAGCTTGTAGATATTCTCTCGCGATGCGGATTGCTTCGGCATCGACCCCGACGTAAGTGTACCAACCGCCTGCGTTTACCATGACAAGTACGAGCAAGGTTGAGGTGAACATGCAGACCCATAGACCTTGCCGAATCTGGTGGCCGATTTGGTCTGTTTTCTTAGCGCCTCGCAACTGCGCAGTGATTGGGGTTAATGCCATTGTGATGCCGGACAGCAGCATAAAGGCCGGCCACATGAACATGCCACCCAGTGAAACCCCAGCCAGATCCATTGATGAGTAATGGCCAGCCATGGCGGTGTCGATGGTGCCGGTCATCATGATGAAAAGCTGGGTCAGAACGATGGGCCAGCCCAAGATGGCCATTTGCTTCAGTTCCTTCTTCACGTCGAAACTGTCAGAGGCCTCGTCTGAGTGTGTTTCTGGCGCTTGTAGGCTGGAGGGGTCGGTCACGACAGATTTTGCTGATCTTTAACGATTCAGCCGTTCTCCGAATTGGCGAGGCCGGGTATGATACCGACATAGAGCGGAATGTAACGAACAACTGAGGATAGCTGTGTTAGCGATTGAATGGGTCGTGTTGATAGGTGCTGTGACGGCAGTCATTGGCGGTGTAATTGGTCTATTTGTCGGGCGTCGTAATGGCGGCGACAAAGAGCGGATAGCGGAGCTCGAGAAAGCGCTTTCGTCTAAGGAAGATGAACTGACTGAGTATCGCTCGCAGGTGTTTAACGAGTTCGCAGAAACCGCTGAGAAATTTAGGTCTCTGGACCAAAGCTATCACGCCTTGCACCGACAACTGGCCACCAGTTCTGCTTCATTGCTTGGTGATCAGGCAACGCCCCTGTTGACCCAAAGTGCCGTGCCTGAAGACAGTGGGGCAGACGATCAAGTAGAAGTTGTCCAAGACAGTGTCGATGACAACCTGAAAGAGAGCCCACCAGAGAGTGCTGAGATGAGTGCTGAGATGAGTGCTGAGGTGAGCGCTGAGGTGAGTGTTGAGGAAGTTGAGATTGATCTAGATGAAATTGTAGTGGACGAAACTATTGTCGACGAAACTATTGTCCATGAAGCTGTTGTCGAAGAAACTATGCCCGATGTACCTACCTTGACGGAGCCAGTCGATAGCGGTGATGATCTGGCGTCAGACATAGAGACAAGCGCAAAGCGCAGAGGATAGTACATGGCAGGTAGCGGCGAAGAAGTTCCTCCCTTAGGTATCGCCGTTAGACTCAGTTTTGGCATTGGCCAAATCGCCGAAGGCTTGAAGACCTGCGTCTTTGGGACGTACCTACTTTTCTACTACAACCAAGTGTTGGGTTTGTCTGGAGACCTTGCGGGTCTCGCCATTTTTATTGCGCTCGTGTTCGACGCAGTCACTGACCCTATCGCCGGTAGCGTTTCAGATCGTTGGCAGTCTAAAGGTGGACGCCGTCATCCCTTCATGTACGCATCTGCCGTGCCCCTCGGTGTCTGTTTCGTATTGCTATTCACGCCCATTGAAAGTGTCACTGGCACTCAGTTCAGCTTGTTCTTGTGGATGGTAGTCCTCACCATCGCCACCCGTGCCTCCATGACTTTGTACACGGTACCCCACCAGGCCTTAGGGGCAGAACTAAGCACCGATTACGACGAGCGTACGGTTTTGGTCGCGTTACGTCATTTTTTTGGGGCAGTGGGCTTCATTCTGGCCTACGGATTTGGTTATGGGTATTTCTTTGCCTCATCAGAGGCTTTCCCCAATGGTCAGCTCAATCCAGCGGCCTACCCGCCTTATGCGATAACGCTGGGTATTCTGATGACGCTGTCGATTTTGATCACCGCATTCGGCACGCGTTCGCGCATACCGTACATGCCAAAAGCGCAGGTGACTGAGGAACGGATACGTGCACGGGACGTGTTGGGTGAAACCTTAGAAGCAATGCGCAACAAGTCTTTTCGTTGGATTATGTTTGGCTTCATTCTTTTTATATCAGCTTGGGGTGTGGCTGGGGTGCTGGGCATTTATGTCTACACTTTCTTCTGGGAGCTTACCGTCATCCAGATATTGTTCGTCTCTTTGATGCTGCCGATTGGCAGTATGGGCGGATACGCGCTGTCTAAAGTCTATTTTGCCTGGCTCGATAAAAAGAACGCCATGATCGCGGCTGGCATCGTCTGGATGTTCATTCATGCCATCCCCGTAGGCGCATATGTGATGGGCTGGGCGCCGGATACCGGAACTTGGGGTGCGGCGGTCTTCCTGGCCATTGTGACTATCTTTTCAGGCATGGTGGTTGGCCAAGTTATCGTCGGTATTGGTACGGCCATGGCTGACATTGCTGATGAAAACGAATTGGACAGTGGCCGCCGCCAAGAAGGCGTGTTCTTCGGCGCATCCTCGTTTGCTAATAAATGTTCCGCGGGTGTTGGCACCTTATTGGCCGGTCGGGTTCTAGAGATAATAGAGTGGCCAACGGGTGGCGCGGTGAAGAGCGCCGCTGATATTGCACCTGAAACAGTATTCAATCTCGCCTTGGTTGCCGGACCGGTCATTGGCTTGTTAGTGATCCCCGCAGTTTTATGTTTACAAGGCTATGCATTGAACCGTGAACGCTTGGAAGAAATTCAGAGCGAGCTACGATCTCGAGCGCTGGCTAACTAGTACTTGTCCCGAAAGGACATTTTAGATCGTGGGATCGCCTAAGGGAATTGTACTGCAGTTAAACGTTGCGCCTTTAAATCCAAGCCGCACGCAGAAAAAAGACCTGGCATCCTTGCCAGGGATTGTTTTCGGAGAAAGGGCACCGCGGAGCGGCGCCGGATTGGCGCAACGTTTAACTGCAGTACAATGCCCGAATCGAATAGCAACCAGCCAAAATATCCCTTCGGGACAAACACTAACTAATGCTATGTACTCCGAAACTACGTTGGATTGCGCATATGCCACTCGTAGTATTTGATTGCGATGGCGTTCTAGTCGATAGCGAAACGATCTATATCGCCTGCGAATTAGAATTTCTGAGCCGACATGGTTTGGATTTTGACCGACAAGACTACTTGGGTATCTTTCTGGGCATGGCACCAAAAGAATGGCAGCAGACCATGCGCGCGCTGTTCCTGGAACGTCTTGGAAAAAACGTCGATGGTGATTTTTTCGAAGAATTAAACAGCTTCACTTTGGAGCGTTTTGAAGAAGAGTTGGAACCGGTTCAGGGTGCCAGAGCTGCGATAGAAGGCATTTCGTTGCCCATGTGTGTTGCCTCCTCCTCCTCACCATCAAGGCTCAAATGGAAACTCGCCCATACCGGCTTGGTGGATCTGTTTGGAGACAATCTGTTTTCAACGGATTTAGTGGAATATGGTAAGCCCGCACCAGACTTGTTTCTTTTTGCGGCAAAGGCCATGCAACATCTGCCCGGAGACTGCGTGGTGGTAGAAGACAGTGCAAATGGCGTGCTTGCGGCAAAGCGTGCGGGCATGAGGGTGATTGGATTTACTGCGGCGAACCATTGTATCGACGGACACGGTGCGACATTGGGCGAAGCAGGCGCTGATGCAGTGGTGCAGACTTATGGCGAACTTAATCTCGCGATCACTAATTTGCTAAATTAGTCTCACAGACCAGGCCCGGGCCTCATTGGACTGCCGTCCTTGAAACGAGAGAAACGAAAGCGTGATAAATCGTGCGCGGCTTTGTTGCCCATAACCATGTCGGCCATAACGTGCCCAGCCCCTGGTCCAATGCCGAACCCGTGGCCACTGAAACCTGTTGCCAGATACAAACCAGGATAATCTTCAATCGCGTCCATTACCGGTACAACGTCTGGCGTTACGTCGATCATCCCAGCCCAGGATTCGACAAAGGGGATATCGGCAAGCTGAGGTAGCCGTTTGTCTAGTCCTGCGCGCATTTTTCTTAGAGCGGCGGGCGATGGATCGGGGTTGAGAACGCGATTCTTTTCGAACGGCGAGACTTCATCGTCGCGCCATGAGCGAGTTGGCAGCAATAGAGAGACAATATTTTCTGGCATGCGCAGGCGTATAAAACGCACACTTGCAGACAGGGCAGGCAAGAACTTGAAGAAGTAGCGGAAACTCTCGGCACTAATGTAGTGTTCGTTGGTATTGCTCGATGCGACTGAATAACCACCGTCTGCGCGCCGTCGAATGGCTACTTCGTCTAGGCCCGCATTGCCGTTGTAAATGTTGGGGGCGGTCGCGGTTCGAGCCACGGTGGCGCGCACCGTAAGCTGGGGCAGGCTGATGCCAATGTTAGCCAGGAACAAGCTAGACCACGCACCTCCGGCACAAACTACAGCTTGGGTTCGAACGGTACCGTGCTCAGTGACAACGCCGCAAACCTTACCAGCCTCGGTTTCTAGTGAGCGTACCGCACATGCCTCGCGAATTTTTCCACCGCGTTGCTGTAGGGCTCGCGCTAACGCCGGCACGGCTTTGAACGGTTCGGCGCGTCCGTCACTGGCGGTATACAACCCGCCGCGCCACTGATTTGGTTTATCTCGCACCAACGCGTCGACTTCGGCGCCAGTAATGATCTTTGTATCCAACTGGTATTGAGCCGCGACATCCAGCCATTTTTCGTATTCAGCTAACTGAGCCTCAGTGGATGCTGCGAACAGGACGCCTTCACGGGTAAAGCCTATGTCCTCGCCGGTTTCCTGGCGAATTTCTTTCGCTAAATTCTCCCAAGTGTTGATGCTGTCTATGACGATGGGCAACTCGTCAGCGTCTCTACCTTGTTGGCGGATCCATCCCCAGTTGCGGCTCGATTGCTCTCCGGCCACTCGAC
>JBNMMV010000204.1:0-7557 GCA_051270205.1 Limisphaerales bacterium
GCTGCAATGCCTTCTGACAAATCCAGTACTTTTAAGTTTGCGAGCAATGTCATAGAAGCATTGGCCACTAGACCGGCCTGTCACCGGCTATGGTTAAACGATGCATGTGCCGCCGTTCGCCGTGATAGTCATTCAGTGCGTAGTGGCTGACACAGCGGTTATCCCAGAAAGCCATTGATCCTGGTCGCCAGTGAAAACGGGTGGTAAATACCGGCTGTGTCATATGATCGTACAGCCAATCCAGCAGCGGTTTACTTTCGGCTGGTGTCATACCGTCGAAACGATTGGTGTGCCCTCTGCTGAAGTAGAAGCCTTTCTCGCCAGTTTCGGGGTGGGTTCTAACCAGTGGGTGAATGGGTGTGGCTTCAACCACTTCCGTATCTGAGGTGCTTGGCATCGAGCGGCTGCGCTGGTCCTTGTTCTCGCTTTCCGAGCTTGGGCGAGTGACATGTTTAACGCTGTAAACCACGGACAGAGACTCTGCAAGAGTCTGCATTCGTCGTGAAACTGCTTGGTAGGCGCTTATGCCGTCGGCGAACAGTGTATCCCCGCCTCGGTCTGGTACTTCGACCGCATAGAGCATGGTGCCGAGAGGGGGTGTGGGACGATAGATTAGGTCAGTGTGCCAACCACCGCCGAAATTTAGCTTTTCATCTGCTTCTTTGATGACTGGAATGATTTTGTTGTGTTCCGGCAGTGGCTGCACGAAGGGATAATCTTCCAACACGCCGAAGCGTGTACCAAATTCGGCTTGTTGCAGAGGAGTGAGGGTCTGGTCTCTAAAAAAAACGACATGATGCTCAAGAAAAGCCTGACGGATTTGTGCGATTGTTGTGTCGGTCAGTTCGCCGGACAAGTCGACGTTGGAGATCTCAGCACCAAGTGCGCCAGTAGTTCTCTCTACTTCAATAGACATCTTTCACTGCCTGAATTTGGCTATGACGGTAAGCGAGAATATATATCAATTCATCGGATTGTCTTTACCTAAAATGACCTAAGCGCGCACTATCTCGCGTCGACTTACCAGAATCAGAACTACAGCAACCGTCGTAATTACCGCCATCAGTGGAAACAACACGGGCAATGTGAGCCACTGAGCCAAGATCGCGACAGGCATTGTCATCAATTGGGCGAAGCCCATATTGAGTTGGAAAATACTCATGATGCGCCCCCGCACTTCGTTCGGCACAAGTTGTTGAATAAGAATGGTGCTAGAAACAGTAGTAATTGTCATTCCGGCGCCCAGTCCTAGATTGCCGATGACGGCGTTCACTACTGAGTCATTGCCGACGAATACAATGAAAGACAAAGAGAACAACACCGCACCAAAGCCAATCAAGCGACCGCGATGAACAATGGATGAGTAACGTGTTAGTGCAATGGCGGCAATCAGCGAACCCACGCCCCAGGTCATGACCACGTAGCCAAGGTTGCGAACCTCTACACCGACTACCGTGGTGATCCATGTAGGTCCCAAATTTGCGGTCGCTGGAAACCCGAGTCCCATCATTGTGGCCAGTAATACGATTACCCAAAGAACGACGGTATTGTTGCGCGCATAGCTAAGCCCAAAACGAACGTCTGCGATAACCTCACCAAAGCCGTAAGAAACTTGGCGGTGTGTTAGTGGCTTGGTGCTTTGATACTTCATAGCAACCAAGAAGCCAATCACTGCCAAGTGGCCAACAACACTTAAAAAATATGCGCCCGCGAATCCGAAACGATGGATGATGAAGCCGGTTCCAAACATCGCCAGTGGCATGGCCAATTGGCCGACGACCTGATTTAACGAAAGGCCAGCAGCTGTTAGTTCTGGACCCAGTATATCCGGCACGATGGCAAGGCGGGTCGGCATGTCGATGGCCTGTAAGCCTCCGCCGACTAAAGTCAGCATAAAGAACAATGCAAATCCCCACACACCGTCGATATTGGTCGCCATCAAGGCCGCGATTGCCAACGTTGTTACTACCAGCAAGCATTGAGTGACAATGAGTAATTTGCGCCGGTCGAAACGGTCGGCTAGGGCGCCGCCATACAAACCGAACGTCAGTGCACCTACGCCACGACTGGCGCCGATGAGTGCAACTAAAATTAACCAGATATCGTCGGGCGCGTTGTGTTGAACCCACAGGATTTGAGTGAGGAACTGCAACGGCATTAACAACTGGCCGACGGCGAAGCCGCCTAGCAGGAGTCGATAATTTCCATTGGCGAGAATGCCGCCCTGAAACTCGCGCAGGCGACTGTTCATGCACAAGACTTAATTAGAGGCAGCCCCTAACGTTTGGCAGAAAGCTGCAGCAGAATACCGTTGGTAGATTTTGGGTGAACAAACACCTGTGGACCGCCTTCGCCGATCAATTGGGCACCGCCTTCTCGCATCGCCGTGCAAGTGGCATCAAGGTCGTCCACCTCGAATGCAATGGTGTGCATACCTTCGCCTCGACTGGCCAGAGCTTTGCCAACAGCGGAATCTTCGCTCAGTGGTGCAACAATCTCAATAAAGCCGCCGTTGGGTAAATTGAAAAATGCTTGTTTGATGCCCAGTTGTTCATTTTCGTCAGTCCGATCGAGTTTCAGACCTAAGGTGTCTCGATAGGTAGAGATACCTTGATCGATATCACTGACGCGTACAACGAGATGGTCGTATCCTGTAATTGCCATATTCCTGTCCGTTTGTTGATCTAGGCTGAGTTTATCGCACAACAGGGACGAAATGTCCGCGCCACCGAATGAAAACTTCGGAAATTAGCGAAATTTCGTGCATCAATCACACATTACTAATGCCTTCGTGCAGCGCTTGAGATTGTCTTCTAGTGTCTGTTGGCGAAATCCACGCGACGCCTTATTGCTAACGGCCTCTGGCGCCAATCCTGGTATCCTTATATTCACCATCCCAAATTAAGGGTCTGACGATGAAGCGAACTGCCTACATTCTGACTGCTGCTTTGGTCACACTTGCTGGTATTCCAGCACTCCAAGCACAACAACACTCAATTCCTCGCACAGCGAGCGGCTTGCCTGATCTCACGGGCAACTATGATGCCGCAACACTCACACCACTAGAGCGCCCCACCCAATTCGGAGACAAGGCTTTTCTCAGCCCAGATGAAGCGAAGGCGGTGGCTGACCGCGAGCTGGGTCTGCAGCAGAAGGGGGCGGCTCAGTCCAACTCCAACCGAGAGGCCCCTCCTGAAGGGGGTGCCAAGGTCGTAGGGTTAGAGGAGACAGAGACCGGCGGCAATGAGTTTGGGGCTGGCAACGTAGGTGCCTACAATCTATTTTGGATGGATCGTGGCACGGACGTAAATGTCATAGATGGCAAGATTCCAACCTCTATCTTGGTCGAGCCCAAGAATGGTCGGATGCCCGCAATGACGCCGGAAGCCCAACAAGCTTCCATGGCGCAGTTGGCAAGCATCGGCCGACCCAACGACGGCACTGCTTGGTGGGTGACGGTGGAAGGTGCGGGTCCTTATGACGGGCCTGAGTCTCTACCCTTGCGCGAAAGATGTTTGATCGGATTCACTGGCGCCGCACCGACATTGCCGGCGCTCTATAACAACTTTAAGAGAATCGAACAGACCGACAATCACCTCGTCATTCTGCTAGAAATGGTTCACGACGCGCGCATTGTGCGACTAAAGAAGGATGGCCGTGCCGTGGAACACCCAGCGCCCGAAGTTCAGTTTTGGCTTGGGGACTCGATTGGCTGGTGGGAGGAAGATACCTTGGTTGTCGACACCACTAATTTCTTACCTCAAGAAGGCACACGAGGTGGCTCGGCAGTCAAGCATGTTGTCGAACGCTTTTCCTTATTACCGGGTGGCGACGTGTTATATCGTTTCACGGTCTCAGATGAATCTACCTGGACTGCACCCTGGACCGGTCAGTACCTGTGGCGAAGGAGCGATGATTCGGTCTACGAATATGCCTGTCACGAGGGTAATTACGCTATGGAGAACGTTTTGCGGGGTGCTCGGCTACTCGAGGCTGAGGCATTGGGGCAACCGATGCCAGAAACTCGCTGAAAGAGTACGTCGAGCTAACCGAATCTAGCTGATATATGTAGTTGACGTAGCCCTCGAAAAGGCAAACCATGCGCCCCACTGCAAATTTAGAACTTGTAGTATTAATCAAATCATGGGAGGAGAGCCCAATGCGAATAAACTTCGTTGTAATTCTATCGCTTGTTTTTGGTAGTACGCTGTTTTCAGTGCCTACATATGCTGAAGAGCAGAACTTGGTGATCGAAGAAATCATCGTGACAGCGCGAAAACGTGAGGAGTCATCTCAGGACGTGCCAATCGCGATGACTGCACTGACCACTGAAATCACTGATCCTAGTGTTCGTGACATCACTGACATGAACGCATACTTACCCAACGTAATTATTGAGGACAGCGCTGCTCGAAGCCGAAGCTCGGCAATCAATATTCGTGGCTTAAGTTACACGGAATCTGACAAATCCTTCGACCCGGCGGTAGCCGTAGCGCTTGACGGCGTTTTCATCGGCACCAGTTCAGGTCAGGTTATTGAAAACTTTGACCTGGAACGAGTCGAAGTGCTTCGCGGACCACAGGGAACACTGTTCGGTAAGAACACTGTCGGCGGCGTAATTAACGCCATTCGAACCCGACCAACGGGCGAAATGGGCGGCAAGGTTCAACTCACCGGCGGTAAGTGGGGACAACAAGAGATAAGGGGTGTATTGAACCTCCCTCAGGTTGGTGATGTTCTTTCGACCAAGCTTTTCTACACCAGTATTCAGAATGACGGCTTCCAGAAGAACACATTCCTCCGCTCAGACGGACCGGAAAAAGACTACACGAACTTCGGCGCTGCCTTTTTATTCGAAACACAAAAGTTTGAGGCACTGCTTACTGTCGAGACTTATGATGACAGCAGTGACATTGGCGTAGCCAGAAATGCTAACGACCCTGGCTTTTACGTATGCGACACGCTGGGTGATTGCCGATCTGACAACAGAAGCGATACCGACTTCCGAACGGAAACTAACAATCCGGCTCAGTACGACACTGATGCAGTTACGTTGACCATGAAATACGATATTAGCGACCAGCTACAACTAGTATCTGTTAGTGGATGGCGAGATGAGAGTGAAGACTATTTCTCAGACCTCGATGGTTCGTTCATCGAGTACCTTGGCATTGACAACGATAATCTGCACGAGCAGAAAAGCACCGAGTTACGCCTAGAAGGTGTCTACGAAAAATTTGATTTTGTACTTGGTGTCTATATCTGGGAAAACGAGTATGAACAGAACTGGGTAACAGAGGGCTCGTTCTGGGACAGTGTTGTACCAGGACTTTCTACCAACGCGCCTATCCCTGGAACTGGGTTAGGTTTGACCGATTTGTGCTTGCTGGAAGTGGTGGGTGCGTTGCGCTGCTACCAGGGTGTGGGCCTTTTCTCTGGCGGTTTGGGTCCCAACTTCACACAGAATCTTCACCAGAACCAGGTAGTTAACTCTGAAGCACTGTTCTTCCAAGGCAACTATCGAATCAACGAACAGTGGACCATCACAGCGGGCATTCGTTACACCCAGGAAGAGAAAGATTTCTTCGCTGCTCAGTCTTATCTGGTGCCTTTGGCACAATCAAGATTGCCTGTAGAGCAGTGGGCAATCAATGCCGCCGGCGAGCTTGACGTTTTCGACGAATCAACCGATTGGAGCGAAACGACCCCGAAGATCGGAGTCGATTACCGTCTTAATGACGATGTCATGTTTTACTTCTCTTACTCCGAAGGTTTTCACAGTGGTGGATATTTCGGCAGGAACCAGAACGCTCAAGACTTCGCCAACACTTACGAGCCAGAATTCGCGGAATCCTGGGAAGTGGGTATGAAGGCTCAGTTCTTTGACAACCGCGTGCAGCTTAACGTTGCCGCTTTCTATAACGACTTTGAGGGTAAGCAAGAAGCAACGGTTAAATTGGATTCCTCAACCAACACGGTTGTCACAGTGATTGATAATGTTGGATCTGTTGACTACACAGGCTTTGAAGCAGAAGCCCGCTGGTTGGTTAGCGAAAATTTCAATGTCTTCGCAACCATTGGATTCCTTGACGCTGAATATACAGATTTCTGTATTGACCTGGATGGCGCTACAACAGGGGCTGGCCAGACATCAAACTGTAGTACCGTTGTCGCGGCAGGAACCAATACCGCAGGTGAAGCGCTCTTTCTAGCACCGCAGAACAGAGAAAGCCTGGATCCAAAGTTCGCACCTGAGATGACCTTTGGCATCGGCGGCACTTACACCATTCCGATGGGTGAAGGTAGTTTGGATCTCCACGCACGCTACAATCTTGTAGGTGAGCAGGAAACTGCGTTAGACAATGCGCCAGGAACTGATCAGGATTCAGCTGATTTTATCCATGCGTCGATTACCTACGAAATTGCTAAGTATCGAGTCACGCTTTTCGGCCGTAATCTAACCGATGAAGTACGTGAATTTGTAACGCCTATTGCTGCATTTACCAATCGATCATATGTAGAACCGGGTAGGACTTGGGGCCTCGAGCTAGCAATGGAGTTCTAGTCCCGAGAAAATTAGTAGACTACAAAAAACCCGGCTTATGCCGGGTTTTTTTTTGTTTTCAGTCGCTCGTCAGCGATGGCGGGAACCAATCGCAAGCGATAACTTCCTCGTGACCCTCATAGACGCGCATTCCAAGAAGATAGGGTCCACTCGGCACAGGTAGCCAGTTTGCTATTACAGCGGGCCGTTCTGCGCTGAATTGAATCGTTAGGCTGCCGTCATCGTCATAAACAAGACCCGGGGTACGGTCGCTGATCGACCAGCGATCCATTTCATTTTCAACCAAGTACATATCGGTGCCATAGGCCGTTAACGACCAGAACGCATTACACGGTGGCATGGCATTAGCCTCGAATCTCAACTGTAGAGGACGGGTGCCATTGAGGGGGTTTCCGTTTGAATCGCCTTGAGCGATGTAGGATCTATTTTCTATGGCTTGATGGCCGCCGAGACCAAACTTGGCGCCAGCCGCGCGTTTTAGTATGTCCCCCCCAAACCCTGTGGCGTCTTTGCCTGTGCGCCAGCCATTTTTGCTGACGGTACCGGCAAGGTTACGGCTAACAATAAGCTTTTCACCTTCAACCACACCTGCGGCCAAAACCTCTGCTGTTAGGCTGTCGGGGTTGTCCACGATCGCTTGCGCTTCGGGAGACAGTTTTGGATGCCAGGGTGCAGGCGGGTCAAGTTCGGTATAGCCCTTTAACTCGGTGTAAAAGTCGGCCCCGGATTTTGCAATAGCAGTCGCTCGACCGGCTCGCTCGGTTCGCTCGTTAGGTTGGGTTGAGGAAGCCTTTACACTTATGGCGCGTTGCAGGGTACGTGCCGTGTCAATGTCTTCTGGTGATTCCACCAGCACGCGGATAATCACCCAGGCTGTTGGTGTGCCAACGGTGACAATATCGCCGTCATCGTTTTTCGGTGGGCTCGTTGGATCTAGTGTCACGCGAACTTGCGTGCCTGCGACGCCATGATGACGACGACAGACATAGGCA
>JBNMMV010000205.1:0-7530 GCA_051270205.1 Limisphaerales bacterium
ACGGTAGCAACTTATCTGACCATCAATGAGCTCAATGTGCCGAATTCCACACTCTCTCATTCCGATACAGATTTGGGTTACTACATCTATCAACTTGATAGACCTATGCAACCTGGCGAATCTTTCGATGTTAATTTCGATATCGATTGGCTAACGCCGGGCTTCGTTAACAACTCTCCGACTACAAGCCTGTTGAGTAGTGGTACCTTCTTCAACAACACCGAGGCCTTCCCATTGCCTGGTTACAACAAGGGCGCAGAACTACTAGATAATAATCGACGCCGCCGCTATGACCTGCCTCCTGCAGAGCGCGCGGCGAAGATCGATGATGAAAGTCAGTGGGATGTGGGGCTGGTAACTCGAATGCGCGCCAACTACGAGGCAATCGTCAGTACAAGTAGCGATCAGATTGCAGTGACGCCCGGCTATCTCGAGCGAGAGTGGGAAGAAGACGGCCGTCGCTATTACCACTACAAGATGGATGAACCGATATGGCCATTTGTTTCCTTTCTCTCGGCAGACTATGAAATGAAGAGCGACAAGTGGAACGATGTCGATCTTGAGGTTTACTACAAGCATGAACAAAACGTAGATAGGATGTTAGAGGCATCGAAGAAATCGCTGGATTATTTCACGGCCAATTTCAGCCCCTACCAGTATCGCCAGTATCGTATCTTCGAGTTTCCACGACAGCGGGGCGCCTTCGCGCAGTCGTTCCCCAATACCATCCCGTTTTCCGAAGCCATTGGTTTCGTAGCCGACATCCGTGATCCCGAGGCGATCGATTATGTGTTTTATGTCACTGCTCATGAATTTGCTCACCAATGGTGGGGGCATCAAGTTGTTGGCGCCAACGTACAGGGTGCAGCCGTACTTACTGAAACGCTCTCGCAGTACTCGGCGCTAATGGTGATGGAGAAGGAGTATGGCGCTGCCCATATGCAACGCTTTCTCAAGTATGAGCTTGATAATTATCTGAATAGTCGGGGCGCAGAGGTATTGGAAGAGCTGCCGCTGATGCTGGTGGAGAATCAAGGCTACATTCACTACCGCAAGGGTAGCTTGGTGCTCTACGCGCTGAAGGACTATCTGGGCGAAGACACCGTCAATCTTATACTGCGTGAATTCATTGCCGATTGGGGATTCAAGGGCCCTCCGTATCCAACAACTAGACATCTGTTGGCGAAGATTCGGGAAAACGCACCCCAGGAATATCAAGACATCATCACCGACCTGTTTGAAAAGATTGTGCTCTATGACCTCCGCGCGGAAGACAGCCACTACACTGAATTGCCTGATGGCCGCTTTGAAGTGACCATAAATACAGCCGCCAGCAAGTTCGAGGCAGATGGGCAGGGGGAGGAAACTCAAGTAGCAATGGATGCTCTGATCGATATTGCTGTGCTTGGCGAGGAAGATGACGAAACCAAGGTGCCTGAAATTCTTCATATCGAAAAGCAGCGCGTCGATTCTGAGAAGCAAACGTTTGTCTTCGTTGTGGATAGCAGGCCAGTGTCTGTTGGTATCGATCCGCTGAACAAGTTGATAGATAGAAATCCAGACGACAACACGAAAAGTGTTGATGTGCTTAACTAGAAAGGTTTTTCGTTAGTAGATAAATCTCTCTTGTGGACTACTCTACTAATGTAGGGATTTGTGCAAGAACAGAAAGGCATAGACTGCTATTTCTATAGCAGTTTGCAATTGATTACATTCGTTTTAGTTAAGACAGTAGAGACTACTTTAGTAAAAGTGATCTTTACTGTTTTTTTTGGTTTGGATAGTTGTAGAATCTAATCACTGTTAAAGGCAGCTCGCTAACGCAGCGCCGACGACCTGAGAAAGTTACTTCTCTTGAACTTGTCGCTGCCACGCTGCAGATCTTCGTGATTAGCCGCGATTCCCCGCAGACTTTTAAACTATTACCAGCAACAGCCGTGAACTGCCCAGCTGTTTCGAGGAACAACGAATGCAAGAACCAAGTGCTCCATTCAGTTTTAGCAACAGCTACGCTGAGGAATTGCCAGACTTCTACGTCGAAAGTGCCCCGATGGCTGTCCAGGAGCCGAGCTTACTGCAATTCAACGCCCCGCTTGCCGACGAACTGGGTTTGGGTGTCGGTGAACTGCCATCACAAGACTTGGCGCAAATCTTCTCAGGACAAAAATTGCTGGCTGGCTCTCGCCCGCTGGCGCAAGCCTACGCTGGGCATCAGTTTGGCGGGTTCTCTCCGCAGTTGGGCGACGGACGCGGCTTGCTCTTGGGTGAGGTGGCAGCTCCTGATGGACGTCGCCGCGACATCGCGTTGAAAGGTTCTGGACGAACGGCGTATTCTCGCGGCGGCGACGGCAAAGCCGCGATTGGCCCCGTGCTGCGTGAATATCTTCTCGGCGAAGCGATGCACACCCTGGGAATCCCAACGACTCGTGCGTTGGCGGCCGTTGCCACAGGGGAATCTGTGTATCGCGAGAATACATTGCCAGGAGCCATCCTTACTCGTGTGGCTTCCAGCCATATTCGTATTGGAACTTTTGAGTTCTTTGCATCTCAGCAGCGCTGGGATCAGGTTAAGCAGCTAGCTGACTATGCCATCGAGCGTCATTATCCGCACTTAAGTAGTGACGACGATCGTTATCTTTTGTTCCTCCAGGCGGTGTCTGAACGGCAGGCGGCTCTTGTTGCCAATTGGATGCTGATCGGGTTCATCCACGGCGTCATGAATACGGACAACATGGCGATTTCTGGCGAGACGATCGACTATGGTCCCTGCGCTTTCATGGAAGCGTTTAGCCCTGATGCCGTGTTCAGCTCCATCGACCAACGAGGGCGTTACGCGTACAAGAATCAGCCGCAGATGGCACAATGGAATCTGACTCGATTCGCAGAGGCGTTACTTCCGCTGATTGACAAAGACAATCCCGAGCGAGCCGTTCCGAAAGTGGAAGCGATTCTCAACGATTTTACCTTTCACTATGAAAAGCACTGGTTAGCTGGGGCGCAAGCGAAGCTGGGATTGGAAAATTCCAATTTGGACGTCGACAGTGACAAAGTGCTTGTGAATGACTGGCTCAATCTGCTAGAGATTTATGCAGTTGACTACACGCTCGCGTGGCGACGACTAGCGGACGCCGCTGAAGGTAATTCGGAATCCCTGGAGGCGTTGTTTCCTTCCTCTGAGGTTCTCAGCCCTTGGCTTAACAGGTGGCATGAACGAATCGCTAAGCAGTCTGCTGCCGACAGCGCTTCACGGATGCGCTCCGTTAATCCGATCTATATTCCGCGAAACCATTTGGTGGAAGACGCATTGGACGCAGCAACCAACGACAGCAACTTAGAACCGTTCGAGAAATTGCTAGTTGTGCTCTCACATCCCTTCGATGAGCGCCCGGAGCTTGCGAGTTACGCTCAACCAGCGCCGGAAAATTTCACCGGCCGCTACAAGACTTTCTGCGGTACGTAGTCTCTATTTCCGGAGACATTATTTACGCTACTGCCTATCAAAAAAGGGCCCACAGTTGTGTGGGCCTTTTACGTTGTATCAGAAGGTAAAATAGAACGAAAGTTAACGGGCCGCTAGGCAGTATTTGCAGTCGCAATAGTACGGATCTTGCTGATCATCGAGCGCAGGCCGTTGCCGCGCGTTGGAGAGATGTGGCGGAACAGGTCCAGACGTTCAAATAGTTTGTCTATATCTGTCGCCAACAAGTCTGTTGGAGTGAGGTTGTTAAAAGCCAGCAGAATAATTGCGGCCAGTCCGCGCACAATGATGGCGTCGGAATCGATCAGTAGCAGCAGTTTGCCGTTCTCTTTATCGAAATGATGAATAAGCCACACCTGACTCTGGCAGCCGTGCACGTAATTTTTCTCGGTGCGTTCAGCATCGGGAAACGGCGGAAGCTGTTTGCCTAGGTCGATAATAAAGGCGTAGCGATCTTCCCAGTCGTCGAGAAGTTCAAAGGCGTCATATACATCTTCTAGTGTGATGCTGCTGCCCAGCGGGTTGTTGGCGAAATCGTTTGCGCTGCCGCTCATTACAACATTCCCAGTTCCAGCTTGGCTTCGTCGCTGAGCATTTCTTTGCTCCACAGTGGATCAAAGGTTATCTCTACGGTGACTTTGTCTACGTTGGGCACGTGTTCCAGTTTGGTTTTTACGTCTTGGGCAATCACCGGGCCCATGCCACAGCCAGCGGCGGTGAGAGTCATGGTGATCTTGACGTGATTGCCAAACTCGGGATCTTTCTCTAGGCTGCAGTTGTAAATCAGCCCCATTTCAACAACGCTAACTGGAATTTCCGGGTCATAGCAGTTGCCTAAAGCTTCCCACAGCTGATCTTCGTTAACAGAACCGTCTTGGGGAATATCAAAACTACTGACCTGTGGTTGTTTCCCAAGGGCATCAGCGTCTTGGCCTTCAATGCGCGCCATATTGCCGTTTACTGCTACGGTATACGTGCCACCTAGTGACTGGGTAATGCTAATGAAGGCATTCGCCGGAATCATGATTTCCGTTCCCGATGGCACTAGGCGGGCTTCCACCTCGCGCGTGGTTACTACAACTTCTCTTTCTTCCATCTTCTACTCCGTCACGACACGGTAAAGCTTTCGCCGCAGCCACATTCTGCTGTGGCGTTGGGGTTGCGGAATTCAAAAGTAGAATTCACACCCACGGTGACGAAATCGATTTCAGTACCGTTTACCAGCGGCAGGTGTTCGTTCTTTACAAACACATCTACGCCGTCGAGATGAAATATCCGATCACTGCCGCCGGATTCTTCCACCCACTGCGTTTCGTACTTGAAACCGGAGCAGCCGCTTTCTTTAATAGCTAGGCGAATGCCAAGAGCTTCTGGTTTCTTGTCTAACTGTTTGCGAACGTGTTCGACCGCGCTGGGTGTCATCGTGATCGCAACTGCGACTTCAACGGCCGGGGTGAATAATTGAACTGTCATGATTCCGCCTCCATTAGGCAAACCGACTTTGTATTTTCCGCAGAGCGGTAAAAAGCTGCTCTACTTCTTCAAGGGTATTATAGAACGCAAACGAAGCCCGAGCTGTACCGGGAATCTCGTAAAACTCCATTAGCGGCATGGCACAGTGATGACCGGTGCGAACTGCAATGCCCTGCTGGTCCAGCAGGGTACCAATATCACTGGGGTGAAGGCCTTCAATTGTAAAGGACATCACTGGCACTTTGTTAGCGGCAGTGCCAACCACCGTCATGCCCGGCACACTGGCGACTAGTTCGTTGGCGCGCCGCAGCAGTGCATTTTCAGCAGCTTCCATCGCGCCGCGATCGAGGCTTGCCAGATAATCAATAGCTGCACCTAGGCCCACCGCTTCGGCAACGGCAGGTGTGCCGGCTTCGAATTTGTAGGGCAGGGTGTTGTAAGTGGTGCCTGTAAAACTCACCCGTTCGATCATTTCGCCGCCGCCCTGCCAGGGGGGCATGGCTTCCAGCAAATCGGCTTTTCCATACAATACGCCAATGCCTGTGGGGCCAAACAATTTGTGGGCTGAGAACACGTAAAAGTCGCAGTCCAGTGCCTGAACGTCTACTTGGAAGTGGGGCACTGCTTGGGCGCCGTCGATTAGGGTAATCACTCCCTGCGCTTTGGCTTTAGCCACCATGTCGGCAACCGGGTTTATCGTGCCCAGTGCGTTAGAGACATGATTAAAGGCCAAAATACGGGTGCGTTCACCCAGCAGGCAGTGGAAAGATTCCATATCCAACTCACCTTCAGGGGTGATCTGAATGGGGACCACTTTAGCGCCGGTGCGCTCGGCCAGCATCTGCCAAGGCACGATATTGGCGTGGTGCTCCATTTGGCTTAGCAAAATTTCGTCACCGGGTTTAAGCTTCTCAGCGAGGCCATTGGCGACTAAATTGATGGCTTCAGTTGTGCCTCGAGTCCAAATAATCTGCCGCGAACTGGGCGCGTTCAGAAACTTCTGAACCTTCTCGCGGGCGCCTTCGAAGGCACTGGTGGCTCGATCACCAAGGGTGTGAGCGCCACGATGCACATTGGAATGCATCTCCCGGTAGTAGCGGTCCATGGCTTGCAATACCGCCTCGGGGCGTTGCGACGAGGCGCCGTTGTCCAGATAAACTAAAGGCTTGCCGTTCACCTGTTGTGACAGTATAGGGAAATCCCGACGTACCGCTTCTACATCAAATTGCGGCGGGGCGGTCTTGGCTACGGACACGGTGTTCATACCGGGTTATACCTCTTGAAATGCTTGGTCGAAAAACTGCTTCAATCCGGTGTGGGCAGTATCACGTACCTGCTCTACTGGAATTTGCTCTACCAGTTCATTGATAAATGCCATGGTCAGCAGCACCTTGGCATCACGAGGGCTAAGCCCGCGTGACACCAAGTAGAATATGGATTGCTTATCAAGCTGACCGATGGTGGCACCGTGGGCACACAGTACATCGTCGGCGTAAATTTCCAGCTCCGGCTTGGAGTCGATTTCCGCACCACTGGTGAGCAGCAGATTCTTGTTGCTCATGTTGGCTTTGGATTTCTGCGCATCTTGATGAATGTGTATACGGCCGTTAAAAACAGCGTGGGATTTGTCTGCCGCAATGTTGCGATAGGTTTCCTCGCTGTTGCAGTTCGCCGCAACGTGCTCGATGGTGGTGTGGTTATCGTAATGTTGAGTGCCTTGGGTTACGACCACGCCATTGAGCTTGCACTCCGCGCCCTCGCCTTCAAGGCGGACATGCAGATCGTGGCGGCGCAAGGTGCTGCCAAAGCCCACGCTGTGGCTTTCAAAGCGCGAGCTGCGCTGTTGGCGCACGCCGGTGGTGCCCATATGCTGCACGCTCTGGCCTTCGGTGTTCAGACGTACGCTAGTCACATTAGCGCCATCGCCCACGCTGAACTCGGTAGTGGTGTTGACCATGACGCTGCAGTCACCGCTGGATACATAATCTTCCACCACAGTGAGCTGGCTGTTGTTGCCCGCGGCTACCAGAATACAAGGGTAGGCAGAACCACTGTGGCTGGCTGTGGTGTGGTGAATAAGGAATAGTGGTTGGTCCAACATGGTGCCTGGCTGGAGTTGAATAAGCAGGCCATCTTCAAAGCGCGCGCCGTTAAGTTGCGACATATTTACCGAGCCGGATTTGGCCGGCTGATCACTGATGGACTTGCTCAGCATATCAGCGGCAACGGTAGCGTCATCTTCGCTCAAGTCGCCGAAGCGTTGGATGCTCAGGCCTCCTAAGGTTGGATAGTTGCTAGCCTCAGGGCGAACAACGCCATTTACCATAACCACGGTGTAACCCGAATTGTAGTCGCCAGCTTCGGCGCTGGCGTCCATAGGCAGAGTGCTGGCCATGTCGTCGGTCAGTTTTAGATGCTTGGCAGAGTATTTCCAGTTTTCGGTTTTTCGAGTTGGCAGAATCAAGTCCGCCAGAGCGCTGGCTCTGTCAAAGCGCAGCGTTAGCAGCGCTGCTGGCAAAGCCTGTCCCGCCGGTTGTAGAAAGGCGCTGGAAAGAGTGAATGCAGATTTCATTAAGCGA
>JBNMMV010000206.1:0-7526 GCA_051270205.1 Limisphaerales bacterium
GCGCCTCCCGGTGTTGCGGCACAGGACAATGAGCCTGATTGAGAAGTTCGTTTGGTTGAGCCTTCGACCCAAACTAGGTATTTCAGACCTATTTCTCGTAGACGTTCTGCCAAGGCTGGCTGACTAAACATTTGCGGCAGTTCACTGCTGTCTAAGGGGGCCGTACGTGGTTCGAACCATGGAAACATTGCATCCATAAACTGCTGCTCTGTTACCACAGCTACCGAATCGCCACCGCCAGCCATATTTTTAGACACACAATCTATAAAATCTAACTCTGTTTGCGTCTGACTTGGCCGATTGCGTCGGCCAATTACAACTACGGCATCGCCTTCAGCCATACCGGTTGCAGACTCGCGAATTTGTTGGACAGAAGAGGTTACGCAGCCACTCATGGGGGTGACCAGGGCGATCATGAAGAACAGTTTTTTTGTGTGAGCTTGCAAATGGCTGCGCCAAAATTTGTTCATGAGGGTGTCCTTCCCGAGTTTGGTCGTGCCTTTGAGCGACTGTCTAACCAGGCTTTAACTTGTGGTTCTTTGCTGAAATTAATAGCAAAAAAGGCCATCGCATCACGGCACGCAGCGATCGCCGCGGCTTCGACCCCTGCATACGAACTACCGAAATCTCGTTTGCTAGCTTTGCCGTAAGCCGGTAATGGCCATTCGGCAATAACTTGACCTTCTCCATCGTAGAGTTGGAATTTATAGCGGATCCAGACTTCGTAAAAATTTGAGCGTGTTTGTTCAGGCAAGGAAAATTGTAAATCGGTAATCTCTGGCTTTAGCGTGCCGTCCAAATCACTGTTCGCTGTTTCGTCGACGACTTTGTAGCCTGAAAACATACCGCTAGCAAGATTTGTGAACAGTTTTTCCTGCACCGGACCTATGGCAACATTCCATTCGCCCTTTTTAGCGATCACTTCATTATAGGTAAAGGTTCGAAGTGCTTCGTCCAAATGAAGACCGACGATCACGGGCTGCTTCTTAATAAGTGGCACTGGAAATTGAGCGTCGAGGGAGAGGTTCTTTGTACCCGAGCAGCCGCCAACAACTGCTAGCAGTATGAATATCGAGCACCTGCCAAAAACGTAATTTTTCATTGATTCTCCGCTAACCCTACAAACGTACCGTCGTTGCGAAATGCGAGCTCGCGCATGAGGGCTGCAAACCGATAGACCCTTGCGTTTGGGTGATCCAAATGTACCGGAAATCCTATGGCATGTATGCGTACTCTTCGACGACCGGATTCGTCGGCTAGATTGACTCGATCAACCGCCTCAACAACTTCTTCCACGGAGCTTCCGGTGTAGTCGTCACCAAAGACGTAGATGCTGATGCGTTTTTCCGGATCGTAGTAAGTCTCGATGGCTGCTGTTATCCCTTCAACCGGGCTTGAGTTACTGAACGGTGCCCAGTTTTGTAAGGTATTAATGATGGAGCGGCGTAAGGCGGGCGTATCTTCAATCCAACGGCCTTGATAGTGTGAAAACATGTAGTTACCCATGTCGTTCATCACTTGAATTCCTTTGACCTGGGGGTAAATCGCCAGGGTTTCGCTGACTTTTCGAACCACTTGAGGCCAAGCGACGCTTTGCATACTGCCGGATGTATCGATGACAAAGATGATGTACTCGGAGTCCACCGTAATACCACCGACGAGACCACTTGAGCGCTTAAAATCTAGACCTAATAGTCTTTGCATCTCATCGGTGAGGGACTGTTTCGCAGCGGCAAGCTTTTGATTCTCTGTTGAGACTTTGAGCTGTTCGTCTGACAAGTTATCAAACTCACCAAGAATCTTTGTGAGTTGTAATTGGAGTGCAGCCAACTGTTCTAGCCTCAGCGATAAGTCGCCCGACGCGTCTTTGATTTGGCGTCGGAGTTCCGAAATTTTGCCGCGGATTGTGTATAGGGCATCTTCGCGTTGCTGGATTTGACCTTGTAGGTTGACAATAGATTTTTCCAGAAGCACGGGCTCTAGGGTCTTGGTAATCATGAGCAATAGAATAATTGCGCCGAATCCACAACAGATTACGTCTAGGAATGAAACGCTAAACTCTTCGATACCGCGGCGTCGAGCACGCATTATGGCCAATCCCAAGAAGGGGAAATGAACGCGCCGCCAGTTGCGCGGGCGACGTTCCAGTATGCTGCGGAGGCCATTGGGTCTCCTTCCATAGGGAACATAATGATGTTCATTGGAATTTGTTTAGGCAGCCTGTCGACCGCATCACTAAAGAGATTTAGCCGCTGCCTGCCACTGACTGTCTTCGCCCTTGGCGCTGACTCTCCTTGGGTCGGTAAGCCGTCGGTAATAAGGTAAACGTTGTCGGGAATCGGAGACAGGTTGCGCATTTCCAAGATCATCTTGACTAGGCTTGAGCCCCCTGTGGGAATTCGTTCCTTCAGGGCAACAAGCGTTGCATTCAAAGCTGCTCCATCATGCATGGGCACCCAGTCCGTGTCGGCATCCGGAACTAGTGATTCAGTCTCCTCAGCAAAGCCATAGACCTGGAACTCAGCATCAAGAGGCAGTTGCGCCGCTAGCCACTCAACGGTGCGTACCGCGCGTTGCCATTTAGGGGATTGAATCTTCTTTTCATCTGCCATATTGCGACGTCTCAATACGTTGACAATAGTGCTGTCTAACATGCTGGTCGACATATCGACGGCGATCAAAATGTTCTTTCCGCCGACCCTTAGCCCGGTCAGATACTGCCGATCGCCTTCACCATCGAAGGATCGCACTTGTTGGCCATCACTGGCATCCTTCAAAGCTTGCAGGCGGCCTACCTCACTCTCGCGACTTTCAATATCTGCGGTGAGCGAGTTCAGCGATGCGCGCTCAGCGATGGAGTTGTCTTTGATTTCATCAAGGCGATCTAGTTGCTGCTCTAAGCTCGACTTTGATGAAGCCAGATTTTGATCTGAGTCGTCGACCCGTGCTTCGACACCGTCCAATGCTTCGATCAATTCGAACATTTCTTCCTCACCTTTCTGAACCTGGTAATCCAGCATGCGAATTTCAGATAAAAGCTCAGTGTTCACCGTTTGTTGATCGTCTTCGGTGTCGTGGTTGATGATGAGAAAAATGAGTATGACGGCGCCGAACCCACAGGACATGACGTCGAGGAAAGACAGCGAAAACACTGAAAAGTGTCTTGTCTTAGCCATTGTTCATGGCTCCACAGTAATGGCTAGGTAAGTGATACCGTCAATGTCTACCCGTGTGCCAGCTTGAATTTCTGAAAATCCTGCAATAGGTGATGCATTGTGGCCGTTAAGTAGGTGTGTAGCCTGATGCGGCGTATCCGTTGTCTGAAGTACTGCACCTGAAGAGGCATCTGCTTCAATAAGAATAGGCGCACTGGTTAGCCGGCTAATGTTTTCTGTGTCTAGGAACCGTTCCGCGTGATGATAGTTTCTGGCAATGCCGCTGCGTGGGGTGAGCACACTTATGGAAAGAGATTGCTCGGACAACCACTTTTGCAGACCGGGAATGGCGGCGACTCTGTGGGTAATGGCGAGGTGCTCCGGTAGGTCGAGCCCACCCATTCTTTGGCCTAGCTTGTTTTGCAAAAGGTCTCGCTGAACTTCTAGTTCATGAGGATCATCATCTTTTTCGACGCGGGTACGAATGCCTTGTGGGGATGGGTTAGCAATCCATGCTTCTAGTTGATCAAGTACCTGTTGTTCTGTGCCCCCGGAATGCAAGGGGTCGAACCGGGTTCGTTGTACATATTCATCGGCGACCAGACTCATCCACCCCTCAACGATATGCGTGTAGCCTCGTCCTTCCCAAACTCGTTGGGCGGTTAGATTGGCTTTCTGTGCTGTTGTTTTAAATTCTGTTAAGAGCAATCGGTGCAGCTCGATGTCGAGGACCGCAATAGAGCCATCTGGAATGGCATCCTTAAGGGCATGAGCCAAAGCGATATCAACGAACCCTTTGACCTGCAATGCACTTTCGTTACAGATGCCTAACAACAGACCAAGTTGATCATTACTCCACTGGCTGGGCACGCCCAGAACGATGTCTTGACCCTTCAGGTCTGGGAGTGCTTGGAGGTGGTGAAAGATAAGGTCTGCGTGATTCTGGGCGGCACCCATCTTTGCTGGCAGTGGCTGGGCGCTCATGGTGGAGAAATATCGGTGGTTAAATTGCTGCGGTTTTGATCGGGCATAGGCTGCAGCGTTGGTGCCAAACAACATTGCACCGTCGACGTACGCGGCGGCGCATGGTTCGCAGTAGAGCAATTCTCCTTCTGCACTCCAGAGTGTGATTTGTTGGTCGTTCAGTTCTAAAATAGCAGACATTAGTCTTGCCTAACTTGAAGATGTCGCAATAATCGCTGGTCGCAATAGCTGTGGGTATCTAACACCAGGCGTTCTTGTATGAGTTGCAGCTGGTGCATGAGGAACATCAATACAATACTGATAACCAGCGCGATGAAGGTAGAGTTAAAAGCGACCCCGAGGCTCGTGGTGACACCCGCAATGTCGCCTTCCACGGCGCGATAGGCCTGGCCGAGCGCCTCGCCAATGCCTCTTACGGTGCCAATAAACCCAATGGACGGTATGGCCCAAGCAATGTAGCGGATCATCGATAATTCGCTATCGAGTCGGTCCGACTCTCCTTCGCATACCGACTTAACAGCTTCGGACGCATCCTGGACATTACGCGTGCTGGCAAAGCGGTGTAGGGCCGCGAGTAGGCTACGCGGCAGAAGCGTCTCCTGTTGGTCTTCGGGCAGGGCTTGCAGGGGCCGTGTAAATTCTCGAGTGTCTTGGGGAAGAATACTCATGCCGTCGCCCAGCTGGATCAGGTCTTCGTTGAGTAACTTACGCTCGTTGAGCGCATTCCTACCTTTGAATCCCATGATTGCGACGGCCCAAAACATAAGAATGAAACAAGACTCCTGTTCGAAATCTCGCAGCACAACATAGAGCGAACGATCTTGAACATAGGGTTGCCCTGAGGCTTGCAACTGCGCTTGTTGTTCCAATATTGCATCTGCATTGGGCCGAATAAGGGTGACGTACACCAGGTGTACCAGCATTACGCTTATGACCAAGGCGCCGACTTGATAGACCAGTTCGAAGGGCAGTTGTTTTTTCATTGAGCCGGACCTTTAAATATCAACAGGAAACGAAACGGCAAAGTCTTCTGAAATTTCTTCGCTTGGGCGGAAAATATCATCGTTTTGTTTGCCCTTTTTTATTGTACTGGTCGCAGCATCGGCTTTGCTGGCTTGCTTATTAGCGTCATCGTTCGTCGGTTCAGTGCTTTGTTTGTCTTCGGCTGGCTTTGCGGCTGGCTTTGCGTCCTCGGCGTGCGCATGCAAACTACAGAGTAAAATTATGCTCAACGCAAAGATAATTCTCATTCAGCTGATCTCGCTATGCGAAAGCCCACATCCTGTCGACCATCTATCGCATAGTCTCGGAATGAATAGCGCAGTTCGGTGACACTACCATGCATCCAGCTCGCTCCTTTAATAACGTGATACTCACCATTGTTTGGACCCCAAGGATCGCTCACAGTTTCCTGGCTGGGAATTTCATAAAAATCGTTTGTCCATTCAGCTATGTTACCCCCAATATCGAAAAGTCCGCGTAGATTGGCTTTGTAAGACCCTACTGGAGAAGCCGCGGGATAATTGTCGTTGTATCCAAATATGATTCTACCTACCAATGTCGATGCGGCTCGATCTGCATAATTACCATGCCGATCCGGAGGTGGCAGACTGTCGCCCCACGGGAAACGCAGTAGCGTGTCTTGTGGCACCAGGGGGGCGCGCGCGACCCAACTCCATTCTGCTTCAGTTGGTAGGCGGTAGCCTTTTGCCTTGTGGTTCACGCTGGCAACTTTGCCGTATTCAATTTCATAGAAAGGCGTTAGTTGCGCCTTTTCAGACAGCCAATTGCAATAAGCTGCGGCGTCGTGCCAACTCAAATTTGCCACCGGCTGATCGTCATCGTTCAACGACGTTTCCACATATTTGCCGCTGTCGTGTCCGCTGGCGAACTGGCGAAATTGAGCATTGGTTGTCTCATGGGTTGCAAGATAAAACAGCCGGGACAAGTCCGCACGGCGCAATGTTTCGTTGGCTCGGCGACCGGGCTCACGTCGGCTCGCACCCAGAGTTAGTGCCGAGGGTTTGAACAGTTTCAGCGACTGGCCATCAGGTGCTGTGATAGATGGCTTAAGTGCCGCGAGCCTAGCCTCCTCGAAGGTCAGTAGGCGGACTTTAATTTCCTGAGTTAAGCCTGATCTCGGTGTAATCGACTGTGAATAGGCCGCGTACCCTGGGAGAGAAATTTCGAAATTGTGGGCGCTAATGGGTAATCTGAAATTGTTCTGGTCAGCTTGTTGTAAAGTGCCATTGATACGAATCTCCGCCCGAGCGGGCTCAACAGCAACATTTACAGTGCCGGTTTGGCGCCTCAGGGTTATATCACGTCTCGCTTTGTCGCCGCGTGACACAGAAATTCGCGCGCTAAACTCTTCGTAGCCTGCGAGCACCAGTTGCACACGATGTGCGGTGTCTGACCTAACGTCCAAGAGTATCGGCGTCTTACCTTGAAACTGACCGTTAACTAGAACGCCCGCATTAGCGGGGGAGCTTGTCAGCTGGATCTGTGCATCTGCTTGGATCAAACTGATGGGCGCAAGCTCGATTTCTTGCCCCGCACGGGAGAAGATCCTCTGTCGATGGGTTTTATAGCCTGCTAAAGCAACTTCAATTTCTCGTTCACCGGCCAGCGCTTGTATTGTTGTCGGAGATCGAGTGGGCCAAAGTACACTGTCGATGACAATATCTGCACCAGCGGGGGTGCTGGTAATAGCAACGTCCGCCCAATTCGGCGACAGCTGAATGTCGAGAATTTGCTCGATTCGTTTACCTTCAATAGTCACAGTCGTCGCCTGACTCTGATACAGAGGGTGTGAAACGGTGACAAGATGGATGCCGGACGATAGGGTGCGTTGGTTCGGGCCTACGTCGCCATCGATATCTATGGTTGCATCATCAGGCGTGGAAGTTACCGTGAGTTCACCAGGCAAGGGCGTAAGATTTAACTGGAATTGTTGATTACGTTCACCCCCAACCACTAAGTCAGTTACCAGGAGTTCGTGCAGGTCTGCTTCAGCTCGAATCTGATAGCTACCTTCGCGCAATAACCAGACCCCTGCTAGTTCGAATGACAATCCGCCTTCGATCACGACGCGATCTGCCGATGGTGTGAATTCCAGCTGTACGCTCTTGGACGTAAAAAGAAACCAGAAGATCGAAGCCACTAGTATGGCGACTAACGTTAAGCTAACTTGCCCCACGGTAGGGCGTATCGTTCGAGAACTTTCAGAACTGGGTTTGAAGCTTGTCGGTTGAATGCCGCTTTTCTGGCTATGGATGTCATTCATTGGGAAGTGCTTAGAGTCGTTCTTTGCAGCTGAGATCGATGGGTTCTATTCCCGGGATTACCAGAACAGATAAATACAGGTCGCGACAGCCGTCTTGGCTG
>JBNMMV010000207.1:0-7500 GCA_051270205.1 Limisphaerales bacterium
AACGGTCGATTCAACGTAACCGCAAAAGGCGCCAGCGACGGTCATGACTTCGTATCTAGTGCCATTGAACAGGGCGCGTGTGCGGCAGTGGTACGTCACGACTACTCTGGGACCGTTAATGTACCGTTGATTCGTGTTACAGATACCTATGATGCACTTTGGTCTATGGGCCGTGCAGCAGCCCAGCGCTTCGGTGGTGAAAAAATCGCCATCACGGGTAGCAGCGGCAAAACAACGGCCAAAAACTTCCTCCAGGCTGCAACCGGTGGCTATGCGGCACCTGGCAGCTACAACAATCACATTGGTGTGCCGCTCTCCTTGGCGATGATCCCGTCAAGGGCAAGCATGGCCATTCTCGAAATCGGCACCAATCATCCAGGGGAAATTGCCCCCCTCGCAGACATGGTGGCCCCAAGCGCCGCTATATTATTAAACGTCGGCACAGCACACATTGAAAACTTCTCTTCGAAAGAAGAATTAATCGTTGAAAAAACTTCTATATTCAATAGTTTACAAGATAAAACTAATTCCGTTTCTGCCTTTGATCTGATGCTCAACTATGGCGTTAACTTTGGTTTAGACCGCGCAGCAGACGTCAATGTCCTTGCTCTCAAAAACGACAGTGCGCAACTATCTGTGTTCGGGCAACAAAAAATCGCTCGAGTACCGGGCGGGGGTATTCATCGGGCAGAAACTTTGTGCGGCGTCATCGCCTGTTTGCATGTCCTTGGCAAAGACATAGAAGGCGCGCTTAACCTATCTGAAAGCGCAATCCCTAAAGGCCGAGGTAACCTTCGCACAATTGGCTCATCGCACATCGTAGATGACAGCTATAACGCCAACCCCGACAGCATGGCAAAAACCATTACTACTTTTCTAACCCGCAGCGAGCCGCGCAAATTGCTGGTGATCGGCGAAATGCTGGAATTAGGCACGGTGTCCCAGAAAGCCCACGAGGCACTGGGCGCATTGCTTGATGGCCAGGACGCAATTTGTGTTGGTGACGCCCTTCAAGAAACCGCCCACAAGTACAAACTGCCTTGGTTTGCAGAAGCCGATGACAGGCTCCTGGATGCGGTCTCTGAGCGTATAACACCCGATTGTGCCGTCCTGGTTAAAGGCTCGAACCGTGTCTTCTGGCAAAATAATTTCGTAGATAGATTGGCAGCGAAACTCAACACTTAGTAGAAATTGGACTATGTTCCACGTGTAACATATTATTTTAAAACAAAAAAAAGCCCGGACGAACCGGGCAAGTACCATTAGGAGTCACACATAAAGGTGGAACCGAGGGGGATTGGTTGTCACCTTATGCTATCGCTGTCCATCTTGGGGGAGACATGATCAGCGACTGTTATGAGTAAAGCATCTGGCGGAAATAACGCCAGGAACTGCGTCACATAATCGAGGTGGTTTTATTTCCTATAAACAGCCTGCATACTGTGCACCCGCAATTAAAAGCGCTAATTAGAGTGTAGGCACAGATTGATTATCGACAGATTTGGCAGGCAGTTTCGCAATCTACGTCTCAGTCTCACGGCCGCTTGTAACTACGCCTGCACCTATTGCGTTCCAGATGGAAAGCGCCTTCAAGCCGCAGATCACGAGTTAAGCGCCGACCACATGCTGGCCCTGGTTAAACTTTTGGTTAGCGTAGCAGGCATCAACAAAATTCGCATTACCGGTGGAGAGCCGTTGCTTTCACCAAAGTTCGACAAACTACTGGGTCCGTTGATGGGCATGGGGTTTTCCGATCTTTCGCTGACCACCAACGGCCAACTTATACCGAGAAAAATTGACGTTATTGCCGCCAGCGGCATCAAACGGATTAACGTCAGTCTGGACACATTGGACGCTGACTATTTTCGAGACATAGCGCGATCAGGCGATCTGAAAACCGTGTTGAGTGGTATCGACTTACTCCAAGCTGCCGGTATTCGCGTAAAGATAAATATGGTTCCAATGCGTGGTCACAACGATCAGCAAATACTACCGATGCTGGAATACTGTCTAGCGCGAGATATTGAACTGCGATTTATCGAGCTCATGAATATGGGTCACCTCAAAGCAGGGAATGGGTATAGAGACCAGTTCTTTTCTATGTCGGAAATTCTTGACCTCATTTCCCAACAACACTCGTTCAGCGAAGCTGACGCACCCTATGACTCAACAGCGGTGCGCTATAGTGTTTCTGGCGGCGGTGCCTTTGGTATTATTGCCAATGAGTCCGCTCCATTTTGCGGAACCTGTTCAAGGCTGCGTCTTTCATCTAACGGACACCTCTACGGATGCCTTTCAAGTGCAGCCTTCCACGACCTAACGCCGCTACTACAAATGTCAGAAAATTTTGCCGTCGCAAGACTACAAAAAATATTGAACTCAGCATTGGCCGACAAGCAAACCACTAGCTTTCGCGGCGAGACCACGGTAATGAAATTTATTGGCGGCTGAGCGCAGTTTCAGTTTCTTCCTATACTACGAATTGTACAGGCGAGAAAAGTGAATCCAGACGACGCTGCTCGTTAACGGTACATTGACTTGCACCGTCCGGAAGACCGATGTACCAAGCCGATATGCAGATCTCGCACGAACGCTCGCTGGGCGGTAACATGGTGACATGAACCAACTTGACCGACTATTTGACGATTTGGCTGAACGCCAGAATAATAAAAAACTGCCCCCGGTTAACCAGTGGCACCCGGACCGGACCGGCTCAATCGATATTCGAATCGATACCGAAGGCGCATGGTGGCACGAAGGTCGTGTGATCAAACGCCAAGGACTGGTAAACGTATTTTCCACCGTGTTGCGTTGTGATGATGGTGTTTATTTCCTTGTTACACCAGCAGAAAAACTACAAATCGTAGTAGAAGACGTGCCGTTTATCGGCGTTGATTTCGAAGTAACAGGTACGGGATCCGACCAACAAGTTATTGTCACCACCAATGTCGAAGACCATATCGTGCTCGATTCAGAACACAGCCTCTTCATGACGCAAGAAAAACCCTACTTCCAGGTACGCGATAACCTAATCGGACGTATCAACCGATCTACCTTTTATCGTCTGGTAGAGCATGGGGTCGAAGAGGAGGGCGCCTGGCACATTTATAGCCGAGGCGCGCGATTCAACCTTGGGTCTGTCTAGGTCCTATCAAACTCCTATTAAAATAGGCAAACAGTTCGAGTATCTACATATTGGGATAGTTTGGACCGCCAGCACCTTCCGGTACAACCCAAGTTATATTCTGTGCAGGGTCCTTGATATCACAGGTTTTACAGTGGACGCAGTTTTGCGCGTTGATCTGAAAACGTGGTCCGGACTCTTCTTCGACGATCTCGTAGACACCGGCAGGGCAATAGCGCTGTGCCGGTTCATCATACTGAGGCAGGTTATCCCTGATCGGAACTGCCGCATCGGCCAGCGTCAGGTGACAAGGCTGGTCTTCTTCATGATTCGTGTTTGAAAGGAATACCGACGACAGCTTGTCGAAAGAGATTTTACCGTCGGGTTTTGGGTAGTCGATTTTCTTCGCTTTTGAAGCCGGCACTAAGGTCGCATGATCCGGCGTTTTGTCTTGCAGTGTCCAGCCTTGATTACCCTTGAAATACTGATCAATAAAGGCGTGTGCACTGCCGAGAAACACGCCAAGTTTGTGTAACGCAGGACCGACATTTCGCGACCTGTTCAATTCCTTGAACAACCAAGAGGCTTCAAACTTTTCACGAAACGCATGGACTTCTGTGTGCGAATTACCCGCGAGGCATTCCTCAAACACAGCCTCTGCAGCCAACATGCCTGACTTCATTGCGGTGTGACTGCCTTTGATTTTGAGCGGGTTCAAAAAGCCCGCATCGTCGCCAACCAGCAGTGCGCCAGGAATTGCCAACTTAGGTAGCGCTTGCAGGCCACCCTTAACAATCGCTCGAGCACCGTAAGATATCCTTTCGCCACCCTCCAACAATTGGGCAATTTCCGGGTGGTGCTTCCATCGTTGAAATTCATCAAAGGGTGAGAGATGCGGGTTGCTGTAACTAAGATCTACAATCAAACCAAGGGTTACTTGGTTGTTCGGTAGATGATACAAAAACGAACCACCGGTGGTTCCCCCAGGTAAATGACCCAATGGCCATCCAACGCTGTGCAAAACTTTGCCAGGCTTGGCTTTTTCAGGATCGACCGACCACAATTCTTTGAACCCTATACCGTAGTGTTGGGTGCCAGAATCTTCATCGAGATTAAACTTCTCGATGAGCTGTTTGCCAAGATGGCCGCGACATCCCTCTGCAAATATCGTATAGCGAGCGCGCAATTCATAGCCGGGCGTAAACGTGCCTTTACGCTCACCCTCTGCGCTAACGCCCATATCGCCTGTGGCAACGCCCGCCACAGAGCCATCTTCGTTATATAAGACCTCTGATGCGGCGAACCCTGGGAAGATATTGACGCCCATCGCTTCTGCTTGTTCACCCAGCCAGCGGCAAAAATTGCCCAAACTAATAGCATGGTTGCCTTCGTTGTGTGCATCTTTGGGAACAATGAAGCTCGGCATCTTGATGCGGTTGGTGTCATTGACCATGTAGTAGATAAGGTCTTCGGTGACCGGATTATCGAGCGGAGCGCCCATTTCCTGCCAGTTTGGAAAGAGCTCATTTAAAGCTGTGGGTTCCAAAATTGCACCTGACAATATGTGCGCACCGACTTCGGAGCCTTTTTCAACTAGACAAACCGTCAATTCCTGATCCTGTGCTTGCGCAAGCTGCATAAGCCTACACGCGGCGCTGAGCCCCGCTGGACCACCGCCTACAATCATCACGTCGAATTCCATTGATTCGCGCTCTACCTGGTCCGCCTGTTCCGCCATGAGTTTCCTTATGCTTGGATCTTACAAAAACCACAGTATACCTACTTTTAATCGCATCTTGACCTTGAAGGTGTGCATAGCGACAATACGCGCCCCCAAATTCCTCGCTGCCCTAGCAAGCCGAACTGCTGGCCCTGAAACTCGATGGGTCAACAAAAGCCTAAGCTAGACTGAAGGTAGCGAGAAAGACTTTGACAACGAATAGCGAGGACAAAAATGTCAATGAAGGTAATAGTAGCCGTCAAACGAGTGGTTGACGCAAACGTTAAGGTTCGCGTTAAGCCAGACAATACCGGTGTAGATCTCTCCAACGTAAAGATGGCAGTCAACCCATTTTGCGAAATTGCGATCGAAGAGGCCGTTAGGTTAAAAGAAGCAGGCAGCGCCGATGAAGTGATCGCGGTAGCCGTTGGCCAAACAAATTGCCAGGAACAACTTAGAACATGTCTGGCACTCGGAGCAGACCGAGCCGTCCTCATCGAAACAGACGAAGATGCTCAGCCTTTGGGCATTGCTAAAGCCCTTGCTGCACTACAAGCCAAAGAATCGGCAGACCTCGTTATTTTTGGCAAGCAAAGCATTGACGGTGACAATAGCCAGACCGGGCAGATGTTCGCCGCGTTAACGGGCATGGCCCAAGCCACCTTCGCCAGCGAACTTAAGATTGGCGACGGCCACGCAGAAGTTACCCGTGAAGTAGATGGTGGATTGCAGACCATTAAGGTTTCACTACCCGCAGTGATAACCACTGACCTGCGCCTCAACGAGCCGCGCTACGCTTCACTCCCCAATATCATGAAAGCTAAGAAAAAGCCGCTGGATATCATGACGCCAGAGGAGCTTGGCGTGAACATGACACCCGCAGTAAAAGTTCTTTCTGTAGAACCACCCGCTGAACGCCAAGCCGGTATTAAGGTAGAAAGCGTCGAAGAACTTGTCGACAAATTAAAGAACGAAGCAAAGGTGATTGGACAATGACAACACTGGTAGTAGCAGAACACAATAATTCTGAGCTCAAAGCTCAAACTGGGGTAGCGGTTGCCGCCGCACAAGCCATTGGCCAAGATATCGACATACTCGTTGTTGGTAGTGGTTGTGGCGACGTCGCAAGCCAAGCTGCTGCTATTGCTGGCATAGGCCGTGTACTTGTTGCTGATAACCCCGCCTATGAACACGCGCTCGCAGAGAACGTGGCGGCAGCAGTTGTTGCGGCAGCGAGTGGCTATAGCCATGTGCTAGCCTCCCACACAACCAGCGGCAAGAACTACATGCCAAGAGTTGCAGCCTTGCTCGATGTTGCGCAGATTTCAGATATTGTTGGGGTGGTTAGCGAAGATACTTTCAAACGACCCATCTATGCAGGCAACGCAATCGCAACTGTACAAACAAGCGATGCCATCAAAGTGGTAACCGTGCGTGGCACAGCTTACGACCCAGTACCTGCAGAAGGCGGCAGTGCGACAATAGAAGCCATCACTGATGTTCATGATACCGGCTTGTCTAGCTTTATCAGCGAAGAGATCGCTAAATCCGAACGGCCTGAACTCACCGCTGCTGGCATTATCATTTCTGGCGGCAGAGGCATGCAGAATGGCGACAACTTTAGCTTGTTAGAAGGCATCGCAGACAAACTCGGTGCGGCCATTGGCGCGTCACGTGCGGCGGTAGACGCAGGATTTGTACCTAACGATATGCAGGTAGGACAAACAGGCAAAATCGTCGCGCCAGATCTGTATATTGCAGTAGGCATTTCAGGCGCGATACAACACTTAGCAGGTATGAAAGACAGCAAAGTAATCGTTGCAATAAACAAAGATGAAGACGCCCCCATCTTTCAAGTTGCAGACTATGGACTGGTAGCAGATTTGTTTCAGGCATTACCTGAACTCGAAGCTCTGCTATAGTCCTATAGACCAGCCAAACAAAGAGGAGAATATCCGTGGCAGTATACGATCTAAATAAGGGCCTATTGTTGCGCGTTGCCCGTAGTATCGACGGTAAATTGCAGCAGGAATATTTCAGTCTTATCGGTCTTAACAAGACGAAACAACGAGAAGTTAAGAAACAAGCGAAAGAACTTGATCAAAAGTGGGCTGACAAGCAGGGTGCTGCAAAAGCTAAGCGTATACGCGAAGCAGACACCGGCAAGAAGCACTCAACGGGTGTACGCGGCATCAACCTTGTTTTTAGACCATCGCCCGCATTTCGGGTGCAGGTTCAAACAAGCGGTAAGTCACATGTTCGTGAGTTTTCCGTAAAGAGGCTTGGGGCTGACAAAGCCTGGGTCGATGCCATAAAATTCCTAGCGGTTTGTCGTGGCTACAAGAGTGCACCTAAAGCTTGGAAAGACCGCATGCCAAAGGTACCCAAGAAGGCACCGAAAAAGCGCTAAGCTCTACCTAAGATAGAGCTAAGGCCCCTGCTAGCGTTCGCTTTGGGGTGTTCTCTTCGATAACGAGCAGCCAGGTTAAACTCGCTGCTCTTTTTCTCCCTGCCACCTTGAATGCCTTTTGGCTGTGTACCACGTCACGGGCTTTGAGTGGTTGTCCACTTCGTCTACAACATCCAACACCAACGAAAACAAGGCCATGCGGATAAGCACGCCATTGTCTGTCTGCCGAAAGATCGCGAGATTAGG
>JBNMMV010000208.1:0-7481 GCA_051270205.1 Limisphaerales bacterium
CGTGTGGGCAATTTTGTGATAGGTCACTTGGGTAGGTGGCAACATAGACATAGGCTAAATCATTACAGGATGAAGCGCGATAAGTCGTTGTTGCTTACCAGATCCGCAAGATGACTATCTACGTAGGCTGCATCAATCGTAATGTGTCGATCTATGCTGTCAGATGCTTCGAAGGAAAGCGTTTCCAATAGTCTTTCCATAACCGTGTGCAGACGCCGAGCACCTATGTTTTCGGTGCCTTCGTTAACTTCCCAAGCAAGGTGGGCGATTCTCTCAATGCCGTCGTCCGAAAACTCTAAATCGAAGTTCTCGGTAGCCAGGAGCGCTTGATACTGCTCGGTGAGGCTGGCATGTGGCTCTGTGAGAATGCGCACGAAATCAGCTGGTGAAAGGGCATGTAATTCAACCCGAATAGGCAGTCGTCCTTGCAACTCTGGTATCAGATCCGAGGGTTTAGAGAGGTGAAAGGCACCTGAGGCGATGAACAAGACGTGATCGGTTTTGATCATTCCGTATTTTGTGGAAACGGTGCAACCTTCTATTAGCGGAAGTAGGTCGCGCTGTACGCCTTCACGACTAATGTCAGTGCCTGAGGTTTCGCCACGTTTCGCAACCTTGTCTAGTTCATCTATAAAAACGATGCCTGTTTGCTCGACAGATTCTACCGCCCGCGCCTTAATCTCATCCTCGTTAATTAAGCCTGCGGCTTCTTCGTCACTGACCTTTTTGAGTGCGTCTTTTATGGTTAGCCGCTGGCTGATTTTTTTCCCAGCGCCTAGATTACTGAACATGCTTTGCATTTGGTTGCTGAGCTCTTCCATTCCAGGTGGTGTCATTATTTCGACCCCCACTTGCGCCTGTTGAAGGTCGATATCAATTTCTTTGTCGTCGAGTTCACCTTCGCGGAGTTTTTTACGAAACAACTGACGGGCAGAAGACCCACCTTCCGTTTCGCTTTCTTCGTCTGTGAATCCCACGGCGCGCGGTTCTGGTAAGAGTGCGTCTAAAATTCGCTCTTCTGCGCGATCGGCGGCCTGGTGACGAACGCTTTGCATTTCTGTTTCGCGCAGCATGTTGACCGCGGTATCGGCGAGGTCGCGGACGATGGATTCAACATCACGTCCGACATAACCCACCTCGGTGAACTTGGTTGCTTCGACCTTAATGAACGGTGCGTGAGCCAGCCGTGCCAAGCGACGAGCAACCTCAGTTTTGCCGACGCCGGTCGGACCGATCATCAAAATGTTTTTGGGTGTAATTTCATCACGCAGTCCAGGCTCTACCTGCAAACGCCTCCAGCGGTTACGCAAGGCGATGGCGACGGATCGTTTGGCGTCATCTTGGCCGATGATGTGTTTGTCCAACTCGTGGACGATTTCTCTGGGCGTCATAACAGTCATAAAAGTACTTTATTAGATGGGTAAAACTTCGATCGTGTGGTTGTGATTGGTGTATATGCAAATATCGGCGGCGATGGTCAAGGCCTTCGAAACAATTTCGTCTGGGGGCAGGTCCGAGTTTTCAACCAGCGCAGTTGCGGCTGCTCGAGCATAAGCCCCGCCGGAGCCGATGGCCAGGACGCCGGCGTCCGGTTCTATGACGTCGCCTGTGCCGCTGATCAGCAGGGTGGCAGTTTTGTCTGCAACAATGAGCATCGCTTCTAAGCGGCGTAAAGCGCGATCTGTGCGCCATTCTTTGGCGAGCTCGACGGCTGCTCGCGTTAACTGTCCTGAATGTTTGGAAAGAGCAGCTTCGAATTTTTCGAACAAGGTAAAGGCGTCGGCAGTACTGCCCGCAAATCCTGAAATCACCTGGCCGCTGTGAAGCTTACGTACTTTGATCGCATTGCCTTTCATCATGGTGTCGCCGATGGAGACTTGCCCGTCGCCACCGACGGCCACTTGGCTGTCGTTGCGCACGCTAACAATGGTCGTGCCGTGAAAATTTTGCATATAACTATCTGCTTCTGGGTTGATCTGAAGCGTGTGGCCCAGACTTGGAATAGACCTGGCATCGACTTCAATTAATGATTGAGGCAACCGAGGCCAAAAACTAGCCCATATCCTTGCATAGATGGGGGCGGCAGGTGACCTTTTCAATTGTCATTGTTCATCCATATTGGGCGTAAATACATCTCGCGCAATTGAGTCATGGCGCGATTCGCCAGCGTCTTATTTGCAAATGGACCCACCACGACGCGAAACCATACTGAGCTTTCTACCACGGATGTATCCACCGATGCGGGTAGATCCCTGAGAATCAGCTTTGCACGCAAGGCGTTGGCGTCGTCAGCAAGGCGGAAAGATGCTGCCTGAATATTTAGGTGTGCAGGGGCCTGGTCCGGTGATTGCTCTGGAACCGGGTAGGCTGACAGGTCAGGTTTGACCTCGATTTCTTCCAAAAGCTTAGGGAAGTCAAACTCAACTGTTGGCATGTTGAACGATTCTTCTGGTGCGCTTTGAACAGTTTCTTTTTGTGCGTCGAGCCATTCGGGCGCGTAGGCGGCAAGTATGACAACGGCTGCGCCTATAATTGCACCCGATGAAAAGCTTGGGCCGTGAAAGAGAACACGTGGCCGAGGACTGACTTGCTTTCTCTTACGCGTCGCTTTTTTTCGTTTGGGCTTTCGATTGCGGCCTGCGAAATCTGTAGGCATGCGGGTTGGTTACAGGATTTGGGTTGCGCATGTTACACCAACTAAAGGCCATCGTAAGGGTCGACATCAATGGACCAACGCAGGTCACGCGGGGCCGTCGGTGGTGTCAGCTGTGCCAGAGCCTGGTGTAGTTGGTTGCGAGATTTTGCCAACAGCATGAGCTGATAACGTGACCGGTTTGCGAGTCTGGCTAGCGGTGCGACGACCGGACCATAGACGTTGACTTGGTGAAGCTGCGATTTCAATTGCTGTAGGAAGTTGGCGGCGTCGGCTGCATTGGGTGCGTCGGCGCGCAACATTGCCATGGGTTGCGCGGGTGGCAAGCCTGCTTGTTGGCGTTCAACTAAAGTTGCCTGGGCGAAAGCGGTGTACCCCTGCGTAATGAGCTGTTGCAACGTCGGGCTTTCTGGCTGGAAAGTTTGGATCCAGACCTCGCCGGGTTTTTCAGCCCGGCCCGCGCGCCCAGCGACTTGTACTATGATTTGCGCTGTACGCTCCGGAGCTCGAAAGTCTGGGCTTAAGAAACCTGAATCTGCATTGAGTACGGCAACCAAGGTAACGTCAGGAAAGTGGTGACCTTTTGCGAGCATTTGCGTGCCCACCATAATGCATGAGTTGCCCTGATTAATTTGGTTGAAGCGAGCTTCAAGCGCTTGGATTGAGCGCGTTGTATCGCGATCGATTCGATATATAGGTGTGTCTGGAAAGAGTTCGGCCAAGCCCTGCTCGCTGCGCTGAGTGCCTAAACCAACGGGCATAAGTGAGGCTTTGGAACAATGTTCGCAAAGTCGAGGCACTTCAAATCTCAACATGCAGTGATGGCAAATGAGCTGGCTGGGTTTACTGTGCAATGTCAGCTTGGCGTCACAGTCAGAGCAGTGTGCCTGCCAACCGCAGCCTGCGCAGAGCAAGGTCGGGGCAAAGCCACGCCGGTTTAAGAACACCAACACTTGGTTTCCAGCGCTTAGGTGACGTCGGATCACGTGCAGTAAAGGATTGGATATGCCATCTGTGTGGCTCTCTCCGCGCATGTCTATTAAGTGGTAGCTGGGTAAGCTGGCGCCTCCTGCACGCTGGGTTAGGCTTAATCGGCGATATCTCTTTAGGTTGACGTTGTGAAGAGACTCCAGTGATGGGGTGGCGCTGCCCATCACTAAAGGTATGCCCTGATCGTGTGCTCGTTTTGCAGCAATGTCTCGAGCCGAATAACGCAAACCGTCCTGCTGCTTGTAAGAGCTGTCATGTTCTTCGTCGACAATAATGATGCCGAGATCCATGAATGGCGTGAATACGGAAGAGCGTGTGCCGACTAATACATCCAGTTCGCCGCGCTGACACTTCAGCCAAGTCTGGAAGCGTTCAATGTCACTCAGGTTCGAATGCATCATGCCGGTGCGAGGGAATCGTGCTTGGAAACGAGCGAGGGTTTGCGGCGTGAGACCTATTTCAGGCACTAAGACCAAGGCCTGTCGCCCAGTCTTGATGATGGGTGACATGGATTGTAGGTAAACTTCTGTTTTACCACTGCCCGTAACGCCCTCAAGTAAAAAAGCGGTGTAGTCGCTGGCATGAGTTGTGATCTCAGCGATGGCTGTGGCTTGTTCCGAGTTAGCCTCTGGTGGGGTTTCAGTGGTGGAATTTATGGTTTCCTTACAGCGCTCTGCAAAGCCTGCCACTTTGAGCTTATTCAGTAGCGTACGGTTGTGTCCTGCGGTGACCAGGTCGCTTCCGCTGATTCCAGGGTTCAGACTAAGAAAGTGCCATAGAGCGCTTTGTTTTTTTGCGCGTTCGTTTTCGAAGGCCAAGTCGGTGGTTTGCCAAAAATCTTCCTCTTTCCGAACTGCCTCCACCCCGCGTCTGGCGGCGCCAGGTAAAATTGTTGAAAGTACCTCGCCAAGGGGGTAGTGGTAGTACTGAGTCATCCAATGGGCAAGATCCATCAGTTGTTGATCGAAGAGTGGTGATGTATCGATTAGCTCGATAATGGGCTTTAGCTTTGCGTGGGGTGATTCCACCGAATCGCTGACACAGATGCCAATGGTTTTTGTGCGTCCGAAAGGCACGCGAACGCGCGCACCGACCTTTGGCAAAGGCATGCCTGGCGGCACCTGGTAGTCGTAAACGCTGTGCAGCGGGCGCGGTACGGCCACCTGGACGACTGGCGCGGCCTGGGCAGCGGGTTTGGTGGCTTTAAAAAGCGATTCATTCTCCATGAACTAGTACTGTCTCAATTTGCGCAGGCCTATCAGATGTGTCCAAGAGTATATAAGCCGTTGTCATAGTGCGACTTTCTGGTAAACTTCGCCGCCCGAAAACCAGTAATGCATGAAGATGAAACCTGAAATTCACCCTGAATATAGCGCCGTTAAAGCTTCTTGCAGCTGTGGCAATGTCCTTGAAGTAGGTTCTACCCTCGGCGAGGATTTCCACGTCGATGTTTGCTCCAACTGCCACCCATTTTACACCGGAAAGCAAAAGATTTTGGACTCCGGTGGTCGTGTTGAGCGTTTCCGCCAGCGTTTCGGAAACCGCGGCAAAAGCTAGGGTACCAATCGCGGCAGCGATTTTTCGACCTATTATCGAACTACTGTCGACTTGGGGGCACCTCGGACCAACTTAGTGGTCTAAGAATTGACTGGATAGGTGTTCATCAAGTAGGTTTTGCCCATGCGATTTCCCCCGTGGCCCAGAAAGTGGCTTAGAAATTTAGCGCTAGTACTCGCCTGTAGTACTAGTTTCAGTGGTGTTTACGGCGCCGACACGGGTGCGCAGTGGTACAACGAATACCTTGAAAAAGATCTCCTCTACGCTGATGAAGAATGGCAAGACTATGTCACGGAGATCGGTGAGCGATTGTTAGCGGCCTCTCCGCACAAAGGTCGGACCTACACTTTCGTCGTCACCGACCTGCCGATGTACAATGCCTACGCTACCCAAGATGCCTACATTTTTCTTTCGCGCGGCATCCTTGCGCACTTTCAGAGTGAAGACGAACTCGCAGGCGTGATTGGCCATGAAATTGGTCACGTGGTGGGGCGCCACTTGAATCGTAGTAAGCGTGTCTCGCGCATCGGAACAATAATGAGTTACTTAGGATCGTTCGCTATGGGGTCGAACTCGATCTATGGTCTTTCTAAGAATCTCACGAATGTCTTGGGTGCCAAGTACAGTCGTGAACATGAACTCGAGGCCGATGAGTATGGTACGCGGTTTCTAATAGCCGCCGGCTACGATCCTCGAGGGTTATTGCGCAGCATGCACGGTACGGCATCCTATGAGAATTTTGAGCGAACAATAAATAACAGACAACCCGTTTATCATGGCATTGGTGGCTCTCATCCGGCTACTCAAAAGCGTATCCACGAACTCATTGGCCAGTCGAATCACCTGGTGCCAGACGTCTTGCCAGAACCAGAAAGAGACTTTTGGCAGATGATCGAAGGCTTAACTTATGGTGACGAAGCAGCAACGGGTGTTGTAAAAGACGGTGTCTATTATCATGGGTCATTGCGACTAACCGTCCAGTTTCCCGAGGGTTGGGATGTGCGCTCGACTGTCTCCGAGGTATTTGGACTCCCCGGTAATCGCAATGATGCTGAAATCGTACTGAAGAGCCAATCGCCCCCTGACGAGATGTTGACGCCTTTCCAATACCTAACAGTTACTCTGAGACGTGATGACTTGGAAGATGGAGAAGAACTTCAAGCAGGGCCGTATCCAGTCTACTTAGCCAGCGTGGAGACGACGAGTGAAACCCTAGAGAGGCGCAAGATTGCCGTGGTTTTTAAGGATGGCCGGGTCTATCTCTTTTCTGGGCAGTTAAACAAAGGCGGCGATGTCGAACAGTTTGAAAAAGACTTCCGCCAGACTGTGCTTTCCTTGCGGGCGATGACCGGCGAAGACCTACGTGTAGTCAATTCACAGAAACTCAAGGTGGTTATGGCAAACCCTGGTGATACTTATGCGGAGCTCGCAAAGAAAGTGCCGCTGAAATCTTATGCGGAAGAGACCCTAAGACTTCTAAATGGCGATCATCCGCGTGGTGAGCCTCGAGCAGGCGACCTCATCAAAATTATTCAGTAACGCGCTCTACTCTAAACCTGACTTCTACTAAAAGAGATCAATTGCGTTCACTTCCTCAGTATCAACAGGAAGCGATTCTTCGTCCTGGCGCGCCTTAGGCGCGTGCTCGCTTAAGAAATATTCGAACATTGCGCCGGGCTGACTTGGTGCCACCGGAAGCCCAGACTTCGGATCGATTTTTAAACTCACAACCCCGGGTGGTTGTGACAGATTGTGGACCGGAAGTTTGGGGAGTGCTGTGCGCATGTAGTCGATCCATATGGGTAATGGCGTGTTAGAGCCATATTCGCGAGCCCCCAAGGCTTCGTGGTTGCTAAAGCCAACCCAAACTGATGTCGCGAGATTTGCATGAAATCCGTTAAACCAGGTGTCTGCTGCTTCGTTAGTGGTGCCAGTTTTTCCTGCGATATCTCGCCTTCCTAAACTGCGGGCTCTCTGACCGGTACCTTTCTGGATAACGTCTCGTAACATTGAATTCATGATAAATGCGTTGCGCTCGTCCAACACTCGTTGCGCATAAATTTGTGGGACAAGTTCTGGTTCGGTGGCTTGTTCTAAGCTTGGGTTTGACGTTGCTTCGAGTGCTGGCTCGCCCAGTTCTGTCGCAGTTATCTCCTCTCTTGGCTCAATTGTTAGATCGGTCGTAGTTTTGGAAAGAGCAGATTTTTGCAGCGTACTTAATTCATCGTTTGCGCTCTCGACGAGCATTTGATCAAGAAAGCTGGGCTCCTCTTCAGGTGAC
>JBNMMV010000209.1:0-7453 GCA_051270205.1 Limisphaerales bacterium
TGCCGACACCCTCGCAGCTTGTTTGCTTGCAGTCCGCGCGCAACATAGTTCGGAGCGCCTTGAGGCTGTGGTGAATATTGTTGGAGCTCCTCAAGGACTTTTGGCCTTAGCCGCAGTTTTCCGGTCGATTAAGTTGTCGGCTGACACGGAGCCTGGGCCAGAGTACGGAGCGGCATTGCAGCAAGCCCGCGTTGATTCGATTGCACGCGCGTTAGAAGCGATACCTAAGTAGAAGCTATCTCTCCGGAGAAGCAAATTCTTAGTAGATGCAGAACCTAAATAGGGTCGAGCTCTGTCATCGGCCATCGCGCACGCGTAGTTACCGAAAGGCCTGTCTGTTGGCCGGCGGCTAGTCGCAGTGCGCCTGCGTAAGCGATCATAGCCCCGTTGTCTGTACATAGCGCTTGAGGTGCGTAGTGGACTTGAGCATCTAGGTCGTTGTTCAGTCGCTCGCGCAACTTGAGGTTGGCACTGACGCCACCGGCAACGACGAGATGCTCTATGCCCGTTTCGCGAATCGCGCGTCGACACTTTATAAATAAAGTATCAACAACGGCTTCTTCAAACCCATGTGCGATGTCTGCTTTGTCTTGGTCAGACAATGGCGATTGAGCTTGAACAGTCGTCAAAGTTGCGGTTTTTAGACCACTGAAACTAAAGTCTAATCCGGGTCTGTCTGTCATCGGTCGTGGGAACTTAAATCGGCCAGGTTTACCCTGTGTCGCGCATTCTGCCAGTCTCGGTCCCCCTGGATAGGCTAGATCGAGCATCTTTGCTGCTTTGTCGAAGGCTTCGCCTGCCGCGTCGTCAAGTGACTCTCCAAGAATATTGTATTCCCCGAGTCGTTTTACCTCGACTAATTGCGTGTGCCCGCCAGAAACTAACAGTGCAATAAAGGGGAGGGGTGGTTTCTCTGCGCCAAGAAGAGGTGCGAGCAAGTGAGCTTCCATGTGGTGAACCTCTAGTGCCGGGATCTCGAGTGCCCAGGCAAGGGTGCGCCCAAAGGTAGCGCCTACTAGCAAAGCGCCCATAAGCCCGGGACCTGCGGTGTAGGCGATGCCGTCGATGTCCTCAATGGAGACACCCGCATCCGTGATCAATTGGCGGGTCAGGGGTAAAATCTTGCGAATATGGTCTCGGCTAGCCAGTTCTGGAACGACGCCGCCGTATTGTGCGTGGAGTTCTACTTGGCTGTGCAAAATGTCGGCAACCAGCCCTTGTTCGGTGTCGTATAGGGCTAATCCGGTCTCATCACACGAGGTTTCGATGCCAAGGACGAGCATAACAGGCCAATATTTCCAGAATTTAGTAGAAAACTGATGTTATCACGGTGGTTGCCCGTACCGGTATCAATGTGTAAAATTCGCGCCCTCGAAATTCGAACACAAGGCCAATATGCCGCAGGTAAAACTCAGAGAAAACGAACCTTTTGATGTCGCGCTACGCCGATTTAAGCGTTCATGCGAGAAGGCAGGAGTCCTCTCGGAAGTGCGTCGTCGTGAATTTTACGAAAAGCCTACTGCTGTACGTAAGCGCAAAGCTGCGGCGGCAGTAAAGCGTCACCTAAAGAAGTTGCAGCGCGAATCACGGAAGTACGAACGGGCGTTTTAGGACCCTTTTGTCCTACCGGGACCGCGGCTAGCGCGGTCTCTAGCAATGCTCGAGGCCAACGCTCTCACTGCTGGTCTAAATTCAGGTACCCTTGGGTCCCAGGTATTGAGTGCCTGTGTCTTACTGTATTTACGTCTTAATGTACTAATGTCTCAATGAATAGCTTCTGGAACAATTGTGTCTGAACTAAAAAAACGTATCAGCGAAGCCACCATCGTGGCAATGAAAGCCCGAGAAAAAGCCCGCGTAGCGACGTTGCGCATGGTCAATTCGGAGATAAAGCGGGTAGAGGTCGATGACCGACGTGAGCTGACGGATGCTGATGTGCTCGATATTCTAAAAAGAATGCTCAAGCAGCGCCAAGATTCTCTGAGTCAGTTTGAAAAAGCAGGGCGAGATGATCTCGCAAGCCAAGAAGCCAGCGAAATTGAGCTGATTCAGGAGTTTTTGCCTGAGCAGCTGTCAAACGAAGCGCTTGGCAATCTAGTAGATGAAGCGATTCAACAAAGCGGTGCGGCTGGAATGGCAGACATGGGCCGCGTCATGGCAGCGGTCAAACAGCTGGCTGAAGGGCGAGCTGACATGGGTGTGGCGAGCGGATTAGTGAAGACTAAGTTGAGTGGATCGTAGCGCCCTTGGTTTCACCGGTGATTCCTGTAATCCTAGCGGGTGGTGTTGGCTCGCGATTGTGGCCGATTTCGCGTACTTATTACCCAAAACAATTCCACCAATTGCTTGATGATAAATCCTTTATTCAATCTACAGCACTGCGCGCGCAGGCGACAACGGACCACCCGCCGATAGTTGTCTGTAACGAAGAACATCGCTTCATGGTCGCTGAGCAACTGCGCGCCGTCGGAATTGAATGGCATCAGATCATCCTCGAGCCGGAAGGTCGGAACAGTGCGCCAGCGATTGCTCTGGCAGCTTGTTGCGCACTGCAGAGTAGTGAGGATGCGCTTTTACTGGTGCTGCCCTCAGATCATTTGGTAAACGACGAACAGGCGTTTAAGGCGGCAGTGGAAGAGGCTGCTCAAGGAGCCTCTGAGGGAGGCTTGGTAACGTTTGGGGTAACTCCGAGTCGAGCTGAGACTGGGTATGGCTATATCGAGGTCGCTGGGAGCGGTGGTGGTCTACAAGCAGTAACGAGCTTTGTTGAGAAGCCAAAAGAAGCAACAGCGCAAGAATACCTTGAGGCGGGAAATTTCCTGTGGAATAGCGGCATGTTCGTGCTTGGCGCGAAAAACTATATGAGCGAATTGGCGGTCCACAATCCAAAAATGGCCAGCTGTTGTCAGGTATCAATGGATGGTGCGGATCGCGACCTCGACTTTTTGCGACCCACGGATGCTTTTTTAGACTCTCCTTCTGACTCGATAGATTTTGCCGTCATGGAAAAGACTGAGCACGCAATGGTGGTGCCCGTCAATTTTGGCTGGAACGACATAGGATCGTGGGATGCGATTTTTGAGGAGTTGGAAAAGGACGCCGCCGGCAATCACTTGCGCGGTGACGTGATTGCTGTGGATACCACAAATACGTTGGTGATAGGTGGCGACAGGATGATCGGGACCTTGGGCATCGATAATGTTGTCGTTGTAGAAACTTCTGATGCCGTGTTGGTGGCGGATCGTGACCGAGTTCAGGATGTAAAGATCGTTGTAAATCGCCTGGCCGAGGGTAAACGCAACGAGCAGCATTATCACCGAGAGGTGTTTCGGCCTTGGGGAAGTTACGAAGGATTGAACGAAGGCGAGCGCTACCAAGTCAAATGTATCAAGGTCAAACCGGGTGCATCGCTTAGCTTACAACTTCATCATCACCGTTCTGAGCACTGGGTTGTAGTCAAAGGTACAGGCCGTATCACGCGCGGTGAAGACGTGTTTACGCTTGGCGAAAATGAAAGTACTTATATTCCGCGAGGCGTAAAGCATCGGCTGGAGAACCCTGGCAAGTTGGAGCTTGAGTTGATCGAAGTGCAAGTGGGTTCTTATCTTGGTGAGGACGATATTGAGCGATTCGAGGACATCTACGGTCGCTGAATTCTGGTAACCTGCAAAGGTGGCTGGACGCATACCGCAAAACTTTATCAATGATCTTCTAGACCGGGTCGACATCGTCGATGTAGTCGAGCGGCGCATGACTTTAAAGAAAGCAGGCAAAAACTATTCTGGTTTGTGCCCCTTTCATGATGAAAAAACCCCCTCGTTCTCCGTCAGCCCAGATAAACAGTTTTTCCATTGCTTTGGGTGCCAGGAGAGTGGCACTGCACTGACTTTCATTATGCAGTTTGACCGTCTGGAGTTTGTTGAAGCGGTTGAAAGCCTAGCCCAACAAATGGGGCTTGAAGTGCCGCGGGAGGAAAGTCGCTTCCAAGGTCCGAAAACCGATCCAAACCTATTTGAAGTGCTGGGTCAGGCAGAACGTTTTTATCGAAATGCGCTGCGTGATGCCCCCCTCGCCATTGAATACCTCAAGAATCGAGGCTTAACCGGTGAAGTGGCGCGGGACTTTGGGATCGGTTTTGCACCGGATGGCTGGCAGAATTTACAGGACGGTATTGCGGGTGTTTCAGAAAAGCTGCTCGTTGAAGCGGGTTTGTCTACTGAGAGCGACAAAGGACGCATCTACGACCGGTTTCGCAATCGCATTGTCTTTCCAATAAAAGATACACGAGGTCGAGTTATTGGTTTTGGTGGTCGGGTGATGGGCAAGGACGAAGGCCCAAAGTACTTGAATTCGCCAGAGACTCCGGTTTTCCATAAAAGCAAAGAGCTCTATGGCTTATACGAAGCGCGTAAAGCGTTGCGCAGCATCGACCGCTTGATCGTAGTTGAAGGGTATATGGATGTTGTTGCGCTCGCGCAATTTGGTGTTCCAAATGCAGTTGCAACCTTAGGGACAGCCAGCGGTACCCCCCACTTTGAGAAACTGTACCGCTACGCCGATGAAGTAGTTTGTTGTTTCGATGGTGATCCTGCTGGTCGGGCCGCGGCATGGAAAGCTTTGGAAAATGCCCTGGGCGTTCTCAACGAACACCGCCAACTGAAGTTTATGTTTTTGCCGGATGGCGAGGATCCGGATTCGTTGATTCGAACATCCGGAAAAAAAGGCTTCGATGAATTCGTTAACAATGCCCTCCCGGCGCTCGAATTTCTTGTTCAACGCCTTAGCCAAGGGCTCGATCTTGAGACGATGGATGGCAAGGGAAGATTTGTTGGCCTTATCAGTCCGTATGTGGAAAAACTGCCAACTGGCGTTCTGCAGACATTGCTTAAGCAAAGAATCGAGCAACTCACGGGTTTGCGTGGGGCTAGACAACCACGCCAAACTGAACCGAAGCCTCAATTTAAGGCCAGTTCCCGCGCACTCCCTAAAGTAAGTGAGCGCCTACTAACTATTTTGGTTAAGCGGCCTGAATATTGGTCTGAACTGTCTGCGGAGATTCGTACTCAGATGTTACAAGAAGCGGGTGGCGGAGTTATATCTGACTTGCTTCACTATCTGGAATCTCATCCCGGTGCGGATACCGAAGAGTTGCTCGTGGTTTTTGATGAACCAGATGCGCATGAACAGATGCGTAAATGGGCTGCACGCCCCTTGCCCATTGACGATATAGCGTTAAAAACAGAGCTTGAAGACGCATGTAAAACCTATCTAGTTCGTATTCGAGCCGACATACGTAAAATATCTTTACAAGATTTGAAGGAATCGCCAAATATTGAAGCGCTTCGCAAGTATTGGCGCCAAGTGAAGCCAGATGAAGGCTAAGCTTTAAGTTGAATCTCTAAAAGGATTGGAAGAGATCTGTTTGCTTGGTATAATCCTCTGTTGCCTAAGGGGCTAGCCCGACCAAACGAGGGCCGGATCTACACTAATTGATCCAAATACACAGGCAAAAACCGAAAATATCAATTTTATGAGCATCGCCTACCGTGCTGTTTGCATGGATGTGGGCGAACCATGTCGAGAATTTGCGTTCCAAATGTTAAGAACGTGAAGCTTCGATTGAACGACATATTACTTGTCTTGATCCGAGTGTTGCTTGTACCTGAGCATTGCTTGCATAGATAGGCGATAGCACAGCTAGAGGTGTTAATTAGGGCTATGAGTACTCCAACTACAGCGCAGACACAATCGCGACTCAAAGACTTGATCGCAAAAGGTAAAGAGCAGGGATTTCTCACATACGGCGAGGTCAATGATCACCTGCCGGATGACATATCCGACCCAGAGCAGATTGAAGAAATTATTCGCATGATCAATGACATGGGTATCAACGTGTACGAAGCTGCGCCTGATGCCGATGAGCTTTTGAGCTCAGAAGAAAATACTGCTGATGAGTTGGCTGCTGAGGAAGCGGCTGCGGCTTTGGCAGCGGTAGAGACTGAAGCGGGACGAACAACAGATCCAGTGCGTATGTATATGCGCGAGATGGGTACTGTTGAGCTACTCACGCGTGAAGGCGAAATTGCCATTGCAAAGAGAATTGAGGAAGGCATTCGCGACGTACTTACCGCAATGGCTTACTTTCCAGGCCCAGTCGAATATCTCTTAGAAACTTATGCCAATGTCGTCAAGGAAGATAAGCTCACTGACTTATTGGTGGGTTACCTTGATCCTACAGATCACGTTCCCGCGGCGACTCAGGTGGGGCCAGATGGTGTCAAGGTTAACGCCAGCGATGATGACGATGATGAGGAAGAAAAAACAGGTCCTGACCCAGAGGAAGCGAGACGTCGTTTTTCTCTGCTAAAGCGCCAGTACAACAAGTCGCAAAAAATAATCGCTGAAAAAGGTCGAGACAGTAAGGAAGCCACGGCGCAGTTCATAAAACTCGGCGAAGCATTTTGCTGTTTCAAGCTAGTACCGAAACATTTCGACCGCATGGTGGAAGTGCCACGCGACGCTCTGAGTATTGTTCGCCGCCATGAACGATCGATTATAACCTGTGTTGTGCGCCGTGCTCGTGTTCCGCGTGATATTTTCCGCAAGGAATACATAGCTAACGAAATCAGTCTGACGTGGATCAACAAGTTGGTCAAAGCAGGCAAGGATTACTCGGCGCCTTTGGAAAACCAGCGTGAAGACATCTTGCGTGCGCAAAAGAAATTGAAAGCACTGTCTAAGCAAACGAGCCTGACAGTGATTGAGATTAAGGAAATTAATCGGCGCATGTCTTTGGGTGAAGCGAAAGCGCGTCGCGCCAAGAAAGACATGGTCGAGGCCAACCTTCGTTTGGTGATTTCTATTGCTAAAAAGTACACCAATCGTGGTTTGCAATTTTTGGACCTTATCCAGGAAGGCAACATTGGCTTAATGAAGGCCGTAGACAAATTCGAGTATCGTCGAGGTTATAAGTTTTCTACTTACGCGACATGGTGGATTCGTCAGGCAATTACACGCTCTATTGCTGACCAAGCGAGAACGATTCGAATTCCAGTTCACATGATTGAGACCATCAATAAGCTAAATCGTGTTTCCCGCCAGATGTTGCAAGAAATGGGACGTGAACCGACGCCGGAAGAGCTCGGAGAACGCATGGAGATGCCAGAAGACAAAGTTCGACGGGTATTGAAAATCGCTAAAGAGCCGATCTCTATGGAGACGCCAATTGGTGACGATGAAGATTCGCATCTGGGTGATTTCATTGAAGATACAACCATCGGTTCACCTATTGAACTTGCCACTGGCGAAGGCCTAAAGGAAGCTACCCGAGATGTGCTAGGTGGTCTTACTGCGCGTGAAGCGAAAGTGCTACGCATGCGCTTTGGTATTGATATGAATACCGACCATACACTTGAAGAAGTGGGTAAACAGTTTGATGTAACGCGTGAGCGGA
>JBNMMV010000210.1:0-7448 GCA_051270205.1 Limisphaerales bacterium
GATCAACTATCAGCCTATGCCGGGATAAACAACATCACGGATGAACAGCCTGACGTGGGCAGTATTTCCTACCCGGTCAGTGCGGTGGGTCGTTATTTGTATGCGGGCGTTAGGTTCGCGCTATGAGATATGACTCAACAGAGTGGTACTTAGTCAACCATTGGCATTGGCATGGACCTGGTTAGCCTATGCTTACGCTAACTGGCCCAACTGCCTTAGTTAGAAGCGAAGCTCTCACGCGCATTGATCTGTTCCTGCCATCTGGCCAGATTGGGAAGATCAGGCATGGCCACTACTTTTACTTGAGCTGCAAACGCAACTGCCACGCCAAGTGTGATGTCGGCAATGGTAAAGCGATCACCGGCCACATATTCAGTGTCGGCCAACTGGGTGTCGAACATCTCTAGCGCCTTTGGTGCTTTCTCGGCACAGACCTGTCCCCATTCGGCTACGCAAGTTTCGCGGTCCTTAAAAAAACCAGTAATGTTGCGGAACGCGCCAGCGACTTCGGCCATGAAATTGATTTCCGCGCGCCGCCCCCACATTTCGATGGTGGCCATTTCCAAAGGCGTCTCACCAAAGAGGTTTGGCGTCGGATTAATACCTTCAAGGTATCGGCAGATCGCAACGGATTCGGCTAAGAAGGTGCCGTCGTCCAACTCTAGGGTAGGTACCCGTCCGGCAGGGTTTTTGGCTCGATATTCATCAGCGATATTTTCGCCTGCTCGAATGTCCACCGCGACCCTTTCGATTTCAATTCCTTTTTCCGCCATAAATATGTGTACGCGCCGCGCATTGGGGCTCGGGGATTCATGCAGTTTCATCGTCTTCCTTATCGTCTAGTTTTATGTGACTGGTGTCAGGTGGCAGGGGCGACTCGGCTTTTGGAGTGGCGTCCATTAACTCGCCTGGCTCGGCCAGGTCGAAATCTGGGCTGTCCACTGAGGCAATTTCCCCGGATTCCTTGTCGTTAGCTAGGGCGCCTAGTACAGCGCCAACTTCAGCCAAATCAAAATTGGCGTCGATCTCTGCTATCACTGCCTCATCGGTACGTTCTTGGCCCAATAAAACGCCAAGTTCGGCGAGTGTAATGTGGTCTACGTTAGGCACATCCACGGCTAACTCGTCATCATCCGTAATAAAAACGGCACCCTGTACCTTTAAATGATCGGTCTCAACTTCAACCGGCACAACTTCTAGGCGTTCATCCTCAGCAATGACCAATGAGCCTTCTGGCATAACTTGTAGACCTGAAGCGGTCGACTTGTCGGCGCCGCTCGGGTCGGAGGCGGTTTCAACGGGGTCAGGCTGTGGCGTCTCTGGTGCTCCATCATCGACAGGCAATACCCGTAATCGAGCCCCAGCTTTTTGAAACGCGGCCTGATACCGTGCTGCGGTTTTTTCGTCTGTGGCTTTCTTAACCACCACAGATTTACCCGAAAAAAGTACGGTCATGCGTTCATCGTCTAGCTTCAAAACAGCAGCCAAACGTTTTTTTACAACCGCTGTGTGTTGCCCATCGAGCACTTCACCAGAATAAACCAATCGGTATTCATCTTTCATTCGAAAAGCCTACAAGGAATTGCACTTAAAGCCTAGTCGCGCCACTATGGATCTGACATTTACAGGAGGCTTTATGGGAACCCTAGCAAACGTAGTGGTATTGCCACAAGATTCAGCGACACTTCGAATTGAGTCGCTGACATTACCCGACCCCGGACCACACCAAGTCGTAATAAAGCAATATGCATCTGGCATTTGCCACTCACAGTTACACCAAATGCACCGCCCCAGAACCCACCCAGTAGTCCTAGGCCACGAAGCCACTGGGGTTGTCTTGAAAGCTGGCTCTGACGTCAGTCACGTCGTGGAAGGTGACACTGTGCTCGTCACATGGGTGCCGCGTAACATCGAGGCGGCGACCCGCATACCTGAACCGGCAATTTTAGAGGTAAGTGACGGTACTGCACGATCGGAGAATGTCTTTACCTGGGCCGATCACACCCTCTGTGATGAACAATATGTGGTGAAAGTTGCCCCCACCATTGCACGAGACGTCACTTCTATTATCGGCTGCGCCGTAATGACTGGCGCTGGTGCTGTTATCAATACAGCCAATGTGCAGGCAGGCCAGAGTGTGGCGATCTTCGGCGTTGGCGGTGTCGGTCTCTCCGCCGTGGTCGGCGCCAAAGTCGCAGGCGCGTCACCCATTATTGCGATAGATCTAGACGACGCCAAACTGGAATTTGCGCGTGCCTTTGGCGCAACCCACACCATCAACGCAAGCTTGGTTGATCCGGTGGAAGCCATACATGCCCTCACCCAGAAAGAAGGCATTCACAACATCATGCGACAACCAGTATCGGGCGCTGACTTCGCTTTCGACTGCATTGGCATTCGCACCACCATGGAACAGATCGTACCTGCCTGCCGCAGTGGTCACTTTGGCGCCCAAGACGGCGGTACCGCAGTGCTGGTCGGCGTACCGTCCACACCAGTTGAGCTGAACGCCATTGATGTATTGATTAACGAAAAACACTTTATCGGCAGCATTGGCGGGTCCTGCGCACCTGACCGTGACTTCCCACGCTTTTTGGAATGGCACGAAAATGGCGATCTAAATCTAGAAGCGATGATCACTGAGCGTTACACCATTGAAAATATTAACGATGCGACGACTGCGCTGGAACAGGGGAAAATTAGTGGGCGTGCCATTCTCGAGTTTGAGTAAATGCGCGCACTAACCATCATCGACATTGTAGAGTGGGAAGCCATTCACGGCACCGCCACTCGATGGCGCTTTAGCGTCAGCGAATAATGTTCACCACCGAATTTACCCAGCACGGCGATATACAGACGGCGTACCACGACTTAGGACGAGGCGCGCCCTTGGTTTTTGTACACGGTTTCACAGGGTCGAAATTAGATTTCACAAGCCAACTTGCCTGGTTTGTTGAAAACCACAGGGTAATTACCTACGACCATCGCGGCCACGGAGAGAGCAGCAACGCAAGTCCCTACTCGTTGCAACAGCTCGCCGTAGATTTGATTAGCTTTCTAGATAAATTAGACATACCTACCTGTCATTTACTTGGACACTCACTAGGCGGCATGGTCGCGCTACGCGCACAATTGGCAAACCCTGAACGCTTTCGCTCCCTAATATTGATGGATACCGCACCCTACGCACTAGATTTGTTCGGCGATGACAACCGCGCTCAGCTCAACTCTATTGTGAGCCAAGACGGTTGCCAGGCTTTGCTACCCGGCATGCAATCACAGCGACCGAATGCAATCGCCAAACGCGGCATCGACTTTCTAGGCGAAGCAGAACACTGGCGCCGTATCCGCGTGAAGCTTGAGCAAATGGATCCGGAAGCATTCGTGCAACTCGGATTCGAGCTGGTCAATCAGGAGAACCTTCTTCCCCGAATGGCAGATATTTCTGTTCCTACAACCATTATTGTCGGCGCAAAAGATAAGCCATTTCTAAAACCATCGCGCGCCATGCACAAAGCAGTTGCAGACAGCGTGCTCAGTATCATTCCCAAAGCCGGACACTCGCCACAGTACGAAAACGCTGACCAGTGGCGGGACAGTGTCCTACGCCACCTTGCCCAATAACGACAGGGTCAGACCCTAGGGTCAGATCCACGATCCTGACCCTAGGGTCTGACCCTCTTTATGGGTAGCTCTACAGGCAGTTGTAGGTTTTTTGCAGGAGGGCGTAGCCGCGGGTATCACCGAGCACGCCGGGGAACATTTTGTTCATGACATAGGACACACACAGGTGCGCATCTTGATCGACGACAATGGTCGACCCACCCCATCCTCCCCAATATGCAATATTGTCGTTGGGTCCCATAGGCATCGCTTCTGCGGTTAAGCCGTAACCCATGCCGAATCTCATGGGAACGCCCAAGACGAGGTCTTTGCCGCTAATTTGCTCATCCATAATCCGCGCAGCACCTTGCTCGGAGAGAAGCTCTACGCCGAATGCTTTACCGCCGTTGGCCATCGGTGTTTGAGCTCTGACAACAGAGCGTGCGTTGCCGTGTCCGTTGGCAGCAGGGATCTCAGCCAACCGCCAGCCCGGTGTCCCGGACGCTTTGGCATCGGCTACTGGATTACGAAAGGTCTTGGCGGCGATGGAATCTTTATCTTCACCGGTTTGTGTTGCCAGACTGTTCTCTGGTGGTATTAGTTCACCTACTCTTGGCCAATGTTCTTCAGCAGTGCCAATGTGGAAGTCCGCACCGAGGGGCCCCGCAATTTCTTCGGCGAAAAACGTGCCTAGACTGCGGCCAGTTACCCTTCGTACCACTTCCCCTATCAAGTGACCTTGCGTCAGTGCGTGATAACCACTGGCGGCGCCTGGCTCCCACCAAGGGGCCTGCTTGGCCAAGGCATCTACGACAAAGTCCCAGTCATAAAAGGCATCACCTTTGGCGGGCTCGTCCATGCCAGAAAGACCGGCCGAATGGGACATAAAATGTCGGACTTCAACATGGGCTTTACCGTTTTGGGCAAACTCTGGCCAGTAGTCTGATACCGGAGCGTTAAAATCGATCAAGCCTCGGTCTGCTAGCACCAACGCACATGCAGCTGCCATGGTTTTAGTCGTCGAGTAGACATTTACAATGGTGTCTTCTTGCCATGGCTCAGTAGCTGCCGCGTCGCGGTGACCTGCCCAGATATCTACCACCATTTCACCTTCTAGACTGGCGGCGTAACTTGCACCAACATCGCCTTTTTCGGTGAAATTATTCAGGAACTGCTCAACCAGCGGCTCAAACTTAGCGTCGTAATGCCCGTGTACTTCAGTCATACAAGACTCCACTGCAGTAAGGTAAATTCAGGTTCGGCATCGGTGTGATGTTCATATACAGCGCGCACTTTGGCACCTATCTCAACTTCCTGTTTTGCATCGCCCAGGAGATTGCCGACCAGCCGCACATCATCGGCATGAGGTAAGCTCACCAGCACCACAATGTAGGGGCCTTGCTCTGCCAACGCGGGATGCACAGGGTGCCAAATTCTCTCGTAGCTGTAGATCACACCTTCATCAGCAACTTCTTCATAACCCACATCGTCACTGTGACAACGATGGCAAATCCATTCTGGACCCCACTGGTGGACTTTGCATTTTCGGCACTGTTGAATGCGAAGCACATTGTCAGCTAGCCCCTCCCAAAAAGGCGCATCTAGCTCGGTAGCAACAGGTTGTGGCAAGCCTGGATTCAAATAATAGTCACTCATAGCGTCGCCTCACTGCCAAAAATACTATTGCTGACCGGCGTCACCATGGGGCCAGAGATAACCATTGAGACGTCAACGTTATCTACCTGACTGGTAGAATCGCCCCACACTTGTCGAACTGCCTCGATGTTCAACCCGAGACCGTGCATATAGCACTCAGCCAGATTGCCACCACTGGTGTTCAACGGTAGATCACCACCTTTAGCCATGAAACGATCTTTAGTAAAAAAATCGTTACAGGCCTCTGGCTCGCAGAAACCATGCTCAACGATGCTCATCAAGACGCCACCGGTGAAATTCTCATAGCTCTGCAGAACGTCTACATCACCGGCACCGACCCCTGCCAGTTCATATAGACGCGGCGCCAAAGTTTTAAATGTCGAGGTCGCATAGTCTGGTGTGTTGTGAACCGATGCACCCGCCCGATAGTGGCTCCCACCTAGGGCACCCAGAACGTAGCAGGGTTTATGATCGAAATCTTTGGCCCGCTCTGCACTGACCAACACTATGGCTGCGGCACCGTCATTTTCCTGACAGCAGTCGAACAAATGAAATGGCTCAACAATCCAACGCGACTCGTCGTAAGTTTTTTCATCAAGTGGGCGGCCATACATAATGGCTCGAGGGTTGGCTTGGGCATGCTCATAGCAAGCCAGAGATATAGCTCTTAAGGCATTTTGCTCAACGCCATGCTCGTGCATAAAGCGCACAACTTTCATGGCAAACATTTGTGCCGGCGACATCAACCCGTAAGGCAACGTATGAGCAAAATCGCCGCGTATGGAATTGCTTCGCGAACCCTGCCCAAATCGACCAAACTGCCCTTGGGCAAGCGCCCGAAAGACAACCACTGTATCCGCAATGCCCGCATGAATCGCTGCTGCCGCATTGGCAATGGCCGCAGAGCCACCACCACCACCACCACCCCATTGCATATTCGCAAAGGTTAGTTCTTTGCAGCCAAGCGCTGCCGCCAGGTGTGATGGATCGCTACGGTCGTTGCTGTAAGAAGCAAAGCCGTCTACGTCTTGAGGTTTAATCCCCGCACTTTCACAGGCACGTAAAATTGCAGTGAGCGCGAGTTTAAACTCAGCCTCTGGTGCCTCACCACGTTTGTAATATTCGGTTTCACCGACCCCAGCAATCGCAACTTGACCACGTATTGAATTTGACATATTCACCTCCCTTGCCCACATTACCCACTTTGAGACTCAGAAAACAAGGGGATAACATGCCTATTAATCCAGAAGCCGTCGGCGTCAAGGGCGACGTTTCAAAGAAAAGCTGGACGACGAAGGATGCACTCTTGTACGCGGTTGGTATTGGTGCAGGCACTGATGAGCTGCAGTTCACCACCGAGAACACCAACGACACCCCACAAAAAGTTCTGCCAACCTTCGCTGTAATCATTGGCGGCGGTGGCACGCCTTTCAACAAAATTGGCAGCTTCAACCCGGCGCTGATGGTACACGGCGAACAGGGCATTGAACTGCTCGACGAAATTCCACCCGAAGGCGAAATTGAAAGTGTTGGCGAATGCACTGCCATCTGGGACAAAGGTTCAGCCGCGGTAGTCGAATTTGAATCGACAAGCACTAATACAGCCACCGGTAAGCCCTTACTAAAAACCCGCTCGCAACTCTTTTGTCGCGGCGAAGGCGGTTGGGGTGGTGAACGTGGTCCTCAGGACAAGCTTGAATTTCCTTCTCGCGCTGCAGATCACCAGGTGGTCTACGCAACACGCCCGGACCAGGCGCTTACCTACCGCCTGTCAGGCGACCGCAACCCACTGCATTCAGACCCCTCATTCGCCGCCATGGGTGGATTCGACCAACCCATTCTTCACGGACTTTGTACGTGGGGATTCACTGGACGCGCCCTTCTACATACGCTGTGCGGATCGGATCCTGCGAAGTTTAAGTCCATGAACAGTCGATTTTCAAAACCCGTCATGCCTGGAGACCACCTGACAATCAGTATGTGGATCGACGGCAACCAGGCCTTGTTTAGAACCGAGAACCAGGACGGTGACACAGTCATCGACCAGGGCATGTTTGAGTTTTCGTCATGAAAACTATCGGACTGGGATTTGCAGTGGGCTTCATAGCCTTGGTATCAGTCATTCTCAGCGAGGCGGGTGTGATTTTTTGGCTCAGCGCTGCACCATTTGATGTCACTGGTAACTTTTT
>JBNMMV010000211.1:0-7411 GCA_051270205.1 Limisphaerales bacterium
GACAACCATGAGCGGCAGCCACGAAGAACTGGTCGAACGCATGCGGCAATTGCAAGAATGGGGATACGACCAAGTAACAATCCAACTTGTTCACGGCCACGAAGCCGCTATTGAAGAGTGGGCTGAGGTATTCAAACAGGTTTAGTGCCAACTAAACTTCATGACTTTCTCGTTGCACGAGTATTGAAGTGTGCCTGGTTCATATCTGTGGGATGTCACTTACCATTCTAACGACACTCTGCTGGCACTAAAACACAAACATGCGTATCTTCAGCCTATCGGAAACCAGGGGGAAACCACATGCGCCAAGTACCAATTGTACTGCTTGTTATGGCAACACTATTCATAGCTGCCTGCTCAGAAGCGCCGGAAACTAAAGAGGTTGCAAACGCAGCCAAAGAAACTCAAGCGTCAGTAGCACGGTCCACGATCGGGCAGATCGATGATGCACGCATCAACAATGCAGACTCCGAGCCAGGCAACTGGTTGGCTTACGGCCGCACCTATGAAGAGCAACGCTTTTCTCCCCTTAAGCAAATTAACAAAGACACCGTAAAAGACCTTGGCCTTGCCTGGTACAAGGATATGGGAACAAACCGGGCACTTGAATCAACGCCGATCGTGGTAGACGGTATCATGTTTTTCACCAGCACCTGGAGCCGCGTGTACGCCATCGACGCCGTAACGGGCGAAGAAAAGTGGACGTTTGATCCCAAGGTTCCACGCGAATGGGGGCGTCGCGCCTGCTGTGATGTTGTGAATCGTGGTGTCGCGGTATACAAAGGACACGTTTATTTCGGCAGCCTCGACGGCCGTCTTTTCTCTCTAGACGCGGAAACTGGCAAACAAGTCTGGAGCGTTGATACCATCATTGACCGTGACCGCTTCTATACCATTACAGGCGCACCACGGGTAGCCAACGACAAGATCTTCATCGGCAACGGTGGCGCCGAATTTGGTGTGCGAGGCTACGTTACCGCCTACGACACGAAAACAGGTGATGAGGTCTGGCGGTTTTACACCGTTCCGGGCAATCCAGCAGAACCTTTTGAAAACAAAGCCATGGAAACTGCAGCGAAAAGCTGGAAAGGAACCAACTACTGGGAATTTGGCGGCGGTGGAACGGTATGGAACTCCATTGTCTATGACCCTGACTTCAATGCCGTCTACCTCGGCGTCGGTAATGGCTCCCCCTGGTCTAGAGAACTGCGTTCTCCCGGCGGCGGCGATAACCTGTATCTCTCCTCTATCGTGGCACTGGATGCAGACACCGGCGAGTACCGCTGGCACTACCAGACCACACCAGGAGACAACTGGGATTACACCGCGGTACAAGATATCGCCCTCGCCGACATGACCATTGACGGCAAAGACCGCAAAGTACTATTGCAGGCGCCTAAGAATGGCTTCTTCTATGTCATTGATCGCGCCGACGGCAAACTGCTGCGCGCCAATCCTTTCGCTGCCGTTACCTGGGCGACGCATGTCGATCTGGACACAGGCCGACCCGTCGAGAGTGACACGGGCGACTATAGCGATAAAGCAAAGTGGGTACTGCCTGGTCCCCTCGGCGCCCATAACTGGCAAGCCATGTCGATTGATGCGGAGGCTGGCATTGCATACCTGCCTGTGCAGGAAAATCCACTCATCTATGCCATGTCCGATGAGTACTACAAGACGGGGCTCTACAAGCGACATCCAGGCCGCATGAATCTCGGACTCGAATTCGGTCGAATCGCACAGCTCTTCGTCGACAACGTAGATTCTCAACCGAAGGTTCGCGGCTACCTCAAAGCTTTCAACTTTTTAACAGGCGAAGAAAAATGGGCGGTTGAATTTCCCCACTACTGGAACGGTGGCGTGCTGGGAACCAAAGGTGGCCTTGTGTTCCAAGGTAATGCACTGGGTATGTTCGCAGCGTATGACCAAGACAACGGCGACGTGCTTTGGGACTTCAATACCTACGTATCCATGCTGGCCCCACCGATCACCTATCAGATCGATGGTGTTCAATACGTTTCCATCCTGACCGGCACCGGTGGTGGCGATCTCTTCTCAGGGGCACCGATAGATCCGGTACCGCAACCGGCATCCCTTACCCACAGTAACACTGGTCGCCTGCTGGTATTCAAACTCGGCGGTACAAGCGCTTTACCCTCCCCTACAGTACGTGACATGACGATACCGGCACAGCAGCTTGCTGATGTGGACGACGAGACTATTGCCCGTGGTGAAGTGTTGTATCACAACTTCTGCGCGGTCTGCCACGGCCTTATCGCTCGCTCGGGCGGCGTCATCGCCGATTTGCGCATGATGGGCAAAGGCTCGCACGATAGCTTCGACGGCATAGTACTCGGCGGCCTGCTGGCCAGTGCAGGAATGGCTTCCTTCGCCGATTCTTTAACACCTGCTGATACGACATTGATACACGATTACATAAAAGCGCGGGCACATGAGGACCGGGAAGTTGCGCTGGGCAATCAAGAAACAGCCAGACTGACCTGGCTTAAGTAGCGTCGCCTAGCCCGGAACAGGCTTGGCAGGCAGATGTCGGGCTGGTGCGCTATTGAAGCGAATATTCACTTCCCCATCTGATGCGCCGGTGACAGACTGCTCACCGGCGTATCCCGAAATCGCATCACCCTCTTCACTGGGGGCCATTAGGTTTCGCGACAGCGTCCCGTTCAGCTCTTGCCCTTCTTCTATTGCAGAGGTTGCTGCTTCTGCAATTTCCGCGGCGCTCTCAGACCACTCAACCCGATGCGCGCGTGGCGGCCCAACCGGCAGATCTGCCTCGTCCAGTGTTCGCACCCAGTAGTAGATGTATCCCGGGTTTCTGTCCTCTCTCTTTCGCTCCTCAATAGAAACCCACAATAGACGGAATTGCTCAGGCAATGGCTGCGTTGACGCCCAGCCGGACATGGCCTGATAGCCAAACCAACTGACGATATACAAGCAAGTCGTGACGACAATTGCTGCCACTTTCACTCGGGATGTATGACTGGTTTTAAGATTAAGGTTTAACAGCAGCGCGGCCACAATGACATACGCTACAGATAACAGCACCACGGCAGTGTCCATCAGGATTTATCCAGAACCAGGGTTAGAAGTCGCTTCTGAAGTTCATTTGTACCCACAACTTCACCGGCGCTGTCCAGCCGAAATCGTACCGCAGTTTGCTCATCCCCCGTCCCCTTAAGAATTCGCGTACCGTAATAAACCAACGAGACTTCAGGGTTCAGTTTTTCGACCTTAACGGTTACGGGCAAGCCTTCACCATAGTTAGATTGGTAGTGCAGCAGGTTCACCACATACTCTCCACTCTGCAGTGCGCGCACCGTAACGGTTTCCTGGTTAATCGGATTCAACACTTCTTTTCCGTCAAGGGTGACACGATCGGCGACTAACCCGCGATCGTCTCTGTCGAGGTGCATCAGTTCACCGTCACGATTGTGGTACCAGACAACTTCGCCATGCGGACCTTCCACTAACGTGTCAACGTCGTCCGGATGACCGTCAGCCCAGCGTACGGTGATGAGCATCTCCGCCTTCGAATCGATATTGCCCGCATCTTCAGGATCGTTGATTAGCATAAACGCTATGATGAACATCATCGCGAATCCAAGCAGCGCATTGAATAGAAGGTCAGTGAAGGCATCACTTGATGTGCTGCCTTCTAAAACTCTATGTCTCATCGACACTAAATCCAAGCTTCGTCTCAACATGAATCGAGACGCGATTAGCAAGATCGACCGCTGCCGAATCCAGCACATGATATTGGAATCGAAGCAATGTGCTGGTGACAAGACCGGCGAGCGTGGTGTAGAGGGCGACAGCCATGCCGCCACTCATGCTGGCCAGCAGGCGTTGCATGACCGCTCCGTCGAAATCCTTGATGTCCGCCACTGGCAGGAGCATGAGGATGAAACCGATAATGGTTCCAAGCAGACCTAACCTGAGCAGCACGTCAGTGGCGAAATGCCCAAAGGCGTGTCTGTTCATCAGCTGGTCATAATACAGGCTGAGGAGCCGTTCTCTGCGAGCCCCACCAAGACTAGATTCCAATCTTTCAATCAGACCCGAGGTAAGACTGGCGGTGGCCGACGGTATCGAATCGCCATCCAGCATTGCCGCATAATTCAGTTCACAAGAGAGTAACCAACCCACCCAGACCCAATGTAGGGTTAATGTTAGATAGATCGTAAGAATTACGGATGAAAGGTAACTTCGATCAGCACTGACCAAAAGGTCAACAAAGCCATATTGGAATGCCAGGAAAGTTCCGAAAGAGATCACGCCCAACAAAACCAGCATGCGCAGAAGCAATAAATGTCGATACACGGGGGATCACAACCAGTAGAAGACTTGCAAGCATAACAGAACTGTCTCACCAGACGACACACGTTCTTGAGCAAGCTATTTCGAACACGATGATTCGCAACTCGGGACGCAAGCGTCGATAATTTCTTTGAGTCGATGTTGCTGAGACATCGTATTCACCTGTCACCCTGAGCACTTCCATTGCAAATTGCCGGTTGGACCCGCATGCTATTCGCCTTCCCCACCTACATTCAGGTCACTCGTACATGCCACGTCCTAAAAGCTTTTTAAACGTTCTATTCGCCCTCAGCCTAGGCACCATAGGTTTATTCTCAGCAAGTAGTTCAGCCTACGCCATCGACAAAGTAGATGCTGCTGCTGCGATGCCCGAAGTCACCATATATCACCTTGAAGGACGTCGCTCCGAACGCATCGTTTGGTTAATGGAAGAATTAGAGTACCCATATGGTCTGGTTTACGTGCGCGGAGACTTATCCGCGTCGATGGCAAAAATTCGCGAAATTAATCCTGAAGTACCAATGGCACCTACGGTGACTGTTGGCGATCAAATACTGGTTGAGTCGGGGGCTATTATTGAAGTGATTCTAAACCGATACGCACCGGGCAAGCTCCAACCAGCGTTAGATAGCGCGGACTACCCGAATCACCTCATGTGGATGCACTTCGCGGAAGGTAGCCTCGCAGCTCGACTTTTTTCAGACTACCGAGCTTGGCGTAAAGAACCACCCAAGGTCAGGTCGCGCATGGTGGACTCGGAAGCCACAGTTCAACACGCAGAGAATTACCTGACCAAACACTCATGGTTTGGCGGCGAAGAATTTTCTAGCGCAGACATCATGATGGTGTTTCCACTCAACGTCGCAACTGGACTTAATTTGGTTGATGCAAACCAATTCCCCAAAATTGCTGAATGGAAGCAAAGAATCGAAGCAAGGCCTGCGTATCAACGCATGCTCAAGGCGGCCCGACCCGATGGCATGATCGGCAATTTGCCAAAACTACCGAAACACGCCCCTGCTGGCCCACGCGGATAGTCCCGAAGTGCACAGGTGAAAGACGATCAGATCCGTGAAATTGGTCAGCAAGAAAAGGCGCGGCTCTTGGAAGAAAATAGCGGTCGACGAGAGTCGTTGGACGCACTATTTAGATTCATTAGGTGGGTGATGATGATCCGACTCAGTGTGAAATGGTTTGTGTGAATAACTTTGGCGGACGAGAAATGCATAAAAGGTAATCATTTCCCATAACGTTAACTCTCGACTGATCACTTGTAAGGGTGAACTATGAATAATAAATCCAACAACTTCCTGCGCACTCTGTTGGTGCTTCTAACAACCTTGTTAACGTCGCAATTCGCCGTGGCGAAAGAGATTACTGGATTCGACCAAGCTGAGAGTAAAGCGCAGCTCGAACTGGAAGCGCAGTACGATTCTGGTTTAGAGGCTTCTGAATTAGAGGCCTGGCTGCAAGAGCTTTCAGCAAAGCCCCACCACGTGGGTTCCGCAGCAGGCAAAGAAGTCGCTGAACGCGTTCACGCGTTGTTGGCATCTTGGGGTTACGACACTGAGTTCGCGGAGTACGAAATACTGCTACCCACGCCTAAAATCCGTGAACTCGAACTAGTCGCCCCAACCCAGTTTACTGCAGGGCTGCGCGAGGATTCCATTGCAGAAGACCCAAGTACTAGTGTTCGAGAACATCTGTTGCCGCCTTACAACGCCTTTTCCATTGATGGCGAAGTCGAGGCGGAGCTTGTTTTTGTTAATTACGGTATACCCGAGGACTACGAACTTCTAGAACGGTATGGCATTAGCGTCGAGGGCAAGATTGTCATCGCCAAATACGGTCGTTCATGGCGTGGGATTAAGCCCAAGCTTGCCGCAGAGAAAGGGGCAATCGGCGCGCTCATTTATTCAGATCCTGCGGATGATGGTTACGGTGCAGGGGACACCTACCCAAAGGGACCGTATAAGCATGCCAGCGGTGTGCAACGCGGCTCGGTGATGGATATGCCAACTTACCCTGGCGATGTGCTCACACCAGGACGAGGAGCGACCAAACGAGCCAAACGGTTACCGCTATCGAAAGTCGAAGTCATCACAAAAATCCCTGTCCTACCCATCTCTTGGCAAGATGCAAAACCACTGTTAACTGCACTTGGTGGTACAGCAGTGCCGCGCGCGTGGCGAGGTGGCTTGCCCATTACATATCACTTCGGACCTGGTCCCGCGCGTGTGCGTCTGAAGCTGGAATTCAACTGGGATATGGTCACAGCCTACAACGTCATTGCGCGCTTGAAAGGTAGCGAGTTTCCGGACCAATGGGTCATTCGTGGCAATCACCATGATGGCTGGAACCATGGGGCCGCTGATCCACTTTCTGGATTGGTCGCCTTACTAGCAGAGGCGAAATCCGTCGCAGCACTCGCTAGAGCAGGCTCACCGCCAAAGCGTACAATTATTTACGCAGCTTGGGATGCCGAGGAACAAGGATTGATCGGCTCCACTGAGTGGGCTGAGCACCACGCAGACGAATTGAGACGCAAAGCAGTCGCCTACATCAATACTGACGGTAACAGTCGAGGGTTTGTAGGCATCGGTGGCAGCCACACGTTGGAAACAATGTTTAATGAAATTACTGACGTGGTTCAAGACCCCGTCTTAGATGTCAGCATCAAAGAAAGACGATTTGCGCAACAAAAAGTATCTGGCAATGAACAACAGAAAAAGGATGTGAAGCGCGAACGTTTGCGCATCTCACCATTGGGTTCAGGATCCGATTACACACCCTTTTTACAACACCTAGGCATTGCCTCAGCCAATCTTGGGTTCTACGGTGAAGGATCAGGCGGTAGCTACCACACCCTTTATGACACCTATGAACACTATACAACCTGGCGTGATCCAGGCCTGCGATATGGCGTATCGCTCGCCCAACTCGCAGGACGCGCGACGTTGCGATTAGCGAACGCACCAATACTGCCGTTTGAGTTTTCAGGTTTCGCGAACAACATAGAATTGTATGTGACAGAGCTCGAAGCGCTGGCGAAAAAGATGCGTACCGAAACAGA
>JBNMMV010000212.1:0-7329 GCA_051270205.1 Limisphaerales bacterium
AGGTGATCACCGCAGCCTATGCCAAGATGCGCGAGTAGTTACAGGTAAAACTACGCAAGCACGGATACCTATTCGTGTGAAAGGCTGAATAAATGGCGGCTTTAGCGATGACGTGGTCGTAAAAATATTAATTTTGGTTCTGCCTGTCGTTACCCCTACGCTTACTTATAGAGTAGGTAACGGTCGACGACGAAAAGGTTCACTGACTGAGCTTGTGCTGTCCAGGTTAAACCATGGTCACTTTGTGCTACCTGTAGCGACGTGCTCAATTTCACGTACGGTTTTCGTTTCGAGGTCGTAGACGCGACGTGTCTCAAGGCTCATGTCGACCCCCGTTATGCGCACAAACTTGGACCCTGACGCATATTGAATCGAGTGGATCTCGCCGACATCGAATAACCCAGCTTGTCCGGAATCCAGCCGAAAAGTTCGGACCTTGTCTAAAGCGCCTTCTTCTTGGTTGGCAGCGGACCATATTGTCATGTCTGTGTAGCCGGCCGTTTGCCCATAAACCGCCCAGGAGCTCCCGTGATCATGCGGAGGTGAGGTACGCGGTTCCGCCATGTTGTAGGCAAGCACGCAAAAGTGGAGGTCGGGGTCGCGATAGATCTCGCGCATTCCTGGCGTTTGGTCAGGGCCAACGTATTCAGCGCAAAACTCCTCTTCCCGTAAAAGCCGTTCCAACGTCTGGCGGATTTGCCCCCTGGCAGGCGTGTTATCGCCGTTTTGAAGGATCGCGCGGACGTCGATACAGAAGTCGTTTAGTGAGTAGCTCATAGCCGTTCTTTCAAATTTTCTGTTCAAACACGGGTAGAACTATGCACCGCGGTCGGGTGGCTCGCAAGGCATGCCAATAGACGAGCCTCAGTCGGCGGCGTTTAGAACGTTTGAAATCGTGTGGTGCCATCGCGTTCGATCTGAGGGACCAGGGCGACTTCCCAAGTCAGATAGTCACGCATAAACTTTTCTTGTGCGCCGCGATGCTCGTACGGTTTGTACCAGACGTCATTGGTTGGCCCGATAGCGTTATCAAGGCCTGATTCCGTTGTACGACCCTCTGCCAGCCATCGTTCCGTGCCCCCTTCGAGGGCTTGAATATCCGTTTGCGTGATGTTGCGAGCTTCATTCAAGGTAAGCCGTGCGAGGGTGCCGTCGGGTGAGGTGAGGACGATTCTCTTGGAGGGATTAAGGTCACTGAGTACATCGGACAGACGAGCGCGGACGCTCCATAGAGCACCAGGGATGTGGTGTTGCTCAAATCCGGTGCTGGGTCCCAGGTCGATCACGGTAACCGTCTCCAATGTGTCGGCAAGCGCGTCAGTTGTCATTGCCGCAGGTGTCAACTCGCCGAGGATCGGCTGTGGCGACGCGCCAGAAACTGATGCACCGCTTGAGATACCACCATCGAGTACGTAGATGTTTTTCCAACCCATTTGGATGAGCCAGGATGCAGTCATCGTTGCTCTCACGCCGGAGTCGTCAGCGAGCACCAGGTGTGAGTTTTTCACCGCGACGTACTCATCGGTAGCCTGCACCAGTTGGCCGCCAGGCGCGTGGCGATAACCCTGAAGATGCCCAGCGATGTATTCATCAGGCGATCGAACATCCAAAAGATAGGTGGTCTTTTGTTCGTCTAGGCACCACTGCGCGACAGTCTCGCTTGTCACCGACGGTACACTGAAGCGTCGTTTGACTGCAGCAGCGGCGGCGAGTGCCTTTTTGGTACCTTGTTCAGAAGGCATATCTGCTTGGCGAGTGCTGCCATGTTCCAGTTCGAATCCTGCCAAATGCCAGCCCATGGTGCCGTCTTTGAGCGCCACGACCGGATTTGGGATGGCAGCATTAATCAAACTTTGCGCGCCAATTATTGAGCGTGTTCGCCCTGCGCAATTAACCACTACCAAAGTTTCCGGATCGGGTGCTATGTCGTGGATGCGCAATGCGAGTTCGGCACCAGGCATGTCGGTTGAACCTGGAATGTTCATACGGTGGTATTCCTCGTACGGCCTGGAGTCGACGATCACCATATTCCGACCTTCGTCCAACATCGCTTTGACTTCTGCCGCTGGCATGCGTGGTGTTTCGTAAGTGTGCTCGACAAATTCACCGAATGCTTTGCTGGGCACGTTGACGCCCGAGAATAGCTCCAATCCGGCTGCTTGCCATGCAGCAACACCACCATCAAGTTGGAGGGTATTGGTAAATCCGAGTTCGTTGAGCCGCGCTATTGCACGGTCGGCCAGATTGTCGTCTGCTGATTCATCGATCACAACGAGGTGTGTGGTGGTACGTGGTACCAGATTGCCGATCAGTAGTTCGAGACGGCTCAAAGGCACGCTCACAGCGAACAGCAGGTGTGATTCGGAAAACGTGCCTTGCTCGCGCACGTCAATTAGTGCGACTTCCTGCTCCCCGAGCAGTAGTGTCTTGAGTTTCTGTGGTGAAATTTTGTCCATTTGTCTCTTCAGGAGAATGAGGAAGGAAATTTTAACAAAAAAGCTTCGTTAGTCGAAAATTCCGGCAACGAGCAACTCGCCTATTTTATCATCATTGTATTCGAGCACTTCTTGTAAGATATGCATCATGTCGCGTGCAAACGTCGGAGCGCTGCTGTCGAGTACTGGTTTCGCGCGTGACAGGTGGACTCGTCCACTCTCTATTACGGTGCCACCGGCTTCGTGGTGAGGCAGGGGGTTGAAGTGACGCAGATGTTTCAGTTGGGGGTCGTCAACGAGCTCTGGGCTATTTTGAACAAGCGCTGCGGGTATGCCCTTGGCTTGTAACATTGTTTCCAATTCGCTGCCTGCCATGTCTGTGGTGATAGCGCGAATGTCATCATCCAAAGCATCTTCGTATCGCTTGCGATCACTAATGGTTTGATACTCAACCTTAGTTCCTAAGCTCGGGAATAATTCACCGAGTGCCTGCCAATGCGCGTCCGTTTCGCACACGATGGCGATGAACTGATCCTCGCCTTGCAGCGGATAAACACCATGGGGTGCAAAGTTAATGTCTCTATTACCTATCCGGCTTTGGAGGTTTCCATTAGCGGTAAAATCGAGCAGTCCGGGGGTTAGGAAGTGCATCGCCGCTTCTGACTGAGACAGATCGATATGTTGGCCTTGTCCTGTTCTTCGACGGTAATCAAGTGCCGCCAACACGGCTGTGGCGTTAAATTTTGGCGCGATATAGTCGGTATAGGCGCCAAATGGTCCAGCAGGTTCTCGGTCGGACCATCCAGTGATGTCGTAAAATCCAGAGATTGCTGCCGCCAAATTGCCATAGCCTGCAAACTGAGACAGCGGACCAGTCTGCCCCATCAAACAAGTTGAGAGCATGATGAGATCTGGATTGACCTTACAGAGACTGGCGTAATCGAGCCCTAGATTTTTCATCACCTGAGGGGTAAAGGATTCTGCAACCACATCGGCCCAGCGCACCAGATCGAGCACCACATCGCGGCTTTGAGGATTTGCCAGATCGATGCTGATGAGTTTTTTGCCGGCGTTGGTGCTGTGGAAAACGGCGCTGTTTTCAGGTAACTGGTCGCCGTTGATGAACGGTCGAATGGTACGGCAGACGTCAAGGATCTTGGAGGATTCTACGCGGATGACTGTCGCGCCAAAGTCCGCAAGGATGCGCGTCGCACCCGGACCCGCTAGTGCCCACATGAAGTCGAGTATTTTGACACCTTCTAGTGGACGTTCTAGCTGTTTACCCTGGGGCAAATTGAGCACAGGAATCTTTGGTAGTTGGTCGAAAACTTCCGTTGTGTGTTGGCCGATTCCAGCGGCAAGCGTGTTTATTATTAATGGTGTTTTGCTGAATTTTGCATAAGCGCCAGGATACATGCCTGCCTTACGATCCCCTTTAGGTGTGTCGAGGGTGCTCTGTTGGGCTGGGACGAAAAACTGTCGCGCCGAGAATTGTTCGCTGTTGGCAACTTCCTCAAGTGTTGTGACGGGTGCCATCAGCAGTTTGCGCGCGGTTGCCACTTCAAGTAGTTGTGCCTTGGTTTTGCTGGCCGTACATGCGGCCACACACTTTTTGACCCGTTCAAACTCAGGAATTGGCTCTTCTCCAGTCGCGAGATGAAGGCCGTAAGCGATCCAATCTTTGTCGCGAGTGGCTTCGTCACAAAACCCTTCGTCGTAAACGAACTCCATCAGGCGACGGGTTGCGGGACCAACTGTGGCACCGAAGATGTGGGTGATTGATACAAATCCATCTAGCGCTGGATAGGTAAGTCGAATACGAATGTCGCCGGTTTGCATGCCACCGGCCATCCGCGCAATGGTGCTCTCGCCCACGGCGGCGGAGAGAATGTTGCCTTGGGTGGCGAGGGTTAGTGCCTGTTGGGCGCTGACCACCACGTGCTGCCCCAAACCAGAGCTCGCTCGCTCGGTTAGTGCCACTAATACGCCGGTGAATGCCTCGGCGGCGGCATGGTTCCATGCCTGTGGAATACTCACTCGGAGCGGAGGACGGTCCTCGTCGCCGGTAAGCGATAGTGGGCCGGCGTTGGCGACCAGAGTTAAATCTGATGCCGCCCAGTGTGCTTTCGGTCCGTCGATGCCGTAGGGCGTGATTGAGACGTAGATGAGTGCTGGATTGATCTCGCTGAGGTCTGCATAGCCAAACCCGCGCTCATCCATCATGCCAACGGTTGCGGATTCGATCAGTACATCTGCTCGCTTCACGAGGTCGATAAACTGATCTTTTTGACTATCCAAATCCAATTCGATACTACGTTTGCCCCTGCTGTGGCCGTTCCAATACAGAGAGTTATGAGGGTGTGGATCAGCGTCTAAAAACGGCGCGAGGTGACGCCCACTGGCACCTCCAACAGGCTCGACCTGAATGACGTCTGCACCCATGTCAGCCAGTATCTGACCGCACAGCATGCCTTTGTCTTGGGTCAAATCGAGTACTCGATAGGGTTCTAGTAGCTTTGTCATTTTGGGGGTCATCTCGGGGGTCATCTAGGGATCATCTCGCGGTTGACGTTCGACTAATCGTACGCCGGATTTGGTTCAAGACGGAAGAGAAAATACGGGTGAGGGTGCTGGTACTGTCGTTTAGGTTACAGATAGACGCCCGTGCTGCTTGTTGAATCAAGGTACAATACCTACTCTCAACGTAATCAGTCCACAAGGTAAGTTCATGTTATTGCAACGAAAATTTCTAGCGACTACGCTGGCTACAACGATAGGTATCGTAATTACCCTAGTCGTTATTGCCAGTTGGATGCTGAAGCTATAGCTTCTGACTCAAGGAACTAAATCCCCTGCCAAGACTCAATAAGGCAACACTTCACGGAGTTGCCAATAACCCGCACAATGCAGGTTTAAAGAACTTCAATAGATAATGTCTAAAGGAATCAAACTATGCGTTTGTTATTGCTGACTGCTGCTCTAGTCCTGTCTGCGTGTGCTTCGACTGAAACCCGGCGTTCCACCGGTACCGTAGTGGATGACCTAGCCACGGTGACGAAAATCAAGGGGGCTCTGCTCAAGAGTCCCGTCACAGACGGCTTAGATATTGAAGTCAGGGTCCACAGAGGACGGGCACAGCTCAATGGCTTTGTGCAATCAAGCGGTGAAGTGTCAGAAGCGGGCTCCCTGGCCACAAGCATTCGTAGTGTTGCCAGTGTCGCCAATAACTTGCAAATCATCCCAACGAGTCGCCGAGCAGGTGAGTATATTGATGACAAGGTATTGATCACTCGGATTAGCGGCGCGCTGACCAAAGATAGCACTGTCCACACCAACGATATCGACGTTGAGGTCAATCGAGGAATGGTGCTGCTAGGCGGTTATGTTGCAACGACCCAGGAACGAGATGCCGCTGTAGAAGCTGCGCGACGCGTGCCTGGCGTTGAACAAGTTCGAAGCTTTATCGAGCTAAAGTAGCATCGACCGAATACTTCACTCGAGCTAAGCGCAGCAAACCGATGACTTATCCTGACGCACTACCGCACGACCTTCCACAGCAACTTGCTGAGAATTTATTCGTCGTACAAGGTTGTGTGAAACCAAACGCTATGGCCCGCTTCACTCGCAATATGACAATCGTTCGCGAGAACGGGAAATTAACGTTGATCAACCCGGTAAGGGTTGATGAAGCTGGTTTAACCAGCTTAGAGGCACTGGGAGACATCGCCCACGTGCTGCGTCTAGGCCCAATGCACGGCATGGATGATGGTTTTTATGTAGATCGCTATAACGCCGAATTTTGGTCGTTTGGTGGTGGTATCACCTACACCGTGCCGGTCATAAGCCACACGCTGACTGAGGCAGGTGAACTGCCATTTTCGAACGCCACCCTGTTTGCGTTCGACCACATGATTGAAACGGAAGGCGCGATCTTGTTAGAACGCTCCTCTAACATATTGCTGACTTGCGATGCTATTCAAAGCTACGCCACGCCTCCTCATACGCCACACACCAACTGGTTTACTAGATTGGCTATGCCGTTGATTGGTTTTCCGCGAAGAACACTCATTGGTCCTATATGGATAAAGCTGCTGGTTAAAGACCGTGCGGGTATAAAGACTGAATTCGAACGTCTGTTAGAATTCGATTTCGACCAGCTGCTGGCCGCGCACGGGACTTTTCTTGCAACAAATGCCCATTCAGAGGTTCAACAGGCGTTCAATAAGATGTTCGACCCTTAGGGTTCTATAGTGTTGCTTGAGGCAATTAAACCGCGCCTGCTAACAATTGCTATTATCATCGCGCTGATTTGGGTCATTTCGACTTTTACGTTCGTAAATCCTGGGTTGGAATTCAAACTGGCATTAATTCCCCGTGCCACAGACCAATGGTGGGGGATATTCACGAACGTCTTTGTACATCAAGATTGGTTTCACCTTTTCTCCAACACGATCCCACTCATCTGGTTCCTATTGCTCTTGCAGGGAAACGGCAACCGGGAGTTCTTTTCAGCATTACCTTTATGTCTATTGCTTGGCGCGCTGCCACTTTGGTTGTTTGGCCGCGAAGGCGTGCACATTGGGGCAAGCGGCCTGGTATTTGCGCTGTTTGGGTATTTGATTGCGAATGCTTTTTTTGCGCGACGCGTTAGCGATTTTATTTTTGCGGTAGCGGTGGTTGCCGGTTACTGGGGTCTGATAGGTGGATTGCTGCCCAGTGACCCAACAGTTTCGTGGGACGGTCATGTGAGTGGGGTATGCGGAGGTATTGTCAGCAGTTGGCTGGTTTCAGCATGCAGTAATGGGAGCAATAATGGGGTCAGCAATAATGGGGTCAGCAATAATGGGGTCAGAGTAAAGGGTCAGCGCTAGGCTCTGACCCTTTACTCTGACCC
>JBNMMV010000213.1:0-7256 GCA_051270205.1 Limisphaerales bacterium
TGACCCCATAACTACATAACTACATAACTACATGACCCCGTTGTTCTCGCCCCCTTTTTTCCTGCGAAAGGAGTTCGCGAAAATTTAATTCAACTTTTTGCAACCATTCCGTCCGTTTGAGCATCTTTACTAGTAAGCGCGATCGTTGAGTGACTCGAGGGATTGGACTACAGACAAGGTAGGCCACGTACTTGATCCTCTGATCCCTTTTTTGGGCGGTCTGAGCGAGCGAAGATGAAATAAATCAAACTATTTTCTTCGCCGTTACGACTAATAATGTAGCTCGCTAGTAAAATGCATGACATGGAATTAGCAGGCTAACGTTTTAAATTAGTAGATAGATGGCGGGAGCCTTGATTATGAAATTACTACAAATGAATACAGTAAAATTGAGTGGTACAGCATTGGTTGCAGTTGTTGGAATATTCTTCGGAATGAGTGCGGTTGCGGCTAATCATGATTACACGGTGAGTTATTCCTACACGGACCTAACGACATCTCAAGGTGTTGAAAATGTTCACAAAAATATTGTGAAGGCCGCTAAACAGTATTGCCCAACGTACTCTCAAATCCGCTCTCACGCCGACGTAAAAAACTGCGTGACCGGTGTGATAGAAGACTTAGTCAGCAAAGTTAATCACCCCCAACTCACCAGCCTGCATGAAACCGGTTCTGCTGTGAGTGTTGCAGCCACAAGCATCCGGACATCTGATCCCAGTTAGGTAAAACCAGTTAGTTTCACGAACCTGGCAATGAGTTCGACCCCAACCGAACTCAGTGCCAGGTTCCTTTCTTTGTGCTATGACCTGGTTTTACAACTGCTCTTTGTCAGCAAAATCCAGCGTTTCGAATCCGATAGATCCCAATGAACTCCCCTTGGTAGGCAGACGTCCTAAAACAACTTCTGGCGGCAATATGTCCGAATTTTCATGAGTGCTTTCAGGATCAGAAAAATACCCGAGCGCGTAGGTACCTTGGGTATATCCCAGCAGATCTTGTAATTCAGGTTCTAGAGTCTTAGCAATGGACGGGGGGCAGGAGAGGTATTGATTTTCCTCTTGGCGTAACCACCCCAGTGTGTAGGTGAGATTGAGTCCCAGGCGAGAGGTGTCTGACCGATTTTCTCCGCCACTATGGAGCACGCTCCCGGTATATAGAAAAACAGACCCAGCTGACATTTCCGCCTGCACGATTTGGTCCGGCTCGGCGTGCTTTTTATGGTCCCAAGTATGGCTACCCGGAACGCATCGTGTAGCGCCGTTCTCAGCAGTAAAGTCGGTCAGCGCCCAGATGGTATTGAACTGAGGTTCGATGCTTGGTGGAATGTATTTACCCCATGCCAGCCGATCTCGGTGCAGCGGTTGTGCGGGATTACCCGGATTAATGTGAATAGTCTGGGTGAGGTGCAATATGATTTTGTCAGCGTACGGCCCCAAGAATTCTCTCGCTGCTCCCAAAATCTCCGGATGCATAATAAGATCTCGGCAAGTGGGTGTGCGAGCGACAAGTGCACCTGTACGTTGTGTAAGCCGGCCTGTAAAGTCGTCGCGGCCCATGGGTGTGGCATTGATATAGGGCAGCACCTCATCGGTCATTTGTTTGACGACCTGCGGGTCGATCACATCTTTAACTATCGCAGCACCATCTGTTTGAAGTGCGGCAACCATCTCTTCTTTGGAAGCGGTTGGTGGTAGCGTTTGCAGTGCCATTGTTTTCCCCGTGAAATAGTCAACAGGAGAAAGTTATTCCTTACCTTGGTTCAGGTCAACTGAGTCAAACACCAAGCCGAAAATGGTGGGTGCTGGCAGGTCTGTGGCTGGTGTATGGCAGTTTCGGCATGATTGTCACCAGCATCGCGCCATTGGTTGGGCCCATAGAACGGGATTTGGCCATGTCGCACGCAGCGATGGGCAGCATCATGGGTGCATGGCAACTGGTTTACATTGCAGCTGCAATCCCCAGTGGCATATTGCTAGACAGAATTGGCGGTCGATACGCTCTGCTAATTGGCGTCCTGTTGGTGGCACTCTCTGGATTTGGTCGCACCGTGGCAGAAGATTATTGGGGTCTACTCCTGGCGGTGATGGTCTTTGGTATTGGTGGTCCGATTATCTCCTCCGGTGCGCCGAAGCTGGTGGCTGAACATTTTCAGGGCAGCCAGCGTGGCTTGGCCATGGGCATTTACATGACCGGTCCTGCAATGGGTGGGGTGGCAAGCTTGTCCCTCACCCACAGTTGGTTAATGCCTTTGTTTGATCAAGATTGGCGTGCAGTGTTGCTGTTTTGGACAGCGTGCGTCCTTGTTAGCGCAGTAATCTGGTTTGTCATTAGTTGGCTGTTTCTTCCTGACCACAAGACTGTTCCGCATGCCCAGCGTGTGCCGCAGCTTGAAATTATGGCCTCGCTGGTGAAAATGCCTGCGGTACAGGTCGTCTTGGTCATGAGTGTCGGCGTGTTCTTGTTCAATCATGGGCTTAACAATTGGTTGGTGGAACTGCTGCGCACAGGGGGTATGACTCTTGAAACGGCAGGCTATTGGGCGACATTACCGACCGTGGTCGGTATTTTGGGTTCGCTCATCATTCCGCGTCTAGCCACGCAAAAGCGCAGGTTCGCGATTCTTATTTTTCTATGTGGCTTGGCATTGGTTGCGAGTATTTTGTTGCGTTTTAGCGACGGATTCCCGCTTGCGGCTGGGCTTATCCTGCAAGGTATTGCTCGTTCGAGCATGATGACTGTACTGATACTAACCTTGGTTGAGCTACCCGGCATTGGTGAATCGCGTACAGGTGTGGCCAGTGGCATGTTTTTCTCTGCGGCCGAAATCGGTGGGGTCTTGGGGCCGCTTGGAATAGGCCTACTGTACGACGCCAGCGGAGAATTTGGTTCTTCTCTCACGGCACTGTCGTGTGTGGCCAGCCTACTCATGCTTGGCGCGGTCATTTTACGCCGGGCTGCGCGATGACGGATAAACTGCTGGTCAGCACGAGGTCCTTATGAAACAGTCAGTCTAACGAGAAGGAGCGCGCTATGAGTGCACTTGAAACGGTAAGTTCGAACATCGATCCAAAGCGCCTTGCCGATATTCTGAATAGAGATGGTGCAGCGATTGTTGAGCAGGCGTTGGTGCCCAATCAATTGAGCCGTCTAAACGCAGAGTTGGATGAGGCGGTCTCATCTACCGCCCCAGGATTGAGGCGACCCACCCGTGAATCTATGGTTGAATTTTACGGCACGCGGACCATCCGCTTCGACGGTCTCCCCGCTCGCTCAACAACTTTCCAGGAAATCATGCTGCTACCCTTTATGGTAGGCGTAGCTGATGAGCTTCTATTATCTAACTGTGAAGACTATTTACTAAACACAGCCCAACTCATCCAAATAGGACCGGGTGAATCTTCGCAATCACTCCATCGTGATGAAGATGCTTGGCCATTTGTGCAATCCCCAAAACCTCAATTAGAAGTTGAGGCGATGTTCGCGTTAACGGACTTTACCGCGGCTAATGGTGCCACTCGGGTAGTGCCGGGTAGCCATACATGGCCCGAAGACAGGCAAGCCCTAGAAGAAGAAATTATACAAGCTGAAATGGTGGCTGGATCAGCCCTAGTCTACTTAGGTTCAACTTTGCACGGTGGTGGGGCGAACAGTAGTGCGGATGAGTCACGGCGAGGCATGTTCTTAGGATATGTCGTGGGTTGGCTGCGAACCGAAGAAAACACCTATCTCACGGTTCCCATTGATAACGTAAAGACCATGCCCCTAAGGGTACAAGAATTATTAGGCTACAAAGCCCATGGTGCCATTGGTGTGGTTGATGTTGGCAGCCCGATGGTGCTCTTAGAAAACTAATCCTTAGTCGGCAAACTCAAACGTAACGTCGGCGTTTTCAGGAAGACGTTTCAGTAGTTCAGTTCCCATGGCACTTGCTGGGGTCCAGAAACCGCCACCAACGCCAAGTTCGTCCTGAGCCAAACAAACAGCACTTTCACCTAGCATTTTGGCTGTCGCCCCGTAACCCGGATCCTTTTTTCCGTGAATCATTAGTCGCAGATTTTTGCTCGCGTCGTTCGGGTGCTTGGCCAGCATTTCAATATTAAAAAAGCCTTTCTCCACTTGTTCCGGTGTTGGACCTTCACCCGGCTTTGGCATAATTTTTTGCAGTAGTCGGCGTGGGCCCGCAAAGCGTGGCAACACATTGAAAGTCCGCAGACCGAGGCTAAAAGCGTGTGCCCCCAAACGGCCCTTGGCGCCATCGCCTGTGGCCATGCCTTCCTCGTAACGAAATTCACGTCCGTAAGCGTGATTGAGAAGTTCGTTAGAACGACGCACCACTCGAGTATTTATCGGGGCCATAACAAATGGGGCCACCCAAGAGGAAAAGTCCTCGTCATAGTGTGCCTGCAGGGTGTCGAGTCCATCCAGCCCCGCCTGCTGGTCGTTCAAAGCGTATGGCTGTGCTCCAATCTCCAGAATTTCGGGTCGAGTTTCCGCGTGTTCCATCATCGCCATCATGCTGTCTGCTGTGCCGCCGCTGAAACCGCCTTTAGTCTCTCGCGCCAGATACTTAATTTGTGAGGCAGGCACGCCATGACGCTTAAGCATTTCTGTTTGCAATGCAAAGACACCGAGGTCGGAAGGGATGGAGTCGAAACCGCAGGTGGGCACAATGATTGCGCCGCTGGCTTTGGCTGCAGCTTGATGCGCATCGATCATATCCCGCATCCAGTGCACTTCACCGGTGAGGTCACAATAGTGGGTGCCGTGTTTGGCACAGGCTTCAACCACCGAACTGCCGTAGCGAGCATAAGGTCCCACAGTGGTTAGCACGACACGCGCTTTTTGTACCATGGCTTCCATGGCCGATAAGTCTTGCGCGTCTGCCTCAATTATATTTAGGCCGCGCCCATCATCTACTTTGTCTAGTTTTTCGCGGCTTCTACCGGCTATGGCCCAGGTTAGGTTCGACTGGCCATACTGTTCTTGCATGTAGTCGACGACTATTTGGCCGGTATAGCCTGTTGCACCAAAAATAACGATGTCGAATTCGCGTTGAATAGTTTCGTGTTGCGCCATGTTATCTAGCCCCGGCTGATTCTATTTTCGAAGCCTCAGACTCTACCCGAGCTTCTGCTCGAGCTTTGCGTTGGCGTAGGGTCAATTGGTACATCTCGTCCATATCTAGGCTGCCGTCGCCATTGGCATCAACCGCTTTGAAGCCCTGGACCAGACGCTTTTTCATGTCTCTGGGTAACTCTCGCCAACTGACCTTGCCGTTCAGATCCTTGTCTAGAAATCCGACAAACTGCGCGGTTTGGGATCTGGCAGCATCATGAATCGGTGCTTCGGTAGTTTCGTCAACGTAGGTATAACTGAAGGCGCCATAAAGCATCTCGTCCCATGACTGCAGTCCCCAAGGAACAGTGCGGTCCGGGTCTGGGTTGCCGGGGTTTGCTGCTGAATTGTCATACCATGTGGTATGGATTAGGCGGCTGCCAGCCTCGATGCGTCGTGGCTCAACGAATTCATAAGTTCTTTGCCAATTAAAATCGTAGTTCGGCACGCTCAACAATGTCTCGCGATGACCGTCGCTACTGACGAGCTCAAATTTGCTTGCTACACCCCGATAGTGTGCATGGGGAACCAGATCATGAAGCAATGCGGGCTTGTCGAACTCGTAATAGGCTACTTCTTCATGACGTGCTTCATTGGGTGGAATGCTAATGGCAGGGTTAATGACGACGCTCTGGCGATAGAAGTTTTCCGGTTGCTCTTCGTGAAAATAGAGTCCAATGCGTGATTTGTCTACGGTCTCACGTCCCACCGGGGTGTAGTGCACCTGGAATAGAAAGTCACCGCCTGGGGGAATGTAGACACCAGTAGCCTCTGGAAAGGTATTAGATTCGTTACCCGGGGCGTAGCCGATCAAATAGTTGTCGAACACACCGCTATTTCTGCGCAGCTCGCTTGCATCAGCATTCACCGTCCCCGCCAGTATGTGGTGAACGACCTCTCGGTCGCCTGGTACCACGGTGGCCGCTTTTACCCAAATACCCTTATCTAACGGATTCGCAACGGTAGGAAATTGGTAGTCCACCACGCCGCTAACAGGGACCGTATGTGGTGGGATATCTAGAATCAAGTCAGGCTGCCCAAGTGGCCACTCGACATGTACCGTTTGGGTATCTGCCAACGGGTCAGATCCTTCACCACGTGGAGAACCTGCCTCTATCCAGTGCACGAGCGTCTGTAGTTCTTCGCTGGACAAAGAACTATCGTTTTGCCAGACACCAATATGTGGGTCGGCGTGCCAGGGTGGCATGCGCTTGGTGCGAAGTACCTCTCGTATCATAGGAGAAAAGCCAAGCACCATGTTGTAGTCACTCATGGCCCACGGACCCAGTCCACCTTCTGTATGACAAACCACACATTTGTCCTTGAGGATGGGTGCAATTTCGTTGCTGTAGCTAATTTGTTGGTGGGCTGCAGGCTTGTTGTGAAGGTAAGGCACTTTACAGCCATTAGTTTTAACGCTCGGCTGATCTGTATCGTCGCCTTGTAGCACGGCGTTGATCGCACTCATTGCGCCATCTGGATGTCCTCGGTAACGAGTTTGCCAAGTGTTGGTATCCACCACCAACAATTCATTGCTGGTGCTAAATTCGAGTGACTCGCCAATGAGTTGAGTTTCGTCGTTCAAGATTGGCGCTTGAATTTCCATCTGGCTTTTGGCCGCCTGAATGCTCGATCGATCGTCTTCAGGCACCGAATTGACCAGGAAAAAGACCACACCTTTGTCGGCGAGGGAGGCCTGCAATTGATTAAAAGCGGTTATCGCTTCAGGTGCTTGGTCGCATTGACTGGAATGGCTCATTAACACGATCGCTTTTGCGCCTTGGTGGTAGTAAAGCTCATGCGCATCGCCGGCTTCATCTAGAAGCACGAAATTGTCTACTTGCTCGGCGTAAGAAGAAGCACTGGTGATGAGCAGCAGAATGGAAAGGAAGCGCATAGGATTTCCTGGCCGGAGGCCATTTAGACAACCCATTGATACTAGCAGTAAACGTTAAGGTTTACGCGGCTGGGCAATGGCGCGAGCGTACTGAGTGGCAGCGACCACAGCTAGCGGTGCCATTACAAAATTCAACAATGGAATGGACATGCCGAGGGTAATGCCTACCCCCAAGCCAATGCTCGCAGAACGGTTGGCACGCAGTTTTGCCAGCGCCTGGCGAAAGTCGCTACCGTGGTTGTCG
>JBNMMV010000214.1:0-7245 GCA_051270205.1 Limisphaerales bacterium
CCCACCAAGTCCAACCTCCCTACATCTGCAAAGGGTCGGCGCCACCGCTATAATGGACCGCTCCTTCGTGCGACTTCCCGGGCGCATCAGCAACCAAAAAGCCCAAGAAATCGTGGCCAGCCCGCTGCATTGGATTTTAGTAGACGCCCCTGAAGGCAATGGCATAAGAGCAGCGCTCAATCCCGCTGACTTATCGGCGTTCTTGCAGGAGCGCGGCGCCGAGGAAGAGGTAATCGATCTCTTGGAACTGCCCGGGCAACGTATGGATGTGGCAACTGTTGACGATACGGCTACCGCCAATGAGGTCGCATCTGCACTGAGTAAGTCAGGCGCCGGCGTTTGCTGTGTTACTCGAACCACCGCACCGATGATAAAACCCGTCATAGGCATTGTGACCCAGAGTCATCTCGACAATTACAGGAACCTATCTTCATGACCGCCTATTTATGGTTTAAAGCCCTGCATATCATTTTTGTTATCTGTTGGTTTGCTGGAATTTTTTATCTGCCTCGGCTCTTTGTCTACCACGCCAGCGCCTTGGACACAGCATCTAAAGAGCGTTTCAAAGTCATGGAAGCAAAGCTGTACAAAGTCATCATGAATCCTTCGATGGTGCTGACACTGCTATTTGGCATTATCATGATGGTGGACCATTGGCAGGCCTACCAGACTGCCGTGTGGTTATGGTTGAAAATTTTCCTCGTCGTTCTTCTTGTCGGCTACCATCACTACTGTCTTAAGATAATCAAAGCATTCGCTCGGGATGAAGTGCCTCACACCGAGAAGTTTTTTCGCGTCTTCAACGAAATACCCGTGTTTTTGCTCTTTCCAATCGTAATTTTGGTTGTCTTAAAACCATTTATCTAAAGCTGAGGATTTTCTATGGACCGCTCTACTTCTTCCGCGCTCTTTCAGCGCGCCCGTCAAAGTATCCCGGGAGGCGTGAATTCGCCTGTCAGAGCCTTTAAAGGAGTTGGCGGCGACCCAGTTTTCTTTACGCGCGGCGAGGGTCCTTACTTGTACGACGCAGACGACAATAAATACATCGACTACGTTGCCAGTTGGGGGCCAATGTTGCTCGGTCATGCCCACCAACCCACAATAGATGCGGTGGTGGCTCAAGCACAACAATCACTCGGCTTCGGTGCACCCACCGAAGGGGAAATCCTCCTCGCCGAGCGCATCATTGAACTTATACCAAGCATGGAACAGGTACGAATGGTCAACTCTGGGACAGAGGCGACCATGTCAGCGATTCGTCTCGCCCGGGGTTTTACAGGTCGTGAGCTCATCGTTAAGTTTTCTGGCTGTTACCACGGACACAGCGATTCGTTGCTTGTTAAAGCGGGTAGCGGACTATTAACCCTCGGCATTCCAAATTCTCCAGGTGTTCCGGCCGCGATCGCCGCAAGCACACTCACTGCGCCTTTTAACAATCTGGCTGCAGTCGAGCAACTTCTAGCACAATACTCAGAACAAATAGCCTGCATTATTCTAGAACCCGTGGCAGGCAACATGGGCTGTATCCCACCCCTGCCCGGATTTCTAGAAGGGCTCAGAAATTTGTGCACAGATTCCGGCACAGTGCTCATCTTCGATGAGGTTATGACTGGCTTTCGGGTTTCTCTCGGCGGCGCACAAGCGGCATATGACATTACACCAGACATGACAACACTCGGGAAAATTGTCGGCGGAGGTCTACCTGTAGGCGCATTCGGCGGACGCCGAGACATAATGGCCCACATTGCTCCCGAAGGACCCGTTTACCAAGCAGGTACATTGTCTGGCAACCCGCTGGCAGTGGCTGCAGGCTTGACCATGCTGAACCATCTTGAGACCGGGCTTTACCAACAGCTCACTAAGCAGACGCGCGTGTTAGTAGAAGGACTACACGACCGCGCCAATGCTGCCGGCATCCAAACTTGTTACAACTATGTGTGCGGCATGTTCGGTCTATTCTTCGGTATAGATAAAGCCGAAAATTACGACGATGTGGCCGGCTCTGATGTTGCGCTCTTCAACCAGTTTTTCCATGGCATGCTGGATGAAGGCGTCTATCTTGCACCTAGCGCATACGAAACAGGTTTCATTTCCACGACACACGACAACTCTGTAATCGCCGAAACCTTAGACGCGGCTGAACGCGTATTCACCAAACTCAAAACTGCTTAGGAACCTTAATGATCGATCTTTTTGGATTAGGTAATGCCATTGTTGATACCGAAGTTAACGTTGGCGATGACTTTCTCAGCGAATTCAACATCGCCAAAGGCCATATGACCTTGGTCGACAATGACCGCATGGCGGAACTAGACCGTGCACTTACTGAACATCCTACGACCCGCTGTAGCGGCGGTTCTGCAGCCAACACTACCTTTGCTGTGCAAGCATTTGGTTTTAAAACCGCCTATGCCTGTAAAGTGTCTAACGACCCAGTCGGTCGCTTTTTTATCGACGAAATGACGGCAGCAGGTGTAGAAATCAACGCCAATGCCATGACCGAAAACGGTCAGTCTGGGCAATGTCTTGTACTGGTAACAGACGACGCCGAGCGCACCATGAATACCAACCTCGGTATCTCTGCAGATCTTAGCCAGGAAGATGTTTCGTTCGACAAACTAAGAAATGCAAAGTACTTCTACGTTGAAGGCTATCTGAGCTCTAGCGAAGCTTCCACCCAGGCAACCATCGCTTGCCACCAAGCCGCTTCTAACGCAGGAGTGGCAACTGCAGTTTCTCTGTCTGACCCGGCAATGGTGGAGTTTTGTCGAGTGGCACTAGTAGACATTCTAGGCAATGGCGTTGATGTACTTTTTTGCAACGAGGAAGAAGCGCTCATGTGGGCTCGAACCGACCGTCTCGACATCGCCATCGCTGAACTCAAAGACATTGGCAAAGAGGTGTACATAACAACGGGTGCCGCCGGTTCTGTCGCAATCTCATCAAATGGCAGGCAAGAAGCCAAAGGCTACGTTGCACAAGCCGTAGACACCACAGGTGCTGGCGACATGTATGCAGGTGCCTGTCTGGCTGCGCGGCTAGATGGCGCAGCCCCCCTTGTCGCAGCCCGGTTTGCCAATCATTGTGCGAGCGCAATTGTTTCTCAGTATGGCGCGCGGTTGAGTCGAGTAAATGACTACAGCTTGCTGCGCGAGCGATTCGAGACCGCCTAAATGTTTAGCGCTAAGCTGCGGTCGATGGTCATTTCCAACATATCGGTCTGGCAACCATAGGCACGTACTTCTACGCCCGCCGCATGCGCGTCCTTAAGCGCTTGCGCGTATGCAGGGTCGATCCCAAAAGCCGGTGACACCTGGTCTATACCGGTATGTTGCGCACAAAAAATAAGCACCCCGCGATGTCCTTGGGCGACACATGCCCGCAGCGCGTCGATGTGTTTTTTCGCTCTGATGCTAACCGAATCAGGGAAAGCACCTTGACCTGCTGCTGTCAGCAAGGTGACACTTTTGACCTCAACATATACTTTTCCGGCACCGTCTTCTAAGCCGAAGTCGAAACGGCCATTACCTTGCGGGATAGCGATTTCGGGTTTCAGGCTGGCCACATCACCGAGATTGTCGATAACGCCAGATGCTATCGCCTCGCCGACCAATTTGTTCGCACGCCCCGTATTGACGCTACAAATCCCAGCACCGGTATCGACCAGCTCCCAAGTCGCTGCATATTTTCTTTTCGGATTATCGGACAACGAAAACCAGACGTTCCAACCCGGTTCTGCACAACCCGTCATTGCACCCGTATTGGGGCAGTGCGCGGTTAAATCACCGTCATCGGTGTGTATGTCGGCCAGAAATCGCTTATATCGTTTTAACAGCTGCCCCTGGTAAAGGGTAGGCAGTTGCATTTACACGATACCCCAAGCTTTCAGGGCTTCCGCGATCCTAGCCAAGCCTTTCTCAATGGCTTCGTCTGATGTCGTAAACGCAAAGCGAACGTACTTGTCCGACAAGTGCGATCCAAAGTCGGCCCCCGGGGTCACCGCAACATAGAACTCATCGAGCAGTCGTCGGCAAAACTCCTGGCTTAGGAGACCTGTATGCGACACATCTACATATAGATAGAAGGCGCCATCCGGGTAAACCGGCACCTGAAACCCCAACTCACACAATCCATCGTACAAAGTACGACAACGGCGACCGAATGCTTCCACTCGAGCTTCATTAATGGCCGTTGCTTCCTCACCAAAGGCTGCTAGAGCGGCATGCTGTGACGGCGTGCTCGGGCAAATAAATAGGTTCTGACAGAGTTTCGTCGCGGCGCCAACATATTCCGTGGGTACCACCACCCAACCCAGACGCCAGCCCGTCATACCGAAATATTTGGAGAAGCTATTGAGAACAAAAAGTTCAGAGTCGACCTCTAAACCGGTAGTGATGGGGCCAGAATGACGAATGCCATGATAAATTTCGTCAAGTATTGTGAATCCCGAGCGATCACGAACAACCTCAGTAATTTTCTTTAATTCCTCAGGGGCAATAGATGTCCCGGTTGGATTACCTGGTGAAGCCAGCAGCACGCCTCGCGTTTTCGCGGTCCATGCCGCTTGCACATCTTCTGCTGTAGGTTGAAATCGCGTATTCGGTCCCACCGTCAACGGCCGGGGCACACCACCGCACAAATGCACAAAAACTTCATTACACGGGTAACCCGGATCAGTAATGAGCATTTCATCGCCTGGGTTCAACAGCAGCGCGGAAAGCATGATGAGTCCACCACTTGCGCCACTGGTGACGACAACTTGGCGAGGATCTACTACCACACCTATATTGGCATAATAGTTGGCAATCTCTTGTCGCAACTCAAATATGCCTGTGGCTTCAGTGTATTTGGTGAATCCTGACTCTATGGCCTTAACACCCGCGTCTTTGACAGGTTGCGCCGTTGGGAAGTCAGGCTCGCCCACTTCAAAGTGCAACACGTCATGCCCTGCTGCCTCGAGTTCTCCAGCCCTTGCTAGGACTTCCATCACTCTGAAGGGTTTAATTTCCTTCAACCGATCTGCCAGCATGGCTTTCCTTTATATGAGTACAACAAAACGAAATTCGAATATGTGCGACAAGCTGTAAAACTTCCTCAAAATCGTGTGGTTTTCCGCACAAAGTTCTGGTAGCTTACGCGCCCTTCTGAATCTTGGGCGCACATCTGCCCTAACGTAAGGATGAGTTATGGCTGCAAAAGCAAACGCCGGAACCACGGCAAAGGCGAAAACGCCTGCAAAGAAAACCGCTGCTGAGAAAACTACCATGGCAGCCAAAAAGACCACAACCAAAAGTACAACAAAGGTAAACGCAACGGTGGATTCACAATTTAGAAATTTCACGCCCTACGACCCTAAGAAGGGTGAGATCTACATGAGCGATGCGCAATTTGCTCATTTCAAAGGTATGCTCAACAACTGGCGCACAGAGTTGATGGAAGAAGTGGATCGCACTGTTCACCATATGCAAGATGAAGCGGCAAACTTTCCTGATCCAGCCGATCGAGCAACTCAAGAAGAAGAGTTCAGCATTGAATTGCGCACGCGAGATCGCGAGCGTAAATTAATCAAAAAAATCGAACAAACCATTGAACGCGTCGACCAGCAAGATTACGGTTACTGCGATACATGCGGCATCGAAATCGGTTTGCGTCGCCTCGAAGCTCGACCTACGGCTACCCAATGCGTCGATTGCAAATCTCTGGATGAGATCAAAGAAAAGCAAATCAGAGGCTAGGTCCCGGACTAGTCCCCGAACTAGGTCTAAAGAATGTTGAGCGGCCGTTTCGCGCCCTCACCAACGGGCCCATTGCACATGGGCTCACTGACAATGGCGCTTGCCAGCTACCTCGATATCACCAGCACTGGCGGCACCTGGCACCTGCGGCTTGATGACATAGACCCTCCCCGGGAAGCATCTCACGCACGAGAGCACATCTTACAATCGCTTGCCGCACACGGTTTAACCTCGGCCTCACCGGTGCGTTTTCAAAGTAGTGGTCAGCAGCGTTTCACCCACGCACTGAACGAACTGCGTTCCGACACCTATTACTGTAGCTGCACTCGATCTCAACTCAAGGGCCAGCCAATTTACCCAGGCACCTGCAGGCAAAAAAACTTGTCCTCACAAGACACCGCGTTACGGCTAAAGTTGGGTGACCTGCCTAGCATCGAAATTAGCGACGGGGTTTTTCCGACGGCTAAAGTATATCCAGCACACGACGTCGGTGATCTGGTCATCCTGCGTCGAGATGGTCTCTGGGCATACAATTTTGCAACTGCCATAGATGATGGCCACGACTTTACCCACATATTCCGCGGTGCTGACCTCTATCACACAACCGCAGCCCAAGTGTTGGTGATGAATCGCCTAGGCTTGGAGGTACCAAGCTATACGCACATGCCTCTACTTTGCTTCGAAAATGGCGACAAGCTTTCAAAACAAACGCACGCACCAGCCTTGGACGCCTTGCAAGCGACGAACAATCTCAAAGCAGCATTCCATTATCTTGGTATGAATCCAGACAGCCGTGCTCAGCGGTCGGTCCAGGAATGGCTTGGTTGGGGCCTAAATGCATGGCCATCTCATCAATTACCGGAAGAATTACCAATTTATCAGGCAAAACCATTCCTGACTTAGAAATTTGGGTTTGCTAAAATCAGACCATGACATCCATAGTGCTCATCGACAACAACCCGGATCGAAGCCGTGAAATTAATCACGGATTAGCCGAGCATGGCTTAACCGTACAGTCTTTTACGCAAGTATCCGAAGCCTTGCCCGCAGCCGCATTGCCCAATTCCTGCACCCTGGTGTTCAGCACTTGTGCAGCTGATGACCTAGCGAAGCTTGCTTCAATCTCACCTACGTTGGTTCTAGCAGCCGACGCAACTATTGCCGATGCTGTTCATCACGTACGCCAAGGGGCCATCGATTACCTCAGTTGGCCAATGACTCACGAAGAACTCAATGCCGCCATTGAGCGTGCTAGCGTTTACTCTGTTAGGGCACCACTCGAAATTCTGGCCCAATTTCCACTGATTGGCACCTCACAGGCCATGGAAATGCTGCGCGAAACGATCTCAAAAGCTGGTCCCACTGATTCGCCCGTATTAATTATAGGCGAGTCTGGAACCGGCAAAGAACTGGTCGCGCGCGCGGTCCACGCCTCCAGCAATAGATCCGGCGCGCCACTTATCTCTATCAACTGCGCAACGATTCCCGAGAACCTAATTGAAGCTGAATT
>JBNMMV010000215.1:0-7203 GCA_051270205.1 Limisphaerales bacterium
TCGACCTTTGTCGCAGACCAATACACTAATACCGGCTTTAGCAAGAAACCAGGCGGTGGAAATGCCAATGACGCCACCGCCAATGATCACAACATCTACGGTGTCCGGTAGCGGATCTTGAAAGGTCGCTGGTGTGGAATCGCTAAAAATCATCCGAGCAACGGAAGGTGATGCCTAAGCTGCGGGTCGCTCGTTGCCGATAATGCTGACGCGCTCGCCATAGCGACTATCTGGCCAGTAGTCCCAGACAGCGTGATGTTGGGTGCAGCGATTGTCCCAGAGCGTCAGGGTGTTGGGTCGCCATTCAACACGGCAGGTTAGCCTTGGTGTACGTGCAATGTGATCGTACAGTGCTTCGAGTATCGCCTTGCTCTCCCAGGGCAACATGCCTTTGATGTGCGAGGTAAACCCACTGTTGACGAACAGTACTTTTTTACCGGTTTCAGGGTGGCTAATAACAACCGGATGTTCGTTCTTCGGGTAACCGCCTTCTGGCGGGGTCGATTTATAGTTGCCAATGTACGGGAGTGCGCCATCGTGTACGGCGGTTAAATTGGACAGGATCTCCTTCATCGGATCGCTGAGTAGCTCATAGGCGAGATACATGTCTGCGTACATCGTGTCACCACCACCCGATTCAGGTGTCTCGGTGATATACAACATGGAGCCCATTGGCGGAATCTCATCGCAGGTTACGTCTGTATGCCAGCCGTTTCCTGCGGTGTAGGCGGAGTCTTTGGAAGTCCTGATACGCAGAACTTCAGGGTCGCCTTTGTAGGTGTGCTGCATTGGGTGCACGTGCAATGAGCCAAACTTCCGGCCAAAGGACTTATGCTGTTCTTGATCAATGTGTTGATCACGAAAAACCACCACTTTCCAGTCAAGCCAGGCTTGATAGATTTCGCTGAACTGTTCATTGGACAAAGATTGCGACAAATCGACGCCGCCAATTTCAGCACCGATGTGCGGGGTGAGACTGTCGACTTCGATGGTTTGAAAACCGGCTACTTGGGCCATGTCAGATCCTTACTCGGGCAGACCGAGAACTCGTTTGGCTATAATGTTGGCTTGAACTTCGTTACTACCGCCGTAAATTGTTGTGGTTCGTAAATGCAAAAACTCTTCAGTGGCTTTCAGTTCATCTTTGCTGAATCCAACCTCTTCTTGTGCACCTAAACCACGAAAACCCATAAGGTCTCTTTTCATATCTGCGGTGTCGCGTTGCATTGCAGCGCCTACCAGCTTAAATATGGATGTTGAGGCACCCGGGATGCCAGATTTGTTCTCTTCGTTGGCGCGCTTGGCCGTCAACTGGAAGGCGCTGCGCTGCATGTTCATGTCGAGGATGTTGCGACGCACTTGCTCGTCAGCGATTTGACCGTTGCTGTCCTCGCCAATGTATTGCTTTGCCACGCGGACTAAACCTCGACTCGGGTCGGCGGCACGTGCGCCACCGGAAAGACCGCCAATGCCGGAACGCTCGAATTGAAGCAGTCGCTTGCCCACGGTCCAGCCTTTGTTAAGTTCGCTGACCAGGTCTTCTTTTTGTGCAATCGCATCATCAAAGAATGATTCGCAGAAGGGTGAGGAACCAGAAATCAAACGTATAGGCTTGGTGGTGACCCCAGGCTGATCCATGGTCAGCAGCATGAAGCTGATGCCTTCGTGTTTGGGTGCGTCTGGGTCTGTTCTCACCAATATGAACATCCAATCGGCCGTAGCCGCACCAGAAGTCCAGATTTTTTGGCCATTGATCACGTAGTGATCGCCATTGTCCTCAGCACGTGTGGTGAGTGCTGCAAGGTCGGAACCTGCATTGGGTTCAGAATAACCCTGACACCATTGCACCTCGCCGCGGGCGATTTTTGGCACGTGGCGAGCTTTTTGCTCTTCGGTGCCGTATTCAAGCAGGGTAGGGCCAATCATTGAGGTGCCCATGCCCATTAACGGAGAACGGGCATGTATTTTGCCCATTTCTTCGTACAAAACGCGTGCTTCGTCAGCGCTTAGGCCCCCGCCGCCGTATTCTTTGGGCCAGGTAGGCACCGTCCAGCCGCGTTCTGCCATGCGCTCGACCCACAAAGCCATATCGGCAGAGAGTTTAATTTTGCTTGATCCATTGGGGATAATCCCCGGACCACGTGCTTCTTCAGGGCAATTCTCGGCGAGCCATGTGCTCACCTCGGCGCGAAATTCAGCGTGTTCAGACATACTACAAACCTTTCTACAAACCTATTTACGAAACTATTTACGAAAGTATTTACGAAACCATATACGAAACTATGAAACTGATCTTAAAATATCACAACTAAAGAGGTTAACCGGTATAGACTGGCGTTTCCAGTTTTGGGGAATGCTGTGGAGGGCGCTTTTGGAGAGTAAGTTGGGGTATACGGTCCCGCCGTTTTCATTGCAAAACGCGCTAGGGGAAAATGTTAGTTTTCCGGGTTCACGCGTCTCGCTAACTTGTTTCATAAAGGAAGATTGTCCGACCTGCAGGGAAGTGATGCCAGTGCTCGCGCAATTGCACGCAGCTTTTGCGGACACCATGGACATTCACATTGTCGGTCAAACCGCGGCAGGTAATGCTAAGTTGGAGTCTGATTTCCAACCACCATTTTCGTTGCTTGATGACTCGACGCTGAAAGTGTCTTTTGCCAGCGACATCGATACGGTGCCGACACTTGTCTATTCAGACGCCAACGGAAAATCGCAAGAATCACTTATCGGATTTGTACGCCAAGAGTGGCAAGACTTGACCGAGCGGTTAGCGAAAGAAAACAACTCATCACAAGTGGATCTTGAGTGGCAAACGCTACCCGAGTGGCGGCCAGGTTGTGGATCTCTTTCGGTTGACCCAACTATCGCCGATCGTTTGCAAGCCGAAGCAGAAAATAGTCCTTTGCGGGCTCGTCGAATTGACATAGGTCAAGCCGACGATGAAGTAGAGTTTATGTTCGACCAAGGTTTTTCAGACGGTTTGCCTTTGGTGCCACCCACACCCGAACGGGTGCTGCGCATGCTAGCCGGCACTCGCCGCGATCCTCAGGAAGTGCTTGCTGTAATGCCCCCCAATATGGGTGAAGTGACGGTCGAGAAAGTCGCCATCAATGCGGTAATGGCAGGCTGCAAGCCCGAGTACATGCCGGTGATTAATACTGTCGTGCAAGCGATATGTACCGATGAATATAATATCCATGGCGTTATGGCGACAACTATGGGGGCGAGCCCCGTCATTGTGGTCAATGGTCCCATCCGCCACAAACTAGACATGAATATGAAGCTTGGCGCTTTGGGGCAAGGCAATCGTGCCAACGCCACCATTGGCCGAGCGGTGCGGCTGTTGATTCGTAATATTGGCGGTGCAGAACCGGGTGGCACAGAGCGTTCGACGCTGGGCAATCCTATGAAGTTCACCATGTGCTTTGCTGAATGGGAAGAACGTAATCCTTGGACACCTCTGCATGTTGAGCGAGGCTTTAACGTTGAAGACTCTGTGGTGACGATATTCACCATGACCAGTGGGCCGACGTTAATTGTCGATCAAGACTCTCGCAGTGCAGACCAACTGGCCGGCACCATGGGGCTGACGCTTGAAGGCGCCTTTAATCCGAAAGCACATGGTGGTGCAGATTGTTTGTTGGTGGTGGTGCCTGAGCATGTCGACACGCTTATGCGAGACAACTACACCAAGGCTGACTTGCGGGCGCGAATACAAGAAGTTACCGCTAAGCCGATCCGTGATTTGGCGGCGGACGAAGTTTCGGGTGCAGGCTTCAAACAATCGGTGATAGCGGGTATGACCGAAGCGCAGCTCGACAGAAAATTACCGAAGTTTAAAACAGAAGACGATATACATATTGTCGTGGCAGGGTCCGAAGCAGGAAAATTTTCAGGCGCTTTCCACGGCTGGGTGACAGGTGAGATTGGCTCTATGTCCGTGTCACGTAAGATCGATGAGCTATAAAATATTTATTTCAGTAAGCAGTTTCTTTATATAAACAGAGGAGAGTGTCAAATGACAACCATTCTTGATCCCACCAACGAGCGGGTACCGGTGACGCGTACCATCACCCCTCGGCCTGAGGTGATTAGCGGTGCGGTTGCACTGTTAGACATATCAAAACCTCGGGGCAATGTGTTGATTGATCGCATCGAAGAACAGCTGACCGAGCGACTACCCGATGTGACGTTCAATCGTTACGCCAAGCCGACGTTTACTAAGCCAGCGCCAGATGAACTGCGAAAGCAGATTCAAGGTGAAAATGACTTTGTCATTGAAGCGCTAGCAGACTGAGGCTCTTGTACCACGTGCAGTTTGCATGACACGGTATGGTTTGAAATTCAGGGAACGCCTGCGGTATCGCTGGCCAGCTCTGAATTTGTTGATGCGGCGGCCACACAAGCGAAAGCGCTGGGTATGGTGGATGCGCAACGAATTTTTGTCGACCATCCTATCCAGGATGCCACCGATGATGAAATGCGTGCTAAGGCGGATGCTGTAATTGACCAGGTAATTGCAGCGCTCACCAAGTAACGAATTCTAAAACCTAGCAGAAGTAATAGCAGAAGTAAGAGAAGGTAGATTAGTCGTGCAGAAACTTAAGAACTCCACGCTCTTCTATTACAGTTTGACTGACCTGCCGGTGATGATGTCCATCTTCCCGGCACTGGTCTTTATTCCTAGATTCTATGCCAGTGACATGGGCGTACCTCTTACCGTATTGGCTACCTATATCCTCATCGTCCGGGTCATTGATGTATTTACTGATCCGCTCATGGGTTACATCAGCGACCGCACCACAACTCGGTTTGGTAAGCGCAAGCCCTGGGTGTTCCTCGCCATGCCCATCATGATGATCTCTGCCTATCAGCTCTTTATTCCGCCTGACGATGCAGGTGGTGGTCACTTGTTTATTTGGATGACGGTAATGGGTCTCGGTACCACCATGATGTTGATTCCCTATTATGCGTGGGGTGCTGAACTTTCAAATGACTACAATGAGCGATCCAGAATAACAGGCTGGCGAGCAGGAGCGGGCGTGGTGGGTCAATTGTCTGCACAACTTGTGCCGGCTGCTGCTTTGTTGTTCTTTGGGCTAGGTGGCAGCCGTACGGTGCTTGAACTGGTAGGTCTTACAATGATAGTGCTGTTACCTATCTGCGTACTGACCACGGTAGCCATGGTGCCAGAGCCGACTCGAACAAACCGCTCGGTGACGCCACTGCTGCCAGGTTTAAAAATCATGGTCACTAATGGTCCATTTCTGAGATTGATAGCTGCCTTTATGATTGGTTATCTCGGTCTCAATATCACCACGCCGCTGTATTTGTTCTTTGTCGCTGATGTGTTGGGTGCAGAAGATCAATCCATCTATATGCTGAGCCTGTTCTACATAACCAATCTTTGCTCCATTCCATTCTGGGTGTGGTTGTCGACTAAAATATCTAAACACCGCGCTTATGTGGCTGCATTTTTCATGATCGCTTTTGCTCATCCATTCTACTTGTTGTTAGGTCCAGGAGATTTTTGGTGGATGATGCCGATCACCGTTGTTACTGGATTTGCCGCTGGCGGATTTAGTCAGGCATTGCCGAATTCCATGAAGGCAGATGTCATCGATTTAGACCACTTACGAACCGGGGAAAATAGGGCGGCGCTGTTTTTCTCTGCCTGGTCGTTCGCGCAAAAATCTACGGCATCCATTGGTGCGGCCATTGCGATGTATGGCCTGGCCTTCTTGGGTTTTGACGCGACGGCTGGGGCCGTTAACACAGATGAAGAGATTTTTGGATTGAGGTTTTTATTCGCTGTGTTCCCCTCAATATTTTTCCTCAGTGGTGCAGCCTTGGTGTGGAATTTCCCGATTACACCAGAACGACATGCTGAGATACGGGCTGAACTAGACGCGGCCTAAGCAGGTCGTGGTTTGTATTGGTTTTGTAAGAGGGCCTTGCCAACTAACAAGCTAACTAGGATCATCTGGTGAAAGATGAAAATGGAGAGAAGAATGCGGTTATTTACTTTGGTACTGGCCTTGCTTGTATCGAGTTGTGCAATCAGTGAAACACCACCTGCTGACCGTTTTGTTAGATGGGAAGCGCCAAAATTTGAAGAGAATGGCGATAAAATTGTGGAAGGTAGCCTGATTAAATACGAAATCTATGCCGTCGAGTTAGACGCAAAGAATAAAGTAAGTTACAGACTTCTTGACACAGTGGGTGCCGAGAAAAAGGAGTGGCACATACCTGCTGAATACTCTTCTATTAAAATCGCCATGAAAGTAGAAGGCACGACCGGAACAAGTGAATATTCGGAGGCTAGAACCTTCAATTAGTTCTCTGACCTAGATACAACTGCGGCCCTTAGCGAATAGTCCCAACCCTGGCGGAAGCCAGGGTCAATTCGGTACCAAAAGAGATTCGTCTAGATGGCTGCTTGTCCTACCCGTTCTCGATGAGCTAGCCAATTGGCAATCAACGCAGTAACGTAAAGTGCCCTTTCACTCGAAAACCACTAAATACCTGTGAACGAAAACTCAATACAAACCGAGACTCGTCATGTGGCGCCTCCATTCTCCGCTCGCAAAGCGGGCACGGTCGCCACCGTTGCGGCGCTTGGCATTCTGATTGCCGTGGTTGCTTGGTATTGGTTTGCCGAACAATCTCGGCAGACCGCTGCAGTGGCTGACGCTCCCCCGACAATGCCGACGATATCGTCAGGCTCGGAAGTTCAGGCATCGGAAGAATCAGATAACGCTACGCGGAGTGTCTCCGAAGAAGTGGCCCCAGCGCCCGTTGCAGCTCCGATTACAACGACAGCAGCGCCCGCCCAAACTTTGCCGGTGCTGCAGGCCAGTGACGGCTTTGTACGCGAAAATTTCGAACAATGGTCGGTACCAACGGGCTTAATGGGCCGCGTCTTAGATGAGGGTGATTTGCTCGCTCGTCTGTCAGTGGTCGTTGCCAATTTCGCAGATGGTATCCTCCCCACGCGTTTATTGAAGCCATATGCCCTGGTCGAAAAATTTACCGTGGAAGAGTCTGGAGACCGACTGTACTTAGACTCTGCCTCCTATGATAGATATCAGAGCTATGTCGATGTTGTTGAGAACATCCCGCCAGCTAAAGCGGCAGCGTTTATGCGCTTGGTCGACCCTCTGTTAGTCGAGGCGTTGGCGCAGCTGGGAGAGCGACGAAGCC
>JBNMMV010000216.1:0-7179 GCA_051270205.1 Limisphaerales bacterium
TACAAAAGCAGTAGATCCCATAATGGGTGGCAACAACACGCCACCTGTTGATGCACATGCCTCGATGCCACCGGCAACCGTGGCGGACATACCTGCTTTTTTCATCGCAGGAATCGTCAGCTGGCCAGTGGTCATAACGTTCGTCACCACACTGCCGCTCATGGAACCCATGAGCCCGCTGGAGACAATGGCTACTTTGGCTGGACCACCACGCTGTTTACCTAGCAATCCAAATGCCAAGTTCAGAAAAAATGCGCCGCCACCAGTGTGTTGTAACACGACCCCAAACACGATAAAGCCAATCACCAAGTTGGCAAACGCCTGGAAGGGCAAGCCGAAAATACTCTCAATACTTAACGCATGATAAGCAGCCGTCTCCTGCCAAGTTGCACTGAGACCGTTCAGTGGTCCCGGCATAGATTCTGTGACAAGCGGCAATATAGAAAAAAGCGTGGCAATAGTGCACAACGCTAACCCTCCGGCTCGGCGAAGCGCCTCAACCACAACCAACCACAGTGCTGCGGAGGCATAGATTGCCCATTCAGGCGCACCAAACTCCCAAGCTTCGTCCAGTCCTTGCTCAGCCGTAACAAAGAAGGCTGCACAAAGGCCCATGGTGACAACTGCAAGCAAGCCATCGAACAATTTATGGGTGGGATAAATAAGAAATGCCGACGGCAGTAACAAGCCGATCAATCCGTAATAAAATTGAGACTCGACGCGCACCACTTCGCCGAGCCATTGCTCTCCGGCAAAAAGCCGCAAGGTATCCATCGCCAGCACCAGAGCCGCCAGTGCGGTGAAAACTACCCAGGCACGTATGAGTGCGGTGCTATTCACCTCGGGCTTCAGGGTTTTGCCAGACTGGATCAAACCCCGCCGCTTCTAACGCACTAGCTCTGGCAACATACCAATCGGTCTCAAACGAATCGGCATTGGGAGAGTTGGCAACATGCACCGCCCAAGTGTCAGCAAGCAAGTCCTGGCGTTGGATGAGACGCTTATTGTTCGCCTCAGCTTTGTCGGTCCAAACACCAATGGACTTGAAGTAACGAACAGCACCACGGTGGAACGGTACAGCCCAATCGAAGATCTGCCGCTCAAGCGCCCAGCCAACACCACCAGGATCAGCGCGCTGGTACTCGTCGTAGTGGATATGCACAACCTTGGCAACATCGTGCACCAGTTGCTCATCCTGATCATGCAAGGCAATCAGCAGCGGGTAAGGATAGGTTGCACCTTCGTGAGGCTGTTCAACAGAAATAGATGCACCACGGGTAGCCATGTGCGGAAGCAAAAAGGGAACCACCTTAGTCATGCGTGCCCAGCAACCTGCGTCATCGTGCGGCGCAGGTGGCCAGAAGATGCCGCGTGGCGAAGCTTCGAGCTTGCGGGTCGGTCCGGAAACCGTATTTGCATAGGCTGCATCAACTTGACCATTAACAACGCCAGTCCACATAGAGGCGTAACCTGGAAAATCTACTCTTTCAACATCATCCCAAGTAAGTCCGCCGCAGGCTAAAAAGGCTTCGGTCGGCACGTTTATGGCGGGGGCGCCACGCACATAAGGGATCCGTTTGCCACGTAGATCTGCATAGGTCTTTATTCCTAGATCATCTGCCACGCCAAGGGCTTGGTTGGAATCACCAAAAGACATCATCACCAAGCGTAATTTCAATGGTCCCCATTTCTTACCCGCAAACTGAAAGACGCCTTCCTGTGCAAAGTAAGTGGCAACCCCATTAGCTGAGAACTGAACGCGCTTCTTAACCAACGGCAACAGCCGCGAGACGTCGTTTTTACCAGGCACTACGCGTAGGTTGGTGTCGTAGTGGTCTTTCATGACTTTGCCAATAGCGACCGCTTGGTTGTAGCCCGTAGTGCCAAGGTTGTAAGCGCTCCAAGCCATGGTTCGACCTAGATTGATGCGACCAAGATCGGCACCCCAAACTGTTAACGGTGAAAGACAAATTAAAGCGATGATCAACCGAGTAGCCAAGTTTTACCCCTTGCTTCTAACTTCTGGGAAACGCGTAACTATAGAGAGTTATGGTTTAATGTGACAATCAAATCGAAGCTGAAGCCGTAGTCCACATGACCGCAACCAATAAGACCGCTGGCGGGAAAACCGTTGTAACGATGAACATGCTCTCGTTATTGGGTCTTACCCTACTTTTGTTGGGTTGCGCTGAAAGCACCCCACCTGTAGAGCCGCAGACGAACGCACCTTTGGTGAGTACACCTCCACCCGGATTCACCGATACACCACCGCCGGCTCCAGTATCGGACACGGTGATTCTTTCCGGCGGCATCCTACTCACAGAACCACCCATTACAGACAGCGTCATAGTGATTACGCAGGGCGTGATTACCGGTTGGGGACGGCGCGGCGAAATGGACATTCCAAATGATTCAATTGGTAAGGATGTGCGCGGCCTTTGGATCCGCGCGACCCACACGTTAGTCAGTGGCGCTATCGCCGATTTACAGGTCTACGATCAATCTCCCACCGACCCAACCATTGAAGCGGTAGGGTCAGTGAAGAGCGAGTTGATCACTCTGCCCTCAAAGGACTAGCTTGTTTTGGCGTGCAACCTAACAGGCAGATGCGTGTAACCCTTCACGAATGAGGAAGGTGTGCGTTCGGGTTCACCCATTTGCTCGACAAAGTCGAACCGCGCCGTGATCTCTTCCCACAACACGCGCAACTGCATTTCAGCGAGTCGGTTACCCATGCATCGGTGAATGCCGAAGCCAAAGGACAAATGATGGCGCGGCGTTTGTCGGTCAATGATAAAGGCGTTGGGATTGTCTATGACTTCTTCGTCGCGGTTACCCGAGACGTACCACATAACAACCTTGTCGCCTTTCTTAATGGTTTTACCACGTAGCTCAACATCTTCATTGGCAATCCGACGCATATGCGCAAGAGGCGTTTGCCAACGAATGATTTCTGGCACCATGGAAACGATTTTACTTGGGTCGGCGCGCAGTTTGTCATACTCAGCTGGATTTTCGTTGAGTGCCACGACGCCACCACTAATAGAGTTTCGAGTGGTGTCATTACCACCGACGATCAACAATATTAGGTTGCCCAAGAATTCCATGGGCTGCATGTCTTTGGTGTTCTCACCATGGGCCAACATAGAAATCAAATCCATGCCAGGCGCATCTTGTTCGCGCCGTTCTTGCCAAAGCCGGGTCATATATTCCAAACATTCAAGGAGGTGCTTGCGGCGTTCATCTACAGAGACAAGCTCTGGGCTTGCAGTCGCCATATCTGACCAAAATGTCAGCTTACGACGCTCTTCAAATGGGAAGTCGAACAATACAGCCAACATCTGCGTGGTCAGCTCGATAGAAACAGTATCTACCCAGTCAAACGTTTCTCCTATGGGCAGGGAATCAAGAATAGTTGCCGCACGCTCACGAATAGTGGCTTCCATTGCCGCCAAATTACGCGGTGCCGTTACCGGCGTCACCGTGGCACGCTGAACATCGTGCTTGGGACGATCCATGGCGATAAACATGGGGGTTTGGAATTCTTTAGCTTTTTCTTCTTCGGATTTCAATGGTCCAATAGTGATGCCAGGTTCCGAGGAAAAAAGATCATGATTGGAGTCAACAAACATGATGTCATCGAACTTGGTGATGGACCAGTAAGGTCCATAGTCGCTGTCTTCATGAAAATGAACAGGATCTTCAGCTCTTAACCTTTCAAAGTAAGCCCAGTGCTTATCTTGTTGAAATATATCAGCTTTTGAGGGGTCAAGTTCCTCTAGAGGAAGGCTATAGGGATCGGGTACGATGGATTCCGGCTCTTTTAAAACGCTACTCATTACTGCTTCCTCAATTTCTGACCTCGTTAACCCGCGAATAGTAGCACACCTTAAGATGGCACTTTAGCCGCCCAATCGAACATCCATGGCGGGTTTTTGCACGCTAAGATTCGCCTTATGCAAGGCGACTTTTTTCAGCATGCGCGTAACAACTTCGGGGTTCTGCCCGGCCACATCAAATCGTTCGGAAGGGTCTCGGCCTAGATGAAAAAGCACCGGCGTTTCATGCTCGGTACGCACCGGGGGTAAACCGTAACGACCCTCAGTAATAAAATGCAATTTCCACGGGCCCGATCGATAAGCATACAGTTGGCTACCTCGATAAAACGGCATTTGAGTCCGCGGGCTAGGCACGCCTTTGGTGAGTGTGGCCGTTAGATCAAACCCGTCGACCCCGCGTTGGCCATCCCCTGTGGCAAGGCTCGCCACAGTTCGATAAAGATCCAACGTCGAACCCATTTCGCTAGACACGCCGGTGGGTAAGGTTTCTGGCCACCAGAAGATTGTCGGCACTCGCATGCCCCCTTCATAAGTGGTGCCTTTACCATTGTTCAGCAGACCTGGCCGCCCACCTTCCACACCCATACTCAACCAAGGTCCATTGTCACTGGAAAACACCACCAAGGTATTCTCAGCCAAATCGTTGTCCCGCAAATGTTTGAGAATTTGCCCAACACTCCAATCAATTTCTTCGATCACGTCGCCATAGCGTCCACCCAGACTCTTACCGACAAAAGTCTCACTTCGAAACAGGGGCGTGTGCGGCATGCTGTAGGGCAGATAAAGTAGAAAAGGTGCGCCATCCGCGGCCTTCACAAAATCAAGCGCGGCTTTAGTGTAATCCTGTGTAGTGGACGCCTGAAAGGCAGGTTTGCGCACCACCTCATCCGTATAAGTTTGTCCTTCCGTGGTAATTTTTGATTGGCTTTTCAGTAGCGGCACATTCCACATGCCTTGCTTAGGGTCTGCATATCTCGCAACTCGACGTACCCGACTGGCCGCAAGCACTTCTGTTTCACCTGCAGCTGCAAGACTAATCATCTCATCAACGGTTGGTTCGCCTTCCCAATCCATATCATTGGAATATGGAATACCCAGCCATTGGTCGAAACCATGTCGAGTTGGCCACGCGTGGTGCGCATCACCCAAGTGCCACTTGCCGAAAATGCCGGTGCGATAACCTTGTGCCTTCAACATCTCTGCAAGGGTGGTTTCAGCTTCTGGAAAGCCAGCTTTCTCATTGGGGAAATACACACCTAGGCGATCGCCATATTGACCGGTACGCACTGGCAACCTACCCGTTAACAAGGCGGCTCGGCTTGGCGAGCACACCGGTGCGGCGACGTAAAAATCTGTCCAGCGTTGGCCTTCGGCAGCCATTTGGTCGAGATTAGGCGTGCGTATGTAGGGGTGACCGAAAGCGCCTAAGTCGCCGTAGCCCAAGTCATCTGCGAACAAAATCACAATGTTTGGTTTAGTTCCCTCCTGGCCCAAGGCTAGGCTGGACCCAAGCGATAAACCGAGTAATAGAACCAAAGACAGACTCAGATGACGCATTTTTTTATCTCTCCGTAAAAACACCACTATAGGGACTCATCTTGCTGCATCGCAAATGCTTCTTCTGGCGAAAGCACCATGCGTCGTCGGGCATAGAATGCAAAGTAGGCAAGCCCACCAAGAAACCAGATCGCCACCCCTATGACACCTGCACGAAAATCGGGGTTAATGAACAGGGTGACTAGCGCCGCCAGGGCTATGATCAAAGCCACCATGGCGCCTGGCGTTCCCAGCGGGCTCCGATAGGGGCGCTCAAGCTCTGGAAAGCGACGACGCAACGCAATGAACGACCACATTTGCATGGCATAGGCGATGACCGCGCCGAATACCGCCATGTTCAAAATGACGCCACCGAATGCACCGCTGTCGCCCAAAAAGTAGAGCGCCATCAACACCGAATAGCCAACAACCGCACCCACAATCAAGGCAATGTGAGGCGTTTTACGTGATCCGTGGGTCACCGACATCCAGGCGGGGAAATAGCCAGCTCGACTCAACGAATAGATGTTACGGCCGTAGGCGTAAATTATGGCGTGAAAGCTTGCAACAAGTCCTGCTACGGCCACCAAGCCCAACACGTTGCCGCTCTGCACACCTAGCGTTACTTTGAATCCATCGAGTAAGGGCTCTTCTGTTTGCACACCGAAATAAGCCGCACCGCCGCCAATGCCCATATTAAGAAAGGTGATACCTACCGCAGTAATCATTAGTGTCACCAACCCCCACAACAATCCTCGCGGCATGTCGCGTTTCACGTCCACAGATTCTTCTGCCGCAAGCGGCAGTTGTTCAATCGCCAAATAAAGCCATATAGCGAAGGGTAATGCCGCACTCACCGCCATCCAGCCGTGAGGTAGATACTTAGACGCACCCGGATCCGGCGGAATATTCCACAAGTTATCCCACGCAAAGTGTGGAATCGCACTGGCAAAGAACACGGCAAGAATGAGCAACGCAACCAGGGTTATCGCCACGACAAACCGAAACGACTCTTCAACGCCAAAAATATTGAGCCCAACAAAGACAATGTACAGTCCTGCCCACCACAACGGTTGAGCTGCATCCGGCGTACCAAAGATGCTCTGCAAGTAGGCAGCTGCGAAGTAACAAACCACGGCAGTAGTAACGACATACTCCATATTCTCAGCCAGACCTGTCACATATCCGGCCCAGGGGCCCAATGCTGTACGGGCAAATGAATAAGCGCCACCGGTGTGAGGCAAAGCCGGAGACATTTCGGCGATGGAAAAGCACAAGCCTGCGTACATGATGGTGATGATGACGACGGCAATTAGAAACCCGCCAAAACCGGCTTGGCCGACGCCAAGATTCCAGCCTGAAAAATCACCAGAAATTACCGCACCGACGCCCAACGCCCAAAGTGACAGCAATCCAGCATATTTCTTTAAACCACGTTTTTCGAAATAACCGTCTTCCGGCCGCCGATAAGAAACCCCTCGAGAATCTCCACTCATGCAACTCACCCCCCACGGTGTATGTGGCACGCCAAACTGACCGAGCACTTCGGCCTAACATGGCCAGTGTACACGCGACTTCATTTGGATTGTTGATGGGTCTGGTGGTATTCGAGGTAGCCGTCCCAGGAACTAGCAACCAACATGCGCAGCAAACTGAACCTTTGCCAGCCAAAATCGACCGGCTACCGAAACCGCACATGTCGGCTTCACCACATTTGCAGACAAGCGTGTGTGCAGTGCAACATCGTATTTGGTTTCTTGCGGTGTCACTCGTAATTGCAGGCAAACCTGGACCGGGCGACTGG
>JBNMMV010000217.1:0-7156 GCA_051270205.1 Limisphaerales bacterium
GTAACTAATCAGATAGTCTTTGCCGTCCACAGGATTTCGGCAGGTACCTACCCAGCTGATGGGGGAAGGTTCGGCGCCCGGTGGGCACTGATTGACACTGCCACCGCAGCAGGTGCACAACGTGCCCCCTAACGCGCAGTAGCGCCAGTACTCACAACTTTGATCATCGCCGAGTTCGTTAACTCCGCGGGCTTCGCCGGTCGCTGCACGAGCGACAGGTAACAGGGGTAGCAAACTCGCGCCCACCAACACACTGCCTATTTTGCCAATAAAGCTTCTACGGCTGGACAGCTGGGCCAGACTACGGCTCGTGTTTTGAGTGAGTTGGTCAATGCGTGCAAGAATTTCAGCGGTACTTTTCATGGTTAATTCCTAGTGTGTGACCCCTTGGAGGTACCCTGGAGAAACGCCGACTTCGCCGATGCTGCGCACCAGCTTCATCGTCTTTACGTCGTACACGTGCAGCTGTCTATCAGTGCCGGTAACGGTAAGCAATGCATCGTCATTGCGGCTTACAAATACGTTGGTGCCTTTTTGCGGCAGCGGAAGACGAGACACTAGGCGCTTCGCGGAACGATCATAGACCCAGACTTCGTTGCCCGAGTGGTCATGGGAATAGCCGCCCGCATTGTTCATGAGCACAAACAATAGATCCAAGCCTTCATGGTAGGTAAAAAATTGACCGCCACCAGGCCGCCAATTTTCTGCTCGTTGGTCATCATCCAACAACTGCCAAGCGTCACTTATGTCTATTTTCTCATCCTCGACGCTAACATCAAAGACCTGGCCTTCATAAGAGAGCAGTAACCATCCTTCGGCTGTTTGTGCAGTCTTGTCAAAAACAGGGTCTTTGTTAATGTCGAAGAACGCCCGGCTGCGCACTCGCGCTTGTTCATTGCCATCAGTGCCAAGGCGGATCAATTGAATTTTTCCGTCCCCACATAACTGCAAAAAAGCTCGGTCGACCGTAGGGATAGTCAGTGCGCAACCTGGTGTCGAGAGCTCTGTGACGAAAGATTGGTTTTGTAGGTCGACGATGCTAACTGACTGGGCTGGCGTCAAGTTAAAGATCGCCAGGAATCGTTGGTCGTCAAGTAAAGCAATGTAACGTCGAAAAGGCAGAGCGGCGATTTTGTTGGGTATTTTGATCTCAGCTTTGGGGTTCAGCGTAGGCATATCGTAAATGGTCAGCACGTCGGTGCGTTTACCGCGTGTGTTACGAGAGTAATAGCTTTCAGCTGCATAGAATTCGTTGGCTTGTAGGTTGGGCTGCACGGCTGGGGTGAATTGAGAGATACCCAGGAGTCCATGCATATCACCGGTGGCTGAATCAAACATATAGAGGGTACCTAGCCCATCTCTGGCCATCAGCCAAGTTTCAGTTGGGTTTGGGAGGGTTTTGACGCCAATCTGCTCGGGCTCTAGGGCGAGTCCCTCAGTTGGTAAGAAGGTTGGCAAGAAGGCTGCCGTGAGCAGCGCAAGGCCTGCCATGTGCGCTCTAATCTCACGCAAGTTGCGAAACATAAAACCGTTCATCACCACCCCTTGGAAAAACGTCTATCGACTCTAGCTAAGTGAGCTGAGACTAGCAACACTGTGGAGCGCGCTCATTTTTTCGTGGTTGAGTGCAACGTGTAAATGCCGGTATGCTCAAGCCTGAATTGTGAGAGATTTCTGGGGGAGAAATGATAGGTTTTTTACAGATGAGAAGAGTGGCGCTAGTTGGGCTTTGTGCGTTGAGCCTAGGGGTTGTGAGCGCCAGTGTTGCTGAGGTCGAACGGACCGAGAATGGCCACCCTAATTTGTCGGGATTTTACGACTCGGGCACGCTGACGCCGGTGGATCGGCCTAAGTACTTCGGCGACAAGCAGTTTATGACCCAAGCGGAAGCGGAAGGCATTGTTAAACAGAGTTCATCTTCCTTGAGCGCGGCTAATCAACAAAGTGATCCGAACCGTGAGGCACCAGTCACCGGTGGCGATGGCAACAATGGTTCAGGTGCTGGTGGTGTGGGTGGCTACAATGCCTTTTGGGTTGACCCCGGCAGTTTTGTATCCGAGGTTGACGGTAAGTTTCGCACTTCAATCATCTATGATCCACCCAACGGCCGCCGACCCGTAATGACAGCAAAGGGGCAAAAAGAGATGGCGGCAAATTTTGCCTCATTTGCCTACCAAAACGATGGTACCGCCTCGTGGCTTGCCAAAGCTGGCGATGGTCCCTTTGATGGTCCTGAAACTCTGGCCTTGGCAGAGCGTTGTTTGCTGGGCTTTAGCGCCGGCCCGCCCAGTCTTCCAGGCCTGTACAACAATTTTAAGCGCATTATTCAGACCGATGAGCACATCATGATACTGCTCGAGATGGTTCATGATGCGCGAGTCATACGACTAAATTCTGAGCACGGCAGTGCCGACAACCGAAAATGGTTGGGAGATTCTATTGGCCATTGGGAAGGAGACACGCTGGTCGTTGAGACGAAAAACTTTAAGCAACGCACTGGCCTGTATGGTGGAGATGAAAACCTGCACCTAATTGAGAATTTCACTCAACTAGATAATGGCAACCTGCTATATAATTTTACGGTCACCGACCCAACGATTTGGACGGCGCCCTGGAGTGGTGAGTTCGTATGGAAGGCGAGTGAAGATAAAGTCTATGAATATGCCTGCCATGAAGGAAACTACGCGATGGGCAATATCTTACGAGGCGCACGCATTCTAGAATCAGAATACGAAGGCGCTAAAGCGGGTGAAAATGCGTCGGGTGAATAACGAAATCGTAAAACGAAAAGGTAAAGATTTAGCATGAGCGAAGCACAAGATTTCAAGTATGTCGGAACACGTCCAATTCGACCGGACGGGGTGGAGAAGGTTACCGGCAAGGCCAATTATGGTGCAGATGAGCATTTGCCCGGCATGATTTATGGTGTCGTTGTCCGTAGTCCACACGCACACGCACGCGTGCTCGGAATCGACGCGTCTGCAGCACTTGGCCTAGATGGGGTTTTTGCTGTGGTCAGTGCCGCTGATTTTCCGTCTCGCGAAGGGGTCAGCGTGGGGCGTAAGCGGTTTTTTGAGAATATTTTAGCCAGCGATAAAGTGCTGTACAACGGACATGCGGTGGCAGCTATTGCCGCGTCCAGTGCCGATTTGGCGCGACAGGCAGCAGAGCTTGTGGAGGTTCAGTATGAAGTGCTAACGCCAGTCTTGGATATGCAAGAGGCGATGAAAGCTGATGCCCCGTTGCTACATGACGACATGTTTACTCAAGGCTTGGAGCAAACGCCAGAAACACCTTCGAATGTTTCAACCAAAACCGTCATCACTAAGGGCGATGTTGACGCCGGATTTGCCGATGCGGACCTGGTGGTTGAGCGGACTTTTGTCACACCCATGGTGCATCAAGGCTACATAGAGCCTCACGCTTGTGTTGCTGATATCACCCAGACAGGCCAGGTTACTCTGTGGTGCTCGAGCCAGGGTCACTTTGGTATTCGTGACCAAACTGCATTGGCGCTTGGCATGGATACTGGAGAGATTAAGGTAGTGGCCGCGGAAATCGGTGGTGGCTTTGGTGGCAAAACGGTTGTTTACCTTGAACCCTTGGCGATCAAGCTCGCTGAAAAATCGGGTCGACCGGTAAAAATGGTCATGACCCGCGAGGAAGTGTTCAGGGCCACAGGACCTGCATCTGGCACCATTAATACGGTCAAAATCGGCGTCAAAAACGACGGTACGATTACCGCCATGGCGGCAGATTTACTGTACGAGGCTGGTGCCTTTCCCGGCAGTCCACTGGGTGCTGGGGCGATGTGTATTTTCGCCCCATATGATGTGGAAAACATCCACATCGAAGGCTTCGAAGTTGTTGTGAATAAGCCTCGGGTTGCAGCCTACAGAGCACCGGGTGCACCTCAATCCATGTTTGCAGGTGAGTCTGTGCTAGATGAGATTGCCCAAAAACTCGACATGGACCCCATCGATCTACGCCTCAAGAATGCTGCCAAAGAAGGCACCAAAGCGGCCTACGGACCACGTTTCAAAGCCATTGGTTTTGTTGAGTGCTTAGAAGCCGCGAAGCGCCATCCGCATTACTTAGCCCCCTTAGGGGCCAATCAGGGACGCGGTATTGCGGCCGGGTTTTGGTTTAATGCAGGTAATAATTCCAGTGCCGAGGTACACATAGCTGAATCCGGCATGGTACAAATTGTCGAAGGCAGTCCAGACATTGGCGGCAGTCGCGCCAGCATGGCGATAATGGCGGCAGAAACATTACAGATACCCTATGAGCGTATTCGTATTCGAATCGGCGATACCGACAGTACCGGTTTTTGCAACACCACAGGCGGCAGCCGCACCACCTTTGCAACTGGCATGGCGGTAATTAACGCCTGTGAAGACATTGTTGTCCAGTTAAAGCAACGTGCAGCCATTACCTGGGGTGTTGATGCTGAGCAAGTGGATTGGGTTGATGGTCAAGCTGTACCCATGCCGGGTGTTAATATCGATGCGCCGCCCTTACCATTGGCCAAAATTGCCCGTGCCTTTCCCAAAACCGGGGGTCCTATTTCTGCTCGGGCGTCGTTAAACGCTCAGGGTCCAGGGCCTTCTTTCGCGGTTAATCTGTGTGACATGGAGGTCGATCCTGATACGGGTAGAACAACAGTCATACGGTTCACCGCGATTCAAGATGCTGGCCGGGCGATTCATCCCGATTATGTTGAAGGTCAAATGCAAGGTGGGGCAGCGCAAGGTATCGGCTGGGCGCTAAACGAAGAATATCTCTATGACGCAGCCGGCGTGCAAGAAAATCCTGGCTTCCTTGATTATCGAATTCCAGTAGCGTCGGACTTGCCCATGATCGAAACCGAGATCGTCGAAGTAGGCAGTGACACACATCCGTATGGCGTTCGTGGCGTTGGCGAAACACCGATTATCGCGCCATTGGCGGCCGTCGGTAACGCTGTTAGCAGGGCGATAGGCCGGCGCATGGCCGAGTTACCTTTGTCGCCCGGGCGAGTACTCGAAGCCTGCGAAGTGTCCTCGACATAGCCGAGGTGTCCTCGGTATTGCCGAGGACTAGCGAGGTAACAGGCCACGACTATCGAGGTAAGAGGCCACGGGCGTTGACACGGATGCGATAGAGACCGCTACGTGCGGTCATAAACAGTGTTTGTCCATTTTCACCGAAGGCCGCGTTTGCGGGCCGTTCGGGGGGGGCGATGATTCCGAGCAAAGTTGCCTGCGGACTAATTACCCATACGCCGCCGGGACCTGTCGCCCAGACATTGCCATCACGATCCACGGCGAGCCCGTCAGGCACGCCTTCTTTGCGCGTGTGATTTGCATCGAACCAGATTCTCCCATGCTGTAACTGTAGGTCTTGTGTAACCTCGTATGCCATCCAATACCTATTTGGGGGCTGGTCCGAGTTGGCGACGTACAGTGTCTTTTCATCGGGTGATAGACCTATGCCGTTAGGTCTGGTTTGGGTGGCAAGCAGCGTAACTGAGCCATCAGAATCGAGTCGATAAATGCCGTTGTGCGCCTGTTCTTTATCTGCGCTTTGCTCCAGACCTTCCAAGCCGTAAGGTGGGTCTGTAAAGAACAGACTGCCGGAAGAGTGCAGTACCATGTCGTTCGGACTGTTGAGTCGGCCGGTTTGGTAGCGATCCGCCACGGTTTCACGCTTGCCGTTGGCCCGCAGTCGAGCAATACGCCGATTGCCGTGTTCTGCGAGCAACAGATTACCCTCTTGGTCTAGAGCGAGACCATTCGAGCCACCCATGCCACGAGACTGAAGTTCGGGCAGGAACACAGGTTCTATACGGGTCTTAACGCCTTGTGCTTGCGACCAACTGTAAACGCGATCGCCGGGTATATCGCTAAAGTACAGTTGATTGTTAAACCACACCGGGCCCTCGATAAATTCAAACCCATCAGCAATCTTCTCGATCTCTGAATCTTGATCGACAAGATTGGCGAAGCTGGGGTGATGATGCTCGATACTGCCGGTGTCAGCCTCAACCACTCGTGCGCCCTTCAATATATTGCGTATCGCTTGATTGCCTTCGTGGCAGGCGTATTCGAACACTTTAGTTTTCCCCCGATTGACCATCGGCACCTCCACGGTCCATGGCGTTGAGTAGATCGTCGGGTCATCTACCGTCACCCGCCAGACGATCGTTTTGTCGTCACTGCGGGTGAAACGTTCCTCAATTTTGAGGTCCTTTGTACTGGCAATACCCTTAACTCTACCTTGAGAAAACGATGTCGCGATCCACCCGGGCTTGAATCCTTGGGAGCGAACCACAAGAGTGTCTCCATCCCAGTGACCGCGGGGTTCACCATTCCAAAACTGTAGGTCGCCTGCCAATCGAGGGGTTGCGTCGATAGGAATGATGCGGGCTTCGTGAATCATTTCGTAGTAAATCAAGACCTGGGTGGGACGTTGTTCAATGCGGTAGTAGTTGTTGTAGCCGGCTTGGAACATGCCGCCAGGAATACCTCTGGTAATACACCGATCCCAAGGGCTCATAAATTCCATATCAGCAACAGCGCGATTTTCGTAGATGGCTTTGTTTGCCAACGCGGTGGGGCGGATAGGTACGCGACCGTCATTAGACAGCACCAGCGAGGAGCGACCAGAGTCGATGACGTTGTCGCCAAAATCCAGCCACACCAGATTATAGCCGCCGACGCTGCCGCCTTTTGGCGGAGGGGTGATGTCTTTACGTGTTTTTGCGTCGTTACTTCTGGCGTCGCGAATGCGCGTCCGTGCTTGTTTAGCTTCTGATTCACTGACGAATTCAGCGGCTTGAGTTGGGCGCTCAAAAGGCGTGAGGGTTTCGTTTGACCACACCCCTGAAAGGTCTGGATGTCCCCATTGGGTTCTTGGAAGGTTGTCACTGTGGCTATAGGTGGCAATAGAACTACCAATCACACAAAGTAGCGTTAGACGTAGCTTCATAGGTTTATTCCTCGAATGTCCTATTGCGAATTATGACATGATTAATCTGTGCACGGGTGGTTCGTACTGAGCAACTAGGGCATCCACCGACGACTGTTGAGTGTTTAGGCAATATCGGAAAGTGGTTGCTCAGGCTTGACTGTGGTGTGACGTTGTTCGTACCAGTTATCGAACTTAATAAGCAGGG
>JBNMMV010000218.1:0-7145 GCA_051270205.1 Limisphaerales bacterium
TGACTGTCGAGGATTGATCTTGAGCGCAAAAATTGGATTGCTCCGGATGACACAACCACTGGTCCAGGTTCGTGTAGTCAGGATTTGCGTAGGCGTTCAGAGTGAACAGTAAAAGTGCGAGGTATCGGTACATATAGGGCTCCTGTGGTGCATTAGTATGATGCATCGGTGGGGTAGTGATTGCACGACGGCAGACCGATTTGTTCAAACTTGAGCGCGAGTTGCAATTTATTGGGAGAGAAGGACTAGTTTAGAGGTGATCTTTTTTAGAATCAGTTGCTTAGGTGGTTGATTTTAGCCAGCAGGCCTCTAAAATAGCCGCCCTTGTCCGGTTACAGCGATGACGCCGGGCAATTCTACTACTCCGTCTTAGCTCAGTTGGTAGAGCAGCTGACTGTTAATCAGCGGGTCGCTGGTTCGAGCCCAGCAGACGGAGCCATATCTTTCAGTTACTTAGCACCAAAGCCCCTCATATCAAATTCGGCTTGCAGGGATTTTGTGTCGCCTTTTGTCAGTGGGTCGTGGTTTTTCCTCCGTAAGCCTGAGCTCCGACCCGCAAACTACCTTCCCCGTCGCACCCCGGCGTTCCGCGTTTCCACTTAACTTGGAGCTGTGCGACCCGCTCTGGGGCTGTCGCAGCAAGATATATGGTTTCGCCCATATCTTCGTTGAGAATAATGATGGCACTTAATGCCAACGAGCATTCAGATTTGCTATCTGCAAAGACCGGAGGAGGTTATCGGGAATCCGCTGATCTGTGGCACCAGCAGTGCGGCCCCTTACTTGACAGGAGTGACCCGGTAGGCGGATTGTGGTCTATTGAATGGGACTGCAAGAGAATCGTTCTTCGTTGTTGCTATGAGGGGCGTACTCTAGCCAGTGTTACCAAATTTGGGAGATACAGCATGAAGCTAACCACCGACAAGCCAGCGTTGGGTAACCTCGACGAGATCGATGCCCGTATAGCGACTGCTGAGGCCAATGGCCTCATCAGCTTGAGTCCTATTTCCGCAAACCTCGGCGTGGAGGTGACGGGCGTGGACTTGAAGAGCCAGCTCAGTCCCGAACAGGTCGCTGTAGTCTACGACGCGCTGATTCGCCACAAGGTGCTGGTGTTCAAGAAGATCGGCCTGAACCATGAACAGCAGGTGCGCTTCACCTATGAGCTGAGCGGGGTATCTCAAAACGTTGGTGGACCAACCATCGGCCACACTGTCTTCGGGCATGTAGACCAGTATCCTGAAATATTTTCGGTGTACCAGGGAGAGAAGTCAAAGCCGCGGAACATGGAGCGCTATGAAGCCAAAGCCACCACACATCCTTGGACGGGGTACCACTGCGACATCACCGCGTGTGTGAACCCGCCAAGCATCGGCATGCTGCGCGGGGATGTCATCCCCGAGGGAGTGGGGGACACCAACTTCGGCAACCTTGCCGTCGCCTACGAGACCCTCGACGAGGACACCAAGGCGCAGCTGGCAACCCTGCAGGCCGAACATGAGTACAAGTACGGCAAAACCACCGGCACGCAAGCCGGTGACTCAATCGCGAGTCGCAAAATGGTGAGTCACCATCCGCTAGTGACGGTGCACCCGGACACTGGGGAAAAGATCCTATTCAATTCCCCCGCTTTCTTAAAGTTTGTGGTGGGGATGAGTGACGAAGACAGCTCTGCCTTGCTCCACAAAATTTGGCAGCATTCTGTGGAATACACCATTCAGCATGTCTGGGACCAAGGGGACTTGGTCGTTTGGGATGAACGTTCCACGACCCACCGGGCTCCGACTGACATCTATTCAAAAGGCACGGAGCGCCAGCTCTACCGTACGACGCTGGTGGGTCAGCCACTGCATGGCGTTGACGGCAGGGTATCGCAGATTGTGGAAGGTGAGCCGATGCTTTCGTGTGAAGAAGAGCTGGCGTCGCAGATGCACGTGGGTCGAACGGGCAGTTCCATCACCGGGAACGGGTTCGGCGGAGCATTCGCTGAGCCGAGCCAATCTTGATTCATCAGCTACGGGAGCGCACTGATAAATGAAAAGAAACGACCTTCTAATCGAAGCTGAAGAGTTGGCCTCGAAACTAGGTAATTCAGATCTGAGGCTGTTTGACGCCACCTTCGTGATGGTGCCTGGTAGCACCGAGACAGGCGCCTCCCTATACAAACAGGGCCATATCCCTGGGGCTGTTTTTCTCGACCATGCCAATATTTCTGATACATCAAGTGAGTTGAACTTCACGCTTCCCGCCGAACGCGACCTGGCAGCCAAATTGGGCACGATCGGCATAGGTAATGGGAGTGAGGTGGTCGTTTACGCAGCGGCTCAAGGCATGATGTGGGCTACTCGCCTGTGGTGGGTATTGCGTTATGCAGGGCACGAAAACGTGCGCGTCTTGAACGGTGGGCTTGGTGCCTGGCAGGGCGAACTCGAAACGACTGAGAACCAGTATGATCCCGCAAGTTTCAAACTATCTGCCAACCCTGCGATGTTTGCCGACAAAGAAGAGGTCGCTGAGGCGATTGGAAATGGCGCCGTCTGTACGCTAAACGCGTTGCCCCCCAGTTTTTACACTGGCGAGGCGGAGGTTGAGTATGCACAAGACGGTCACATCACCGGATCTCTGAGTCTACCGTTCCTTGATATGACGGATGGACAGTTCATCAAGTCCGATGATGCGTTACGAGAGACCTTTGCGTCCTACGCCGACAACGAAAGAATAATCAACTACTGTGGGGGTGGTATTGCTGCCACGCTCACTGCCAGCTGCGCCATGCTTGCCGGATTGACCAATGTTGCCGTTTATGATGGATCGCTATCGGAATGGCGCCAGGAAGCGCTGCCGGTGACGAAGGGAAACGAGCCGGGTACCCTTTGAGAAATGAGGCGAAAGACTCGGCCGGTCTATAGAGCGACCAAGTCCTTTAGATAATGATCTCTTCGTTGCGGATGTAAGGTACCCAATCGTTAATGGGATTGGGTATCCATTGACCTGCTCGATTTTGAATACCAGGATCCACGGTGCCCGCAGGTGCAAAATGCCAAACCATGGAGCTCTAATGCCGTCGGAAATGTTGTCGGTTGACCGATGCATAAGGTGACTGTCGAATACCATAAGATCACCTGGGTTAAGAAGACACGCTTTGCTGCCTCTCATATCGTGATCAATGATTTCTCCGTAGCCATAGCCCAACGATAGGGCGAGCAGGCGTGAACGGGAAGTAAAAGGAGTCCTGATGCCAGGGCTGTCCCCAGGCCCCTGGGTTCTTGAAAATGAACTGAGACAAGAAGCAGTCCACATCTGAGCCAATTGCCGACACCACAATGTTTTTGACTGCTTCCAATTTTAGGAATTCAGCAAAAGCCGCGCGACGGTGCAAACTAAATATTTTCGAAATAACTTCTTCTGGGCGCCCTTGTAAGTCTTGGCTTTCGTCCATCACCACCGCCGGGGTAATTGATTCCCCTTGTGCCGCTCGTCTAGCGAGTGAAATGACATCTTGAAGCATAGCTTGACCAACCTCGGGGGCGACAAAACTTTTGAATAGTTCGTAGCCAGGTTGGTCGTCGTTGCGTAGTTTTGCGGATAACGTCGTGAGGTCCATGATCGAGCGTCTAGAGTTCTTCCATGGTTGTGTGAATCCATTGTGCGCATGCAACAGAGTTGTCCCAAATTGAATACTTGTGACCCCCGCCGTAATCTGGGAACGGAATAAACTCGGTGGAGATCGTGTTCAACTGTTTGTCAGTCGACTGAGCCTGATACGACAGCAGCTGGCGAACCACCTTCTTCCACGGTGCCAATTTGGCGCCATCCCACGGTGCGACATATTCGCCTTCTGCAGGTTCAATAAACGGATATTGAACACCTCGGCCAGTTCGCCCCTTGTGATCTTCAGCAAAAGTATTACGTGGGTTATTTGGTATTGCGGCTCGTGCGTGACAGTGGTGGACATAGCCGTTTTGAATCCATTGTTCACACACATTCCCTGGAAGATCAGGATCGAGGACGACACTTCCGTCGGCCAAAGCCTCGGCCAGACCAAACATTTCGTGTTCTGCCTCGTTGTCGATTTTGAATATCACATGTGAATGGTCTAGTGTCATTTTAAAGGGCACACCTCGTGATTCGACCAGTTCTGCCACTTGAGCCACCCGCCTAAAATCCTCTGACCACATGTTGATATGGACTTCAAACGTTGGCGTACAGCCACAGGTATCGCCAATTTCGCTGGCCGTTAGGTAGGCTTGCGCGACTTCTTCATTAGAGACCGGTCGACCTTCAGCGTGACGCCAAAATATTTGAGTGTTATGAATAACACTGCCCAATCGTGCGCCCATTTCCAGATTGGATTTTAGCAGTGCTTCGTCTTTGCCTAGTTGGTAGAACCAGCCACCGGCTAGAATTGGCAGATCGTACTTAGCGCTTAGATTTGCGTACGCTGCTTCCTCGTCCGATGGGGGTGTCTTGTCATAATAGTCGTAAACGCCGGATTCCTTGACCATTCGGAATCTAGTTTCAAGGTCAAACGGCTCATCGGCGTCGGTATGCAGGATGCTCGCCTCGGTTACTCCAATTTGAATTTTATTCAATTTTTTACTATGGCTCCAATTTGGGTCTGCGGACCAAGGATGTGACGCGTTTGGCCGCGCACATCAAAAAACTCGATTTGGTACTTCAATTGGCTCCGGTTCTAACACAATCCAGCTTGCCGTGACAAACGATGTTGACCGCGAAACTTGACCGCGAAACTTGACCGCGAAACTTAGCCTCGCCCACGCCGAGGAATGGCGAATGGTTTCGTGTAGGATAGACGGGGTAACAGGCCGTTGGATAACCAATGGTCAAGTCCGTTTTACCTACTTTGAGGCGTAGCATGAGATATCTAATTACCTTGCTGAGCCTGATGGGCTTACTAACTCTGCTGGGTTGTGGGGAGCCTGATGCTGGCACGGATACTCAGGCGCCTGAGCCCCATGTTTTGAAGGGCCATGAAGACGCGTTACAACGCGCCAAAGACGCGGCCAAAGCGTTGGAGGAGGCGGGTGTTCGAACCGAGTCAGCAATTGAGAAGTCTACGTCGGAATAAAAAGTGATGCCGCGTGATGCTTATCCTGCTGAAGCAGCCAAACAACCTCCCAACGCAGTGAGACGCCTACATCCGAGCGTTACGCGTACTCCACCAAATCACGAATAAGAGCACTATCTGTACCACAAGCCTCACTGACAGAAGTAGCGGCTCTACATCGGGAAACAAGTCGGGATTTAGCCACATATGAATATTGGCCGGTGTGACAGCGATCGTTAGCGCCATGAGCAGGTTGCCGGCTAACTGCCGTGTTTTTGGTAAAACCAACATAGCGGCAAACACGACTTCAAAAACACCACTTAGGTATACGATTTCTAAGTGCCACGGTAAGTAGGGTGGCATGATCGCAACGAAGAAGTCAGGGTTGGTGAAGTGTGTGATACCACCAAACATGAACCAAACGAATACGATTCCTAATCCTAAGTAACGCAGCACTTTTAACATCGGCTTGGCCTGTAGTTATTGGCGATCTAGTCGAATCTTTTAGCATCTGTCGTATCAAATCAACTCTTCACACACTCTTCATGCAGTCATACCGCTGATGCCCTAGTTTTAGCCTGTCGCCATAGCGGTGGTCTGCATCGGCGTTACGCTGGCATTTTCGGTGTATCAGGTGCCCGACAGACGGATGAACAAGCTTTGCTTGGAAAAATCGAGGAACTACGGGCACGCATTCACTCGATCCAACAGCAACTAGATCAGGCGCCCCTTCGGCCCCAAAATTCCAGTCAAATACACACTCACCTAGGAAAACACCATGAATCGACCATTGCATAGCCCCTTAACAAAGCCAATCAATACCCCAAGAACTAGTGCTAGAGTAACTAGTCGGCGAGGCCACCTATGGAGAGAGTCTGTTCCATGTCGGCAAAGGCGTGGTGTTCAGAGAGTACACAGCACCTCTTCCAGGCAAAATTCTCATGGTCGCTCGCACCGAAGGCGAACTTATTTTGGCGGAGCGTCTAACTGCGGCGGGCCACGATGTCAAGACGATCGCTGATCCCGGCCAAATCGGTCAAGAGCTTGCGCAAAGTGATTTTAATATTGTTCTGACCTTGTTCGCGGAGCGCCAGGTGGTCGCATGGCAAATGCAAAATGCTGCCAATGGTGTGCATATTTGCCCGTCGCCCGAGACGGTACCGACGAAGTGTGCGCAGCAAACGCCGTGACTCGCCATGCCCTGTCCACGGACGATAGCGTAAAGAATTTTCTACGCGGGATACATCGAACCCTAAAACAAAATAAGACATAGGGGCGGTCATGATTAGACTGCTGACAGGGGTCTGGGTGTTCAAGTCGCCCTCGACATCGGCCAGCATCTCATCCATCACCTCTGGCGAAAACAGATTCTCGACAACAATGACACGACGGCGTCAGTGATGTCACCGTGTTTTCCAAAGCGCTTGATCATGATCCTTCCCTCCGAGACGCGTTCGACTCGATCCGTTAGGCACTCGCCAACTTTCTCCGAACATGCCAATTATGTATATGTCATTAGAATTTCCATGTGAAGGGGGCGACGAAAACTTGAAGCGATGCCCTTAATGAACTACTCGTCCTCGCGATAATCCACTTAATCAGCGTTTAACAGCGTTGCACCGAATGGTCGGCTTCGCTTATTCTCACCTCGCAGCATGTTTTTTTTGAAAAAAAAGTGCTGCACCATTTTTCCAAAGTAGTAGCTTCAAAGTATCACCTTTTGGGAGGGAGTTTGATGCGTACCACGAAGCTAATATTGGGGCTCGTATGGACGAGCGTCTTAATGTTCCCACAGTTGTCGTTTGCTGCTGAGCCCGGTACCAGATCCATTGAAGAAGTGGTGGTCACCGCCCGTAGAAGGGAAGAGACAGCGCAAACTGTGCCAATCCCAATTACCGCTGTTACTGGGGATCAGTTACGTAACCGAGGTGGTTTCGATATGCGCGACTTAGAGCGCATTACGCCAAACTTGTCGTACCAAAATTCGCCGGTGGCAAAAAATTCCGCTAACGTATTTTTACGCGGTATCGGGCAATCCAATTGGGGTCCCGCACAGGATCCTAAAGTAGGTACCTAT
>JBNMMV010000219.1:0-7105 GCA_051270205.1 Limisphaerales bacterium
CGAGCCACGTCATTTCGCTAAAATGACTTTCGCTAATCTGACCCTCCTTAGTTTGAACAAGGCCCGCCGCTCGCACGAGTGCGTGCACATACTCCACTTCCTGACCTACTAGTGCGCTTGCTGCGTCGTGACAATCATCCATCGATCATCGCGGCGCGATGGGGCATTACGAGGGAAAGCCAACATCGCAGCTAAAGTGAACAACCCTGACAACAACAGCAGCCTCAATATGTCTCGAAGTTCGAGCCAATCGCTTTGCCACAAATGTTGTACTAGATCATCCACAGCGCTTTAGGATCGCTTTAACTTGCGAAGCTCTTTTTCGATGGCTTTGATGTCGTAGCTTTTGGGTAGGACCGGCGTGTAGATGTACTTCGACCCTTGTTGTCGGTAGGTGACGTGGCGTTTGTCGATGAGCTTTTTGATCAACGCTCTGACTGCAGAGTAGCTTAGGGCGTCCGGTATCGTTGTCTGAATCTGTGCTGCTGACGCCTCTTCCTGGGCATACAACACATCCATGATCTGCATGTATGCTTGTTTTTATCATTCGGATAGCTATTGTTGTTGCCCGGGAAAGCTCGTTAAACTCTCTGCCTTATAAAAATATCGAGGGGATTCGTTATGCGAGGCACGCCCATTTGGCGCTACCTGACCTGCATTTTATTGGTCGCTACACTGGGTGCTTGTACTGACGAGCAAACCACAACACCTGCAGCTGTTGCTGAGCCTGCAGCCGGCGATAGAACTGAAGAAATTCGCGCCGCCACTGCATCCATAGACGAAGCCCGCATCCTTGATGCCGATCCGGGCAACTGGTTATCTACCGGGCGCACCTATGACGAACAACGTCACAGTCCGCTTGACGAAATCAACACCTCCAACATCGACCAATTGGGACTCGAATGGTATTTCGACACAGGTACCAATCGCGGTCTTGAAGCCACGCCGATTGTTGTTGATGGCGTCATGTTCACCAGTGGCACTTGGTCCGTAGTCTGGGCACATGATGCGAAAACCGGCGAACTGCTTTGGGAATATGATCCTCAAGTGCCTCGTACCTGGGGACGCTATGCCTGCTGCGATGTAGTTAACCGAGGGGTAGCAGCCTGGAAAGGCAAAATATATGTCGGCACCATCGACGGGCGCCTTGTTGCGCTCGACGCAGGAACCGGAGAGCCGGTTTGGGAAACTAACACTATTTTGCCAAACCGACCTTATACCATCACCGGCGCACCACGCGTTGTGAAAGGCAAGGTCATCATCGGTAATGGTGGCGCAGAATACGGCGTGCGTGGCTACGTTACGGCCTACAACGCTGAAAGCGGCGAAGAGGAGTGGCGCTTTTACACGGTACCTGGCAACCCGGACGACGGTTTTGAAACCAAGGATATGGAAGAAGCTGCTGCCACATGGCGCGGTGGGAAGTGGTGGGAAGTTGGCGGCGGTGGCACGGCATGGGATTCCATGGCCTACGACCCTGAACTGAATTTACTTTATATCGGTACTGGTAACGGTGCACCGTGGAACCGGTACATTCGAAGCCCTGGCGGCGGCGACAATCTGTTCATCTCGTCCATGGTTGCCATCAATCCAGATACCGGCATGAAGGCATGGCATTTCCAGACCACCCCAGGCGACACTTGGGATTACACCGCCGTTCAGCACATGATTTTAGCTGACATGGAGATTGGTGGCGAAATGCGCAAGGTCATTATGCAAGCGCCGAAGAATGGTTTCTTCTACGTTCTAGACCGCACCAATGGCGAATTTATTTCCGCAGAAGCCTATGTACCGGTTACCTGGGCGACGCACATTGATCCAGAAACGGGGCGACCAGTAGAAAACCCCGAAGCACATTATGCTAACGAGAAAAAGCGCATCCAACCGGGCCCGTTAGGTGGACACAATTGGCATCCAATGACTTATCACCCAGGCACAGGATTGGTTTACATCCCCGCCCTCGATTTGCGTTTTGACTATGCACAAGACAACGCATTCAAACACTCCCCTAAAGACTGGAACTTAGGCGTCGACTTCCGTGAACAGGCACCGCCAGTCAGCCCTGAAGAGAACATTGATAACCTGCAGAACATTAAGGGCTTTTTGTCAGCTTGGGATCCGGTTAACCAGCGCGAAGTATGGCGCGTACAACATGCCACTGCATGGAACGGCGGATTACTGTCGACCTCAGGCAACCTGATTTTTCAAGGACGAGCGGACGGCCAATTCGCAGCCTACGCTGCTGACTCTGGGGAGCTTGTGTGGGAAAGCCCAGTGTATGTCGGCATTATCGCAGCACCTGTCAGTTACAGCATAGACGGCGAGCAATATATAACCGTTGTCGCTGGCTGGGGTGGCGCTTACGGACTGGCTTCGGGCGCACCTCGCCATAGATCAAACGTGCTTAGTGAAGGGCGCATCTTAACCTATAAGTTAGGTGGTAAAGAAACTCTGCCCGCACCTAACGTCACTTATATAGCAGTACCAACGCCTCCGGAGATGGAGTACACGCCTGAGATGGTGGCGAAGGGTGAGGATAGTTTCCATACCTACTGTGCAGTTTGTCACGGACCCGGTGTCGGCACCTCAGGACCGGTTAAGAACCTGCTCTACACCACTGCCGAAACCCATGCCGCTTGGGAAGCGATTGTTGTAGGGGGTGCATTCGAACAAAAAGGCATGCCTAACTTCAGCCATGCATTGACTGCGAGTGACGCTACAGATATTCGCGCCTACGTAATAGAGCGTGCGAAAACAGTGATCGGATTTTGTGAGTCGGTGTATCGGGAGCAGTATCCTGAGCTACTGGAAACCGTCTGCGAAACAGCACACGTTGAGATCGAAGGCAGCGCCAGCGGCGAGTAGGAAAAGCCAGCGGCGAGTAGGAAAAGCCAGCGGCGAGTAGGAAAAGCCGGCGACTAACTAACAGCCGCTGGCTAAGAGGCTACTGAATAGCTGGTCGGCTAACTGCCGCCAGCTCAAGGGCTACCGGCAGGTGATCGGATAGGCGGTGGCCCAGTACCTCAAAGTCTTTTACGACAAGATTCGAAGAAACCAATATATGGTCTAGCACCTGCGACGGTTGCCAGGCCGGATAGGTCGGTTGAGGGTTTTCTGTCGGTCGAAGGTTGACGTTCTTCAGTGGGGAATCTGCCATTAATCGTGACAGCGAAGTATTCATATCTCCCATCACCACCACTTGTCGCTCATGAGCGATGAGTTCAGCGATATAGGCCAGTTGGCGGTGTCGTGAACGATCACCCAGCGACAGATGTAACATGACCACAACTAATTCGTCCCCTGCATAGGGCATGCGCGCAATCACAGCACCGCGACCGGGTATGGCGCCAGGTAACTTATGATCTTCGAGTGCATGGGGTGCAATGCGAGACAACAAACCATTGCCGTGTTGGGCTAAACGCCCTAAATCGCGGTTGGTTTGTGCATACCAGTAGGGGAAGCCACCATTCTTTGCCAAGTATTCAACTTGGTTGATATTGTTAGAACGAATACTACCGCCATCCACTTCCTGCAAGGCCACAAGATCGTAGTCAGCGACCACGTCAGATATGCGCCGCAAGTTGGTTAGGCGTTTTTCGTGCGGCAGCAAATGTTTCCAGCCCTTTGTCACATACTGACTATAGGCCTTGGTTTTGATACCGACTTGTATATTGAACGACAGCAACTTAAGAGAACGTTCTTGGTCCACCCCTTCCGGTGTCCCTTGTTCATTTGTTACTGGGTCGACTACACACGCCCGTTCGGCGCGTCTGCCCCACAACATCTTGGCCTGCTCCCACTGAGGAAGCCTAATCTTATGTCGTCCCCTCCCCTGAATCTGAGGACTACTCTGCATTTTGTCTTTTTCCTACAACTGTCTCTAACTACTACTGTTCTAACTATGCCGGAGGGCGGGCTTGTTACTAAGGTGTTTGTCCACTGCGTTCTTTGGCGACTAAAAAATCAACCACTTCAAGCATAGCCGCGTTTCCGCCGGCCATTCGGCCGTCGACCCGATATTTACCATTGACGATCATCGTCGGGACACCGGTGATGCGATAAGCGCGTACCTTTGCCTTGGCTTGTTCTACGCGACTACGAACGGAAAACGAGCCGTAGGCGCTGTTAAAATCATCTTCGCTGACACCAGCCAGCTCGACAAACAACGGCGCTAAAAGATCGGGTTGGCGAAGATCTTCGTTCTTAGTGTGAATGCCTTCGAACATACGCTCATGAACAGCATCCACTGCACCCAGGGCATCTGCGGTGTAGTACGCCTGAGCTAGAAGCTCCCAATCTGGGTTAAAAATAGCCGGAATGAGGTGGAAATCTACACCGTCCGTTTGTTTGGTCTGCCACGCCTTAACGTAGGGATCGAAATTAAAGCAATGAACACAGGCATAAGAGAACATCTCAACCACCTCAACCTTACTCTCATCGCGCGTGCCAACCGGTATTTCGATCACTTCGTAGTGCTCATCCGCGACAAACCGCTCGGCCAGCGGACTCGCTGCCTCACTGAAGGCAAAAGGAGCCGTAAGGCTGAGCAATAGCACTAAACAAAATCTTGTGTACATAGAATCTCCCGTCACTGCAAACACGCCACTACTGTACCCATTACTGTAGCAACGCAAGTATGAACGTAGGCTTAATTTAAACCTTGGATGTAGTCGGCTAATGCGGCAATTTCAGTGTCGGTAAGACCTTCAGCAATGTCGCGCATCATGCTGCCGTAGTCCTCGTCCGTTGCCCGAATGCGCTCTCTATACGCTTTCAGCTGCACTGCTGTGTATGGTGCCGGTTGGCCTGCAATACGAGGAAAGCCAGCAAACTCGTTGCCCAGCCCGTTAGGGTTATGGCAAGCAGAACAGGCCGCTACGCCTTTGCGCGCGATACCGCCCCGATAAATTTGGCTGGCTTTAGAAATTTGTGCGTCATCACCCTCGGCCTGTCTAACTTTCGGCGGCAAGCTGGCAAAATAGGCGGCGATGTTGGCAAGATCTGTCTCAGATTTGCCATCCAATTGACCTGCCATCAATAGGATTGGGCGACTACCAGATTGGATCATAGCCATTTGGCTTTTCAGGTACTTTGCGTTCTGCCCGGCGAGGTTCGGGTAGGTGCCATCTAGTCCAGTAGCGCCATCTTGGCCATGACAGGCGGCGCAAGCAACTGACAGATCTTTGCCCGCTCCAATGTCACCGTTTTCTGCAGCTTGAGCGCCACCAGTGATGATCAAAGTGGCTAAACATATGCTGCGAAGGTAATTCATCATCCGACGATTCCAGTTAATTCTCATTGCAATTGTATTCTGTGCCCCTAGTTTAGCGCATTCACAGTTTATGCGTTTTTAGCGTCTCAACTGTTACACTTAACTAGCGGCCTTAAGAGCGCGCGGATTATATAACAACCCGGCTAAAAATCAGCCCCAAAACAGGACTTTGTCATGACCTCCGTGGCACGAATTTCCGCAGATTTCATCATCAGCTCCCCGGACTTGCGTCGTTGCCCACCTGCAATTGGCTCAGAGGTCGCTTTTGCGGGTAGGTCAAATGCCGGAAAATCGTCTGTTTTGAACCGTATTACAGGTAATCGCCGCACGGCCAAAGTCAGTAAGACGCCTGGCCGAACGCAGTTACTCAACTTCTTTGACGTGCCATCTGGTGGACGTTTAGTCGATTTACCAGGTTATGGCTATGCCAAGGCAGGAAAAGCCCAACAGCAGAGTTGGCAGGCGGCAGTAAACGAATACTTGTCTCGTCGAGATGCGCTCTCTGGATTAATCCTAGTCATGGACATCCGCCACCCCAATCAAAATTATGATCAAGAGTTATTAAAGTGGTCGGCAGAGTCAGAAATGCCCATTCATGCACTTTTAAACAAAGCCGATAAACTGAGTTTTTCTAAGCAAAAACAAGCATATGAGCAATTTATGCGGCAATACAAGCAGCACCCTACGCTTTCCGCTCAATGTTTCTCAGCCAGTAAGGGCACTGGCACGGACGAACTTGTAGAGCTGATCGAAGGCTGGTTGGAGAACGATGTCCCCCCTTCTGCTGCGGACGAAACCACTTCTAGTGAGCCTCGTCCCAGTTAGCACCAACCCCGGCTTCAACCACTAAGGTGACTTCTAGTTCTGCTGCACCTTCCATGCGCGCTATAACACCTTCTTTCAATTCTTCAACCTGGGCATCGGCAACTTCGAATACCAATTCGTCGTGCACTTGCATAATCATTGCCGCATCCAGTCCGCTCGCCGGTAACCAGGCATGAACACTGAGCATGGCCTTTTTGATGATGTCAGCTGCACTACCTTGCATAGGTGCATTAATCGCCGTGCGCTCAGCACCTTGTCGCCGCGGCACATGCTTTGCGTTAATTTCAGGTAGATATAGCCGTCGCCCAAAAATCGTTTCAACATAGCCCTGTTCACGAGCCAATGCTCGAGTCTCATCCATATATTGGCGAACACCGGGATAGCGTTCAAAATAGCGCTCAATATAGTCTGCGGCGAGCTTTCTCGAGATAGACAACTGGCGACCAAGCCCAAAAGCGGACATTCCGTAAATCAGCCCAAAGTTAATCGCTTTAGCGCTGCGCCGCTCATCGTCTGACACGCCTTCCGGTGTGGTGCCAAACACCTCAGCGGCGGTTGCACGGTGCACATCTTCGCCATTGGTAAACGCTCTGAGCAGATTCTCATCCCGAGAAAGGTGCGCCATGATGCGCAACTCAATTTGCGAGTAGTCGGCAGCGACTAAAGACTTTCCAGCAGGTGCAACAAACGCCTGTCTTATGCGGCGGCCCTCAGCATTGCGAATCGGAATGTTCTGCAAATTCGGATCGGATGAAGACAGGCGCCCAGTAGCAGCCACGGCTTGATGATAGGAGGTGTGAATACGCCCAGTATCTTGGTTGATCTGCAACGGCAGCTTATCGGTGTAGGTCGACTTTAGTTTTGCCAGGCCTCTATATTCCAAGATAACCGCCGGTAACTCATAATCACGTGCCAAATCCACCAGCACAGGTTCTGCTGTAGAAGGCGCACCCTTTGGCGTTTTCTTCAACACCGGCAATCCTAATTTGTTGTAGAAAATATCCTGCA
>JBNMMV010000220.1:0-7094 GCA_051270205.1 Limisphaerales bacterium
CGCATCAATCTTTATACGGGTTTTGTTTTCGATGCATTAGATGGCTGGTCTGAAATTTTTAAACTATCAGTTGAAGATCGAATTGAGCTCTTCAAAAATCCTGACGAGCGCCGCAAACTTGACGCTGCTGCGACAAATTCACGGGGAGCATTCCGGTTTGTTGCACGCTGGGCTGACATGAAGCTTCACGCCGCATTCTTGCCGAAGAATAAGCACTTGGAAGGTAAAACCATGGCTGAAATTGCCGAAGGTACGAACAAATCACCGTTCGACGTGATGCTCGACCTGGCAGTCGAAGAAGGCTTGCGCACATTCTTCATGCCAAAAAGTGGTGATACCGATCCTGCTTTGTGGAAAGTGCGAGCGGATCTTTGGCGCGATGAGAGAACGGTCATTGGTGCTTCGGATGCAGGAGCCCACCTAGACATGATCGACACCTTTGCATTCTCATCCCAAGTGTTGGGCAACGGCGTGAGAGAGCATGGTGTGATCAGTCTCGAAGAAGCCGTGCATCAACTCACGCAAGTACCCGCGGCGCTATTTGGGCTTCGAGAGCGAGGTGTATTACAGGTGGGTTGGCACGCTGACTTGGTCATTTTTGACCCTGCCGAAGTTGGCGCTGGCGAGGTGCACATGCGCCAAGATCTACCGGCCAATGAACCGCGCATATACGCAGACGCCTATGGTATCCGTGATGTATTCGTAAATGGCGAACAAACCATCAAAGGCGGTGAGCATACGGGTAACCTACCCGGAATCGCACTGCGATCGGGGCGGGACACCGAAACGCCAAAAATGCGCACGGCGTAGTCACCACCCCCGGCTGCTGGCGGGCTGCGACCTACATCCGCTCAATAATGACCGCAGGCGCCATGCCGCCTGCTGCACACATGGTCACTAACGCAGTGGATTGATCACGTCGCTCGAGCTCGTCCAGCGCTGTGCCGATCAGCATCGCGCCGGTGGCACCAATAGGGTGTCCTAGGGCGATTGCCCCACCGTTAACATTCAGCTTGTTGTGATCCACATCGAGATCACGCATGAACTTCACAGGCACTACAGCGAACGCCTCGTTGACCTCGAACAGGTCAATGTCGTTTAAGGTCATATTGGCCTTGTTCAGCACTTTCTTTGCTGCATCTACCGGCGCGTTCAAGATGTACTCAGGAGAATGCCCCATATTGGCCATCGCTTTGATTTTTGCACGGGGTTTGAGGCCGTGTGCACGCGCGTACTCTGGTGACGCAAGCACCAGTGCACCGGCGCCATCGACGACGCCAGATGAACTACCTGCGTGATGCACGTGCTCGATATCGAGATCCGGCCATTTAATGGCGACCATTTCACGGAAGGTCAGTCCTGAATCGAAGAAAGGCATGTCCATGAAGTTGCCGAACACAGGTTGTAGGTTGGCCAGTCCTTCTGCTGTTGTCTGTGGGCGTGGGAATTCTTCTGTGTCCAATGCCAACGTACCGTCTGGGTTATTCACTGGGATCAAACTCTTGTCGAACGCGCCTTCTGTGAGTGCCACACCCGCCCGTCGTTGGCTTTCCGCGGAAAAAGCGTCTAACTCAACACGGCTGAACCCTTCTTCGGTGGCAATGATGTCTGCAGCGATGCCGACGTTAGTTTGCGGGTGCGCGTGGCGTAGATCGAGGTTGCCTGCGTCTAGCGGGTTTGGTGTCCCTTCAGCAGAGGTGTAAGACATCATCTCGACGCCGCCGGCGACGATGAGGTCTTCCATACCGCTCATGATGCTTGCCGCTGCCATGTTCACGGCGCTAATGCCGCCGCCGCAAAATCGATCCAGGGTGATACCTGATGCCTTGTTCGAATATCCAGCGTCCAGTGCGCCCATGCGCCCAATGCAGGCACCTTGTTTTTTGAACTGGCTGCTACAGCTGATGATGACGTCATCCACTTCTTCGGTGTTAAGCGAGTTACGTTCCGCCAAAGCTTTTAGAACCGTTGATAGTAGTTTTTGCGGGTGTACTTCCCACAGCGCGCCTTTGCCCTGCTTACCTATGCCTCGTGGTGTTCTGGCCGCATCGATGATCCAAGCTTCTGACATGTCTTATTCCCCATTAAGTCGATCGTCCATAATACGGCATCGAGGTTGAAAACCTAGCGGGGATTTGGCTTGCCTAAAGCAACCTCTCGAGTTGATTAAACGCCGACCACCGTAATGATTTCCAGCATCGCCTGCGACAAGCTCGAGAGCCATTTAAACAATGGCAAGTTGCCGAAGTAGCTCAACATAATAAGACCCAGAAACACCGCAGTACCGTATCGCGCATTGAGCTGTCTATAACTGTGGGAGAGCCGCTTTGGCAGAAAGTAGGGCAGAATATAGTGACCATCGAGTGGTCCGAGCGGAATGAGGTTGAACAGCATTAATAGCAGGTTAACGCGTACCAACACAGTGAAGAAGAGTGCCGCAGCTTCGCTCTCCCAGCCATTGGAGAGGAGTATTAGGTAGGTATTCCAGCTGACGAATGCGAGTATTAAGTTCATGAATGGGCCTGCCGCCGAGACCCATAGATCTGAAAAGAACGACTTAAAGTTTCGTGGGTCGGTGGGCACGGGTTTGGCGTAGCCAAAGCCGACGAGCACTACCATGAGTAATCCCATGGGGTCGATGTGTGCCAGGGGGTTCAAGGTTAGCCGACCGGCACGTTGCGCGGTATCGTCGCCTTGCCACTTTGCAACTACGGCGTGGCCGAATTCATGAAATGAAAGTGAAAGTACTAAGGCGACTATGAGCAATGCGAAAATTGCGAACTGGCCTTGGCTGAGGAGTGAAATCATAATCGCTAGTTTAGCGCACAGTTGATCAGAGACCTAAACGCTTGAATAAGGAGTAGGGCATGCCACGTGAGCTTCCAGAACAGTGGTTTGAACGCACGGACACTAGTCCCGATGAAAATTTTTATGCGCAGCCTCGAATGGTGGCACACATTGATACCGCTACCATTGATGCGCTGACGGAATTCTACCGAGAGTTTGTTCCCGAGCATGCGAGCGTGTTGGATCTGATGTCCTCCTGGATATCACACTTGCCCGAGGATTTATCGTTGGGTCAGGTCTCTGGTTTGGGTATGAATGAAGAAGAGTTAGCAAACAATCCTCAGCTATCGGATTGGTGCGTGCACAATCTAAATACGGATCCGATCTTGCCCTATGTAAGGCACCAGTTTGATCGCATTACCCTGGCTGTTTCTATCCAATATCTAACGAGCCCAGTTGAAGTGATGGCGTCTGCGCATGACAAACTGAAACCGGGTGGGCAGATTTGTATAGCTATGTCGCATCGCTTGTTTCCCACCAAGGCGATTGCTGCGTTCCATCAAATGTCGGCCGAGGACCGAGTGCGCTTAGTGACGCATTATCTGGAGGAGGGTGGGTTTGGTGAAGTAACGTTTATCGATCGATCGCCTGTTGGTGCAGATCCGCTGTGGTTGGTTGTAGGCACGGCTTCCTAACGACCCGCTGTTACTTTCAACGAAGCTCCAATGATGCATGCGCGGCTTTTGCTCTGAACTTTCGATTTTTGGTCACAGCTTTGGTCACTTTTAGGAAACCACTGCTTTTGTCTACGACCACACAGTTGAGCTGGTTGGATTTCGCCCAATCAAAAACCATTGCCTGATCCTCCCGCTTTTTGAGGTTGCGAGACAATATGACGCTGTCGGTCCCGAGCTTTTCTCCCATTCTGTAGACCAGCCCGACAGCCCCACTCACGCAAGCGCGCCCGCCATCCGACAGTGCCAAGGTGAAACCTTGAGGCAGTTGTTTGGTGTTAACACCGTACCAAACGTAACCATCGAATATATGCGGCTGACAAACGACAATATGGGTGTTGGTCACTTGGTACTGGGAAAGCCACGAACGTATGACGTTGGCGTTGTGCGGATCATCAGTTAACGCCCAGAGGTGGTTATCAACATAGTTCAAACGTGCATTAGCGATGCCCAAAAGCAAAGTTGATAAACCAACACCACATTGCAATATGTGTCCTGAACTTACAGACGTGTGGGCGATGCAACTGCGCAGGTAGCTCTCACCTGCAGCTTGCAAGGGATCCCCCCAGTGAGCGAACAGATCAGCAATCAATTGACTGTCTAAGTTTCGATCTTTCGTTTGTAACAACCGTCTAAGGATGCGGTCGATCTGGTTGGCGCGAAGCAGTGCGTTTTTTCGATCGCGCAATACCTGTAAGCCGTCGAAATTGGGTATTAATTTGACGTTTTCCATAGGCTCTCTCTCATCTCTCCGCGAGAAAGTATATGCCTACAAAATGTGGTATTTGTTGAATCAGGTCGCAGCACGATGTCGATAATGCAAGTAGGCCCAAACTATGAGATCGGTGCAGTTGAGACTAATCGGCCGACAGTTCTCGCCAAGTGATTTCAACCGAACCGGTATCAGTGGCAATGAAAGCCGACTGGCCAGAAATAGTAACGCTCACTGATAAGGTCCTCTGCACAAGCTTTGCAAGTTGGCCAATCTCTTGCCACTGCAATTGCCAGACTTCAATGCCAAGTCCCTCAATTTCTGCACAAGACTGTCGCCACCAGGTGTCTGACTTGCTGTTGAACGTGTAAACCTGGACCAACCCCGCGATCCGACTTGCTTTACGCAATCGTTCTGCAGAAGGCTCTCCTACTTCAATCCATTTGAGAATCTGGCCATCCAAACTGTGCTGCCACAAATCCGGTTCTTCGTTGTTACTCAACCCACGGCTGAACTCAAGGCCGTCCTCTGCGTTAATGCAGAACGCGAGTAGTCGGACCATCATCCGCTCGACTGTCTCTGAAGGATGTTGGGCAAGCGTCAGGTTAAGATCAAGGTAGCGGTTCGCGTCGATGTCAGACAATGCAACGTTGAACTTATAGATTGTCGGTTTAAGCGCCATAACTAGCTAAGCAACGTATTTGTGAATGAGTGATTCCGGGGATGCAAATGCATAGTACGCGCCGTAACAAGTGACGTCATCTTCGCGTTTTAGAACGACAAGAGATAAAATCTTTGAATGAATAGTAGAGCGCTCGGCCAAACTGATCTCCGCACTCCTCCGATCGTCTTTGGGTCTATGGAGAATCATAATCAAACTGACGAGACACGGGTTAAGGTCTTGCGCACTGCTATTGATCATGGCTTGACCACAATAGACACAGCCCCTCTATATGGCTTTGGGCGCGCTGAAAAACAGATCGCCCTTGCGCTTGAGGGCAGGCCAAATCATAACGTACAGATATTCACCAAGGTGGGTCTGCGCTGGGATGCCGGTGACTATGGCGATGTGCTGTTTGAGTTTACTGATTCGGACGGGCGGCACGGAAGAGTTTGTAAAGACTCGAGACCAGAATCGGTCCGTTGGGAGGTGGAGCAAAGTCTTGAGCGCCTGAATATGGACACGCTCGACCTGGTACAAATCCACCACCCGGATGTTCATACGCCCTTAGCTGAGACAATGGGTGCTCTCCTCGAACTGCGGGCCGAAGGCAAAATTCGTCATATTGGCGTGTCGAATTTCTCCCCAGATCAAATCTTGGCTGCCCAGCTGGTGCTGGGTGATGTACCGCTTGCAAGTGTGCAGCCCGAATATAGTCTGGTTCGACGTAGTATCGAGGTGGCTCTATTGCCATTGTGTATCGAAAAACGCATAGGCGTACTTGCCTATTCGCCGCTGGCTCGAGGTGTACTCACCGCAAACCCGAAGCCTGAACTTTCGCGACGCATCCGTCGCGGCATTGAAAGAACTCTGCGGCCGATTGCAGTCCAACACAACGTGAGTTTGGCGGCTGTTGCCCTTGCATGGGTCTACAGTCAACCCGGAGTTTGCGCCGCCATCGCGGGTGCAAGCACGTCCGAGCAGATCGTTGAATTAGTTGCCGGGCTCGAAATAGATCTTTCCCGGGAGGAGACGGAAAGTCTATCGACCGAGTTTGCGGGCGCTCAGCTTGAGGACGCCTATATCGCGCAGGGTGGTTTGATCCGGAAGGCTAGACGGTTTGTTGGTCGTAGTCTGCGCCGACTTGGACTCTTAGCGGACAAAGTATGATCGCCAGATGTCGCCCTTGTAGTGATTATCCGTGTTGAGTAAGGACGTTAAACCTCAGAACCTGCAGACGTTTGCCGTATACGTTCGGCAGGGATAGCCAACTGAGTTATTAGGTAAGTTTTTAACTGTGCCGGAAAGTCCATTTGATCCAGCGCTTGAGCCATGCAAGCCAGCCATTGATCTCGTTCGGTGGTGGTGACCGCCAAATGCGCATGTACTTTGGGTATGTTAATTGGTCCATACTTTTCGTTGTACAGGCGTGGCCCTCCCGTCCAGGCGCACAGGAATCGAGCGAGTTTGTCGCGGCTTTGATTATTTTCACTGGGATGCAAGCGCCAGATGAGCGGGTAGTCCGTTTGCATAATGTCGTAGAAGTGGTCGACCAGCTGTCTTATTCCTTCCTCGCAACCTGCAGCTTGATAGGTGTTGTCTGCCTTGCCGTACTCCATCAGCTAACCCTGACGGTCCTGTTCAATGCGGGTAATATCTTTAAGACGTAACGTGAGAGCACCCAGCACCTCAGCTACCTTATCTACCTCGCCAGCTACCTTGTTGTATTCGCGCTGCTCAATCGCTTCACGCACACCAGGCAAGGTTTTTACCCCATAGCCGGTATAGAAGCCTGGCGCATAAATATGATGTTTGTACCAAGGTCTACCGCGCAGTCCGTCACGCCGCGTGAGCAAGCGCTCAGTGGTGAACAACTGTTCATTCAGTTTTCTTGAGCCATTGATCTCTTTGCCTGATAACGCTTCAGCTGCTCTTTTTAGATCTGCCAACGCATTTTTTAGCGGTGCAAAATTGAAATACGGTACTGGTTCATGTTTAGCCGGTCGACCCAAGGTTTTGGTTGGATCGAGTGCGAGTTTATACACCCCGCTGTTTATCAACTTGTTAGTATTGTCTGTTTCGGTACGCATCTTTTTCGCCAGCGCTTCGAGCTCTGTCACATACAATTCTATGTTGTTCGCGAAACCTGAAAACTCAAACGGCAGTATTGGTGCGTTCGCTAATCGCAACGTCGCGCGTC
>JBNMMV010000221.1:0-7010 GCA_051270205.1 Limisphaerales bacterium
TATCAGCAGATCGTTCCATTTCGAGACAAAGGATTCAAAAGTATTCGTTTCTTTGTCTGCGGCGAATAAATCGATATAACTAGGTGAAGACAATTGGAACGTATTTTTAGGAGCATTGATTACATCGAGAGGAATATGTTCGAGCCTATCGATGTTCACGATATTGCGAAGGCATCGAATTTCTCGACCTATCATTTTTGTCGAGTTTTTCGATCTTTGGTGGGAGATTCACCAAAAGAGTATCTGCGAAAGAGAAGACTTACGGTTGCAGCAGATCGTTTGGTGAAAGGCGAAACATCAATTCTAGATATCGCGTTGGACTGTCAATTTGAATCTCATGCCGCCTTTACACGTTCCTTTAAGCAACTCTTTAAAATGACGCCGGAACAGTACCGAGAAAAAGCTGACCCCTTGAGGCTCATATACAAGGATCAGTTCAGCCCGCACATGCTGCATCACCTTCAGAAGCGTCTCGCTATGGAGCCGGAAATCATCCTTCGCCCCGAAATGAAAGTAGTAGGGGTTGCTCGTCAGTATCAGCAAGACGATCTAAACATAGAAACACTGTGGTCTGCATTTAGACCTTCTGTCAGTCAGATTGCTAACCGCGTGGGCAGCGACGCCTTTGGAATTTATGAAGCGTATGTGGAAAAAGAGGACAGTATTGAGTTTAGCTATATTTGTTCCGTTGAGGTTGCTGATTTTGATGATGTCCCGGCTGAGATGATCAAACGCACTATTCCGCAGCATCTATATGCTGCATTTCGGCATACAGGCCCGTTGTCTTCTTTACCTGAAACGTTGAAATATATCTGGGGAAGCTGGCTTCCCAAATCAAAGTACGAATATGTGGAAAAACCCGATTTTGAACTTTATGCAGCAGATACTCGGAGCGACGATCTCGACAAGAGTCTCTTTTTGTATATTCCTATTCGCCCCCGAGAGGTAAATGCACCATGACGAATTTCCGAAACCACTTACACAAACAAGATCATCATTGACCTGTATACCGATGATGGGTCAGTCGAATGTCTTCTACCGATATTTCCCTGAAAAAATCACCGCGGTCATAGACTGGTACCATAAGGAGCGCCGACGCCTCTATGAAGTACTTGACCGTCAGTTCGATGGGCGAGACTATTTATGCGACGAATTCTCTTTGGCGGACATTGCGAATTGGTGCTGGGTGCGGATTCGCTTTTGGAGCGGTACCAACGGCGACGGCCTTGGCGGAGTTCGAAAGGGACAGTAGCGGATTGAAATCAATCGTGACGAGATAGCGCACTTGTCTATCTGTCGAAGATCAATTGAAACTGAGGAATTTTCAGTATGAGCACTTTTGTTTGGGTATTTGCAGGGGTCGGTCTCGGCAGCGTCTTTGGAGGTTGGGGGCATTACATGGCTACCATTCCCGGGGACCGAGTGCCGAGATATCCAACCGTCATGTTCATCAGTCAAACTGTGGGCTTGATGTGTGCGGGCGTAGCCTTGGTTATGGCAGGCCAGACCGGTAGCATTCCTGCTGGAGTTATGGTGATGGCGGGCTTTGCCATATTTATGGGCATGTTCTTTTTCATCCTGTATTCACTGCGCAAAACGCCACTTGGAAAAATCCAAGTAAAAGTTGATGCCCCTATGCTTGCCTTCGAAGGTGTGGATTCAACAGGGAATTCCGTCAACTCCGACGATTGGCGCGGACGCAGGGTTCTGGTTAAGTTTTTCAGAGGGTTATGGTGACCTTACTGTTGCGCTGAGTTACAGCGCTTTGAAGCCATGAAGGATGAACTCGCCCGCCACAACATTGAGGTGATCGCAATAAGCAAGGACAGCGTAGAAACTGCCGCTGTCCACAAGGAACGGGACGATCTCTCCATGACGCTGTTGGCCGACCCTGACCTTAACGTCATCCGGCAGTACGGTGTGGAGCACCATAAAGCCATTGAGGTATCCACCGGTAAGTTCAGTTTGTTTGGCCTACACCTCGCTATGGTGCCCAGCATTAAAACCATGGCGATTCCGACAAGTCTGCTCATCGATGAAGAAGGCCTTGTCCGTTGGATCGACCAGACCGACGACTATCGCTTGCGCAGTCACAACGAGCGGATTCTGGAAGCTGTGGAGACGGCATTCACAGATCCATTACCCGCATAACGAAATCCTATAAAACAAAGCGCAACATGGCTGGGCGGTCACTGCGCAAGGGATAATGGTGATGGCCAGGAACCTGTTCGGTTATCAACTGAATTCAAAGAGCTGGAGCGTGTAGATCAGGTATTGCGAAGATGGCGCTTATTTAGCAGCTTAGTCGACTAGACTTCAGTCCATCAACACAGGATCTGGTACCTTTCCACTGGCTCGATTTTCACCCGCATCGCGAAAGTGCCGATAGCTCATCCAGATCAAAAACTGCAGACCGAACAACAGCGATGCCGCCAGTAGATGTGTTGGTTGCACGAATGCTGGCATGCCGAGGTGGCCAAGCGCTGCGCCAGATGCAACGCTGGTTGTAATAACCACAACCATAGCTACCGTGAGGCGTGTCAATGTATGGGACCACCCTACAGAACCGACTAACAAACGAACCAACCAAAGGTTGGTAATCAATACAAGGGCGGAGAAACTGCGATGGACATAGAAGAACCAAGGCATCGCCTGAATCCAACTGGAACGCAACGATTCACCCTGAGCTTCCTTAATGAAATCGGTCATCTCTCGCACTTGTGTACCCATGGCGACCTGTAAAATGGTCATGCCCATCGCAACATAAAGCCACTGCTCAAAACGTGCATCAAGCCCAGCTATCGACTGACTAACACCCAGTTCTCTACGCGATCGCGCCAGCGCAAAGATCAGTACACCGACGATGGCAAGTGCCATAAGCATGTGAACTGTGATCATCCCTGGCATAAGATTTGAGGTAACCACTTTGGCACCCAGCCAGCCCTGGAATCCAACCATCAGAAAAGCCGCAATAGAGGCAATAGTTATGGCACGATCTGATTTTCGCAACGGCCAAGAGTAAAGAGCCGTTAAGAAGATTAAAAAGCCGATACTCACGCCCACCAAACGATTGGTGTACTCCGTCCAGGTCTTCACCACATTGAATCGCGTTTCGGCATAACCTAGATCCGCATAGATCTCTTGATAGTTTACGGGCAATTGCGCTTCACTTGTCGGCGGAATCCAGTATCCAAAACACGTTGGCCAATCGGGGCAACCCATACCAGCCCCAGTGGCTCGAACACTGGAGCCAACTAAGATCAAAAAATAGACTGCAACGAGCGTTACCAACGCCAACCGGTAATAACGCCGGTTAGCTATATTTTGAGTTTCTGAGTTCACGGAAGAAGCCAAACTGATGTTTTCTTATTACATTGAGCGGTAGGAGCGTATACCCTTTTTCGGGAGACGAAAAGGCCAGCTGCACGCACCTCATCAGCGATTCCCAGGCGTCGAAAGATTTCAATAGTTCTGGGTCTCACGGTATTGCACTTGGCATAAGTACCTACGACTGCAAAATCACTGGCCTTTATCTGGAATGTTAAGAGCGCGCCGTCAAACGAAATACTGCAGCGGTTTTTACCGCTTCTTCTGGCGCAGGATAACCCTCAACAAAGCTCGGGTAGAGCGCTGTGTATTTGGCTAACCAATCTTCCAGTACTTGCGTTTGACCTTCCATGACAGGCACGGCGTTAAGTTCATAGAGGTTACCGGCCATCTGCATTCGTACAGCGCTGCCAGACCGAATACCTTGAGTCCAACCACTGTCCTTCTGACCCGTGACATAAAGATCACCGTCGATCTGCACCACCCAAATAATAACTGTGCGCCCTATCGGTCCTTCGCCCACCTGTAAATGAATCTCCTCTATCGATTCAGTATCTCCCCAAGAAGCGGGCACATCGGCTGCAGTACCGCCAATGGTAAACCCTGGGGTGGGACCAAACGGTGCCATGAAAGCAGCAATCACTAAACCTACGAAGATGACACCCAAAACCAGATTCAGAATTTTCATAAAAATTCCTAGTTGTTGTTTGTCGATGGTATTGCAGCTGACGTTACGCTGTCCATATTCACATCCCCCCACCACCCCAGGCCGCGACGCCACGATTCACCACATCGCAACATGCATTGACCCCCCAAGCTTTGGGTACCTTTGGATCGTAATGCCACAGTAGTTCGCCGTTTGCTCCGTTATGGGCAAACACCTGACTCCAACTTGTTGCCGAATACATGATGCCGTCGATGACGAGTGGTGATGCACAAGCATCCGCTACAAATCAGAAGTAGACTTTTTAACACAATTGTATGGTTTCTCGTCAGGTGTTTTGATTACTGCCAAAGCATATCCGAGGATGGGGGGCTTGCTTCTCGAAAGAGACTGTTATCGAAACAGCTCAGTTCCGCCGCCGGTCCAGACCTTGGCTAATCTCATCGAGCAAATCGTCCTGCAACGCCGCTCTGCCCTCTAGCTGTTGCATGCCACGCTCTCGAAGATAGTGATCTCCTAAATCTCTCCACATCGGTTCATCAACCAATACACCAACGCCTGACTTGCTCATAGTATCGAGCCCACCAACACGCTCGATACTACAATCTGCAAACGATATTCGCCCTTTGCGCTTGTGGGATTTGCATTGGTGGAAAGTAAGCTGGGAAGACGTGAGTCCAACGAAATCTACTGCCGCAATACGTGAGTTGTGGATCTCAAATCTATCGGTATGGCTTCGAGCCATTGTCACGTTATCGATAATGCAGTTATCCAATCCAAGATAGGATCTCGCTTTAATTCCTATGATCAGGCAGTCGCGCAGTAAACAATTGCTAAAAGTTACCCCCGACAAATCACTGTCGCGAATGATGACTCGCTCGAAACTGGAATTCGAAATCGTTGTGCTTTCGAAGCGGCAGAGCTCGATGATTGAATCAGACCAATCGACTGACTCCAGCTTACTTCCAATGTCTGTAGCTTCGACAACTGCGAAGGAAACGCGCTCGTCATTCTCAATTGTATTGCCTTGCAGTGGCGATACATTCGACGCGATTGTACGTACAAGTTTTTCCAGCATGTTCCAGGCTTTGTTTCCGACCAGCGCTAGTTTAACGACATCAGAGCGCAAGTTCTGCAATCTGGCAAACAGTGTCGTGGACGACCGGTTTTGTTAAGACTGGGTTCAGGTTCTCGAAGGCATAGGGTCGCGCATCTCCCGACTCAGTAAAACTAAAACGGTGCTGGCGATAACTACCCAAACATTGGAGAATTAGATGAACTTACTTAACCTACCAAAAATCGGTTTGGTGGTGCTGCCTGTCACTGCGAGTACCACCGCATTGGCTGAAGACAAACTCAGCTACGACTACATTCAGGCCACCTATATTGATACCGAAATCGATGATCGAAATTTTAACGTAGACGGTGACGGCTTAGGCATATCTGGCTCTGTTTCCCTAAACGACAACTTCTTCGTTAACGCAGGCTATGCGAGCCAGGAATTTGACAGGGGCGTCGATGTTGATCAATGGTCAATTGGTTTGGGTGGGCACATGCCGCTCTCGTCGAGTACAGATCTGGTCGGCACGGTAAGCTATGTCGATAGCGAGGTAGACGCCCGTTTCGGTTCCATCCATGCAGATGGCTATGGCCTAGGCTTGGGTGTTCGTAGCCGCATTGTAGATAACATTGAGCTGGAAGCCGGGATCAACTATGTCGATCTAGGCGACGGTGGGGATGACACATCGGTTGCCTTTGGTGGCCGATATTACTTCACTGAGCAGTTCTCTGCTGGCGCCGGTGTCCAGCTGGCTGATGATGTTACCAATTGGAATGTGGGTATTCGTTTGGATTTCTAACCCCTGGCGAACAACTGCATTCACCTGCCGTGGTTATCTTGGAGAACTCCAAGATAACCATTGTCAGCTAGATCACCGGTCCTCTCGCTTAGCGCCCCTCGACATACAGCTACTCGATGTTTAATCCGAATCAAAGCTTCCATTCCCCTACCGTCCCATAAGCAAAACAATATTGTCGTTTTCAAATTATAAATTGAAATGTAATCGAAGCGCCGGGGGCGCTCTCAAGCTGACCTTGCCGTGTGCCTTCTAGGTTAGCGTAGACAGGTTTGGCTGTAGAGATTGCTAAAAGTCCGAATTCTGCAGATTTCACAATCCCAAAGGTCCGCGGCTCGACTAGGTTTTTGGGTCGCTGGAAAAAAATTGAATCTTTTTGGCGGGTTTGTTTTCTCACCACGCTTCTCTTAAGTAACCGCCAAAGAACATGTCGTTCAAGGCGATTAACCAATAAACAGTAGAGGAACAAAAATGAACAAATCAATTTTTACAATTAGTGCAGTAATCGTGGGCTTGTCAAGCGCGCCAGTATTTGCAGGAAACTATTTTGGCGATTCGTGGCAGGCTGATACCAAAGTTTCACTCGTTAAACCATCGGCTAGACACCCAGTTCCAGAAGACAATGAGCCTTGCCACATCATCTTCAACGACGACGGCACGGTAACATATGAGCCAGCTGGATGTGGTGGGTCTTCATCAACAAACGTAGTAAAACCAGTTGAAGCGGTACGCATAGTTACGCCAAGACGTCTGCCTGGCTTAACCCAGCCTCGCGTGCTGCGTTAGTTTGCAGCCAGCCAACTCGGGCTCTCCAGGAGTGAGCCCGCCAAAACAGAGCAATGCTGAGGTGTTGCTCTGTTTTTTTGTTTCCCCAATCAGCCGGCCGTCAGTGCACTGCGTTTTTCTTCATTCGGTAGCATGGCACTACCAACATCCAACCGCATGCTAGTCCCAACCGATAACACTCGAATTACTATTGAGTCTCACATTTGAGGCAACGCAACACATGCCTTGATTGTCCCACGAGGAGTCAGCTGGCGAGCCATTCTGGTTTCTGTCGACTTGGTTTGCCACACACTGCCCCAAGTCGATCCCCAAGAAAGGTGGAGACCAGGATGGCGACGATTTCCGCTGCCGATACGGAAACGCGACCATCTTGATTC
>JBNMMV010000222.1:0-6992 GCA_051270205.1 Limisphaerales bacterium
TCGAGGTGCCGGGATGCCCCGCATAAGCATAGGCATAACTGGCCGCACCTTAACCTTAACCCCCGAACGCTCGATCATCTCCAACACGCGCCTATGCCCGAGTGCCGTATAAGGGCTGCGCAAAGAGGGGAAATACTCAAGCAACACGTCGTCCGCAGCTGGCTGAGATTCAGCACTAGGCTGCGGGACAACCAATTCCGCAATGGTGTCATCGTGACGATAACCTTCGAACTGCAGGCGCTGTTCCAAACTACGTATTCTATCGATTCCCCAGTACCATTCGCCTTCGAAATAAAACATGCCACCTTGGTAGTGACCGAGTTCAGATCTTAGGCGATTACCCTTCGTAAGCAGAGCTTCCGCACTGTCGACTATCTCACCCGGAATAGTCTCGTTTGACCACAGAAGGTGGCCTACTTCAATTGCTCTGTCGGTGAATGAGGAATCAGAGAGACACGGAGCAAGAATCGCATTGGCCTTGTCAATGTTTGGCTGGCTGGGCAGACGAAAATTTTCACCGTCCCTGGAGGGTGAAAATTCAGTGCCGTAGGCGCTGCAAACTTTGTCGCAATCTGCTATTGCCCACTGGTCGAAATGTTGGGCACTGCCGAGAAATTCACTTGCCGGTTTGGAAACCAGGTGTGGTTGAAACTTTACTGAGTATGTCGCATCAAGTGCGGCGAGTTTTTGCACTGCCAGGTGGCTGTAGGGGTCATCCACCTGGTGAAAGTAGTGAACTGATGGGGGTAACCCCGATCGAACTCGAACTTTCCGACCCTTTACTTGCCGTCTCTGCTGATAGCCTTCTGAAGAAAGGAAGCGCATAGCCAAAGACCTAAGCCTCGTTTTAACGTTCATGCACTTATCCTATTACTCACGGCGATTTACGGTGTACTGATGATTATTTCTCGTGAATAGGGAGGGAGATCAAATGTCTGTAGATCTTTTACCAATATCACGTCCGTTGGCATGTCTCGAAGAAATATTTTCTCCGCTAAGCCATTCGGTGGTACCGGCACCAGATGGTAGTAGGCCAGTTGCTGTATGCCAGCGGCCTTCGCTCGGTCTGGTAATGAACGGGTGTCTGCATGGTAGTCGATTACGTCGCGCATTATTGTAGGCATAACCGGGACATTGTTTCGCTCGGCGGCTTCAATCATCGGATCTAGAAGCGCGCGTGAAAGTGCATCGTGTAAGAGTAGGTCCGCACCCTTTGCTACTTCGAATAGTTCATCAGTCGCGTTGCTGTCGCCAGAAATGACCACGGATCGGCCTTGGTAGTCGATGCGATAACCGACTGCGGGTTCTATGGGTGCGTGTTCAACCAGAAAGCTGCGAACCGTGAGCTCATCGTCCTGCCAGACAATTTCTCCGGGAGTAAGGGTGACCGCATTCATGGGGCCTGCGCTTGGTGGTAACAGCGCAGCGCCATGGTGAGCTGTGCGATAACCACGGTCGAGCTGATAGGCTTGATTAAACCCTGCAACAACACTGTCCACGCCGGTTGGACCGAACACTTGAAGTGGAGCTTTTCGTCCTTGCACCCATGTTGTTAAGTTGACATCGGGTAGCGAGGCGATGTGATCTGAGTGAAAGTGGGTCAGGAAAACGCCGTTTAGACGGCGCATTGGTAGTTGCGCTTGCGCAATTCTTTGAGGCGATCGTGCCCCGACATCGAATAGGAAAAAATGATCTGCAGTAACTACGGCAATGCAAGCCTGAGCGCGTGCTGGGTCGTTTCCTAGTGGCGATGCGCTACCGCATATGACAACCCGAAGCCCGTCGATAGGTTTGTTTTGCTGGTTGAAACGTAATTCAACAGCCTGCTTGAAGAGGGTGTCTTGGCCTTGAGACGTAAAGTAGAGGTATCCAGCGGCGCATCCAATGAGCGCTAGGATGAGAACGATACCAATCAGGACTTTTTTCACAATTTTCCTTTTATTGAAACTAAGACGGGGTTTGCTGGGTTAGCAGTGTCTCGCAGCCGGTATCTGCCAGAATTTGGAGCGTTGCCGCCTGGTCAGAACCGTCAAGGTTATCGAATGCAGCCCTAATTTCCATTAAACACTTAACCTGATAGGGGAAAACTGGCTGCACCCAGGGTTGGCCGTCGATGGTGGTGTCGACCTGTTGTGCGCCAGAATCTAGTGCTGCTGCATTGGCGAGTAAAAATGGCGCGTAGGTACGACCAATTTCCTTAAACAAACCTTGCAGGCCAGCATCGCAATTTTCAACTGTGAGCCAGTCATCCGACTCAGCGGAGTTGCCACTAAGATCGTCTACCAAATCAGTCCATGCAAATACACGAGGGGCGTCGGTGAGGCAAGTTGCAGAAGGCGTAGGGTCAAATTTTGCGAGTTGTGTGAGCTGAGCGTAAATACCAAAGTCGGCAGAAGATGGGCGATGACCGAAGACGAATTTTTGCTTTTGAATAAGCTCGTCCATGACCTTTAGAAATCGCTTATAGCTGGCTTCTATTATGGGTGCTGTCGTGTCATTTGAACCTACGACGTACAACCGAGCAATCTGCCTCTCTGACACCCAATGGCCTAACTTGTTGAGCTCTGCTTCTGGTGCCTGAATATTGCTCCAGCGAGGTAGGATTTTTCCTGCCATCTCAATATCTGCCTCGTAGTACCACCGATAGTGAAACATCGCTTTGGTTAGCCATTCATCAGCGTAGTCTTCGACTAGAAAGTTGAGAAAACCCATCACCGGGTTGTCGGGAATGGTCTCACGCCCTTCAAAGGCCGCTTCGAAGCGCCGAATCAAGGGCGTTGAATCGACGACCGCTTCGATCTGGCCTTCACTGTCGGGAAGATAAAAAGTTGGCAGTAAATTAACCTTGGCTTCGGGCAAATTGTGCTGATTGGACTGCTCGCCGATGAGGAGCTGATACTGGAGGTTCCTAAAACGCATGTAGGCCAGCATTTTTCGGGTGTAAGGTGATCCCGGCATACCCTTTAAAATAAGCGGTTCACGAATGGTCATCAGCACTGCCTCGACTCGAATTTGAGCTGCTTTTTAGTATGGCGTTATAATAATGACAATCATTATTATAACAAGAATTATTACAGATATTGGGTAGGCCGCGCTGAGCTCTTACGGTTTGACCTAGTCCACTTTCTGACTAATAGAGCTGTGGATTTTCACCGCTGTCACAGAGCCGTCGGAATCTGTCAGAAATTGCCAAGTTTCTCGCTCCTCGCCTTCGTCTGTAAGACGCACAAAGGTATCGCCGTCACGATGCTTGAGCTTGGTCACCTTGATTTTGTTACTAGGCACTCGCACTACCGCCAACTTATCGTCCCAGGGCCGCACGATTGTCTCACCACCCCAGATGCCACCCGAGTATAGCCCTGCGTATTTCTCTAGCTGCGGCTTGCTTGTCTTTTCTGCTGTTTCATTATCTACTTCTTTTACTACTGGTTTTTTCAGAGCCCCTTTCACAGCTTTGCCAATTGTGTCCAGCATCGCAGACGTGACAACTGCTGCAGGACCATCGCCGGCGTTGGTTAAGGCAATAGCCGCGGTTTTGTTTTTCGGCACCATGACGAAATTAGTGATGTATCCAGGACACCATCCGCTGTGTCCAACTCGTGTACCACCTTCATTTTGACTCACCACATAGCCCAGCCCCCAGGTCACTTTCCAATCGGGATTGACCCAGTGAACGCGCTGCATCTCGCGTAAAGTGTTTGGAGCAAGTACAGAGTTTTGCTCTCCGGCCAATGTACGAAAGTGCCAGCTGGCGAACTTTGCCAAGTCATTAACCGTGCTCGTGAAGCCTGCTGCTGCCGCTATTCCGCGCGCGTAAAAGGGTTTCACCAGTGGACGCTTAAGGTTACGAGATTGACCTGAATAGCCTATCGCCATTTGTTTGCCGTGTAGATCTTCGGGAAAGTATGGGCGGGTGTCGGCCAATCCGATTGGGTCAAGGATGTTTTTCCTGACGTAGTCTTCATAGGGCTCGCCGGAGTGTGTGGTGATTAGTTCACCCGCCAAGCTCATTGCCAGATTGGAATATTGAAACTCGGAATCAGCGGGGTACAGGGTTTCTTGATTAGCCAGTTGTTCAATCATTTCCTCACGGGTTGGAAATGGGTGGCTATCGTCAGACCAATATGGGAAATCAGATTCGCGAGGCAAGCCTGAAGAATGGGTCAGCAAGCCTTGAACACGAGTGGGTCCGGAGGCTGCGTGGGCGAGCTTGATATTAAACCAGTCCAGGTGGTCACGCACCGGGTCGCGCAGTGTTAGCTTGCCGGTGTCACGTTGTTGCATAACACCGATTGAAGTAAAGAGCTTCGAGATGCTACAGATGCTGTAAATGGTATCGGTAGTGGCTTGCCGTTTGCGTTTGAGGTTGGCATGGCCGTAGCCTTTGCTAAAAAGGACATCTTGATCGAGGACGAATCCCACGGAGATACTGGGTACCTGACGGTAAGCGCGTACCGACTCTATCCAAGCATCGGTGATCGCGATGGCGCCTTTTACATCTGCATCGTTGAGAACTTCAGACGCAGTTTTTCCATGGCTCAGCGGAATGAGAGCCGTAAGTAAGATAAGCAACAGGGTAGCGATTGGCCGTATGGCTGATTGGTGAGTTATTTTAGAGAGCATTCGATTCTCCTCAGGTGAAGTGCTTTACAAGTAAGTGCCGAGCGCGTGTAGCATCGATGGTCATCGCCACCTCGACGTTCGCTGGTGCCTTATTTTTTGATAGACGTTGGTCGACCACCGTCATGCCTCGAGTCAATTTACCGTTCAGCTCGACGTCTACTGGCAAGTGAGTAAACTCAAACATATCTGGGTGAGTGATAGCTAGAACCGCGCAAGGGTCATGCAACGCAGCCGCTCGTTCTCCAACGAGTTCGTCCATGCGAAGGTGCATGTAGCTATAGAGTTCCGCCATGAGTTTTGCTTTGGGGGCAGGCGACTTTTGTAACTCAGTGATTAGCGCATCATCTGACATAAATTGTCGGGTGAGGTTTAAGCCGCATAGTTTTACTCGTGCTTGTGAGTCGAATACGATCTTTGCAGCTTCTGGGTCAGCCCAAATATTGAATTCTGCCGTCGCTGTGGCGTTGCCATGATTGGTACTGCCGCCCATAACGGAAAAACCGGCTATACGTTCCGCCAGTTGAGGGTCTTTCTGTAAAGCGAGCGCGATGTTAGTGAGTGGTCCGATGGCAATGATCCATAGTTCCGCTACATCGTGGGAATATTGGATGATTTGATCGACCGCATCTGTGCCTGTGAGTTGCGTAACTGGGTCTGGTAATTCAACGCCTCCAAAGCCACGTTTGCCATGGACGTGTTCTGCGTTCTGAGTGGTGCCTTGCAGTGGTTGCGACGCACCGCTGAATACAGGGATCTGTTGGTTGGTAAGATCGACAACCGCGAGCGCGTTTCTAGTGGTGTTTTCAAGGTTGGTATTACCCGCGACAGTGGTGATCGCCTGAATATCGGTAAGCTCTGCGGCCAGGAGAATTGCGATGGCATCATCGTGGCCCGGATCGCAGTCGATGAGTACCTGGGGACGGGTGTTCATTCAGGTATTCGCACAGTCAATGCAGGTGGTGGCGATAGGGCTAATCTCGAGTCGCTTAGGGTTAATGGGTTCACCGCAGATTTCACAGTCACCGTAATTGCCGTCACTGAGTTTTTGCCTGGCGCGTTTGATCTGCTGACGCTGTAATTGCCGCTGACGTTCACTGGCCTGGGCAATGGCTTGAGATTGCAGAGCATCCATACGAGAGAGGCGACCTACCTTGCTCTGATCGAGTTCGACAGCCGCTGCAGCTGCTTGACCGGTCTCAGCCACCGCATCCAGCTTTGATTCCATCTGCTCAAGTGCCTTTTTAACGCGGTTTTCGTCCACAACACCCTCAGTCCTGAATAGAGGGTCAGACCCCATCCCGATAGAGAGGGTCTGACCCCTGATCCTGACCCTAGGGTCAGACCCCATTTGAAGCGGGGTGAAATTAACTTACCATGTTGGTTGGAGATGTGCATCGCGAGGGCACAAGCCACTAACTAAAAGAAGGAAATAGAATGACCACAGTTAAAGTAGAAGATGATCTAAATGCCTCAGCCCAAGATGTTTGGACTGCAATGAGTGATTTCGCAGGTATAAAAGTAGGCGGACCTATCACCTCATTTGAAACAGAGGGAGAGGGGGTTGGCATGATCCGAAAAATCGGCATGGGCGGTGCGCTGGTGATTGAGCGTTTGGACAATCACGACGCCGATGCACTGACGTTCACTTACGCCATCGTCAACGACGACTCACCGCTGCCGGTTAAAGATTATTCGGCGACAGTTACCATTACTGCCACTGGAGACAATGCCTGCCACGTCGACTGGACTGGCGAGTTTGAAGCAGACGGCGAAGAAGCGCAGGCGGTGAAAGTGATTACCGGTATCTACAAAGGTGGCATTGCCGGTGCCAAGAAAACCACCGGCGGCTAGGCTCATGGGCTAGGTTTAAGGCTTAGGTTTATGAGGCGTCCTTGAGCAGACTATGTAGTTTGAACTTTTGCACCTTAGTGCTCGACATCGGCCACTCGGTGACGAAGTAGATCTCTCTGGGCACTTTGAAACTGGCGAGCTCGGCACGACAATGTGCAACGAGCTCGTCTTCAGTTGCTTGAGCGTTAGGTTTGAGTTCAATGAACGCGACTGGAACTTCTTGTAGTCGGTCGTCTTCACGACCGATCACTTGCGCCATGTTCACGCTCGGATGGCTGGCCAAGCAAGATTCGATTTCGATGGCGGCGACATTTTCACCGCCAACCTTAAGCATGTCTTTGATCCGTCCGTGATAACAGATAGCCCCATCTTCGGTAAGGCTGCATAAGTCTCCAGTCCGAAACCAACCATCGACAAAGCTCTCGGCATTTTTCTCCGGGCTTTTATAGTAACCCTCAAACACGTTGTAGCCGCGAGTCCACAGTTCGCCGCGTTCGCCGGTTGCAACGGCTTGAAGG
>JBNMMV010000223.1:0-6991 GCA_051270205.1 Limisphaerales bacterium
AGTCTGGATTTCATTGGTGTTAATAGACGGAACACCGTTGAATACCTGGCCGACGGTGTCCTGTTTTACGTTCAACTCCATGATGATCCGGTCATCTGGGGTTATTTGCGGCGTCACTTCGAGTGATAGCACAGCATCCTTAAAGGAAGTGGAGGTAGCGCCACTAGAGCTTGCCTCCTGGTAGGGAATTTCGACCCCTGATTCGATTAATGCAGTGCTCTTATCCGCCGTAATGACCTTCGGTCTCGCAACTACTTCCGCGTGCCCATCGGCCGCAATGGCTGACAGTTCTAAATCAATCTGAAAATCTGAGCTGGTTATACCGACGCCGAAACTGGTCGCACCAGATTGGCTGACACCTAAGTCAACGACTAAGTTATCGGCACCGCCGCCGCCGTACGTATAAACATCTCCACCTTGGATTTCAATGCCTGCGCCGCCCCAAGAAATACCAAATTGCTCAGAGAACGTAGTATTAGCGGTGACAATGCGCGCTTCGATTAGGACCTGCCTAACAGGGATATCGAGTTGTGCGATAACCTTACGAAACTCTTCAAGACGATCTGCGGTATCAGTAATGATGATCGCGTTGGTTCGCTCATCAACAATGACACTTCCGCGGCTCGATACTAATTGCTGTCCGTCGCCTTCACCACCACCGCCGCTGTTAAACAACGCAAGGAGTTCAGAAGCAGAGGCGTAACTGATTTGAATGAATTCGGTACGCAGTGGTGCAAGCTCAGCAATTTGTTTCTGATTTTCAAGCTCAAGCTTTTCGCGTGCAGCAATCTCTGCAGCAGGCGCTACCAGCAATACGTTACCTACGCGGCGCTGATCAAGACCCTTTGTCTTTAAGATAAGCTCTAACGCTTGGTCGACAGGCACACTCTGTAGTCGCAGCGTTATATTGCCGCTTACAGTGTCACTGGCTACCAAGTTCATGTCGGTGAAATCTGCGATTAACTGCAGTACAGAACGAACCGCAATATCCTGAAAGTTCAGAGACAGTTTCTCGCCCGTGTACTTGAATATATCATCGCGGGCTTCAATTTCTTGTTCAGTCAGCGGCGTTACGTCAATCGACATGGTGCCGTCGGCTTGATACGCCAAGTAGTCATAGCTGCCGTCTGCTGAGATGGTGAACACTGCGTGATCACCTTCTTGCAATGCATCAATAACATTTACTGGCGTCGCAAAGTCTGTAACGTCTAAACGGCGTTGAAGGTCTTGTGGAAGTAGCGTGTTACGCACTTCTACCCGAATTCGTCCGCCACCGCTGGAGACGTTAACCGGAACTTTGGGGTTTGAAAGACCGAGAATAATCCGCCCTTCACCACCTTTGCCTCGGCGAAAATCTACAGTTTCTATACGACCACGATCACTGCGGCTGCGCTGATCGTCTGCACCGGCAATCGCCGATGGCGCAGGTTCACCAACTTTACCGGTACCACCACCTACAGTGAGATAAAGAGTATTGCCTTGGATTTCTGTTTCGTAGCCGACCAGTTGTGTCAAATTGACGATCGCTCTGGTTCGGTCTTTAGTGCCTATGACCGACACTTTTCGCGCGTTACCTATGCCCAGCGTATGATGCTTTTCTTCGAGCCCGCTAATGACACCCGGCAAATCCAGCACGATGCGTGCAGGCTGTTCAATGGTATAGCCATTGGGCGACGGCGGTTGGCCGTCGAATACCATTCGTATTTCAGTGCGGTCACCAGGAAGCGAGGAGAACTCGATATCCTGCATGGTTACCGCCCAACCACTCGTGGCTAGAAGGTTGGTTAAGATTAGGCTAGCAACAGCCATTAGCCGTGCGTTCGTCATTTTAAACATATTCATTTCCTCTAAGCTCCACCAGCCAAGTTTACCGTACGGGCACGCTCAACCCAGCCGCCGGTTCCATCCGCGACAATTTCGATTAATTCCATAGATGCATCTACAATCTCTTGAATTTGACCATGGTCAGATCCCATGAAGTCACCGGATTGCACAGTGGTAACGCTCCCTTCACCGTCCTGTATCAACGCAAACATCGTATCACCTCGCGCAAGCGTACCCACCATGGCAAGTTGGCCCACGGTGAAGCCTTCTAAGTAGTCTTTCACGCGATTGAAGTCAGGGGTAACCTTAGGACCGCTTTTGCGATCGACCTTCTTCACCAAAATCGGAGGCTCGAAGGGGCTGCGCATCGTACTTGCTTGATAAGCAAAGGGCGCTACTGTTTCGATGGTTGGTAACGGCTCTATACGACCAGGCGTCCGTTCATCCATTTCTTTCATATACTGTTCCAAATCACTGTAGTCAGTATTTGGAGTACAGCCGGCTAAAGCCACGGACAAGACCAGCATTAGTGGAAGCGCGCGCATCATTTTGCCTCCTCAAGATATCTGTAGGTTTTCGCCAGTATTTCCATTCGTAGCAATCGCGAGTCACGTTGTGGCGCAATGACGAAATCATGCAAAGTGACAATTCGCGAGAGGTTAGCAACCCCGCTCACAAACGAGCCAATCTTATGAAAATCGCCTTCAACCACAATCGCGATGGGAAGTTCTACGTAAAATTCTGTTTTCTTCTCCGGATTTAAATCAATGCTCTCGATGCGGAGTTCATGATCCACGGCTGTCCGTGTGATGTCTTCCAACAAGCCAGGCACCTCGGTATCACTCGGTAGCTGGCGAAGCAAAGCGCCGAACGCGGCTTCCATTTCTTGCTTCTGTTGGCGGTAGGCTTCCAGATTCGCAGCTTGTGCAGCCTTATCTTTGTACTGCTTTCTAAGCGTTTCTTCTTGAGCCGTGACCGTATCCAGGCTCGCCTGTTTATCGACCACATGCAGGTAGTAACCACCACCGAGTACCACAGCAATTAGAATAATCATCAGAATGATCTTTACAATCGTCGGCCATGTACCGATGTTGTTTAAATCGAGATCGTTGAAATCAACTGATTTCAGTTGATCGAGAGAATCTTGCAAGGCCATCTACAGATCCTCCTCTTTCTTAGCATTGGGGTTTATTTGAACAAAGCTCAGATTAAAAGTTGAGGCCTGTTCACCGTAGTCCGAATTGGTCGGGTCTTCTTTAATGCCCTTCAGGTTCGGCTGGGTAAACCAATCAGAACCATCAATGTTTCGCATTAGCGCCGAGATTCGATTGTTAGATTCGGCTACACCATCGACATCTAAGCTTGTGCCTGCGTATTTCACCGAACGATAGTGGACACCCTTGGCAAGCGTCTGCACGACTTGGTCAAAGACACGCACAATCACAGGGCGATTGCCTTGCAACTCCTGAATGACGCGCATCCTTGCAAGCAGGTCTTCTCGCTGTTTGCGAAGGTTCCTGATTTCTGCAATTCGCTCATCAAGTACACTAATTTTGGCCTGCATGAACTTGTTGCGACCTTCCTGGCTTTCGATCGAATTATCGAGAAAGACACCGGCACCGACCACCAAAAGTACACCGACTAAAAGCACGGCGCCGATTTGGCCCAGAAATTCCCTTTGTCTTCGTTCTCGCTCCCATTCGCGCCAGGGGAGAAGGTTGATATTCGCCATTAGCTAAAACTCCTCATAGCCAACCCACACGCAATCATTAGTGCAGGCGCATCATTAGCGAGGCTATCTGCATCAACCCTGGACGCTATCGACATGTCCGCAAAAGGATTGGCGATCAGCGTTGGGGTGCCGAGTTTTGCCTCGATCATTTCAGCCATACCATTTATAGAGGCTGTTCCTCCCGCAAGTACAATGTAATCAACATCGTCATATTGCGAGGACGAGAAAAAGAATTGTAGAGATCGGGTTACCTGTTGAAGTACGGCCTCTTTAAAAGGCTCCAATACTTCTTCGTCGTAATCGTCTGGCAGTCCACCTTGTTTCTTGGCAAGACCTGCTTCTTCGAAAGACAGACTGTAACGGCGTTGAATTTCTTCAGTTAGCTGCTTACCGCCGAACAACTGTTCCCGCGTATAAATCGCTTTGTCTTCAGCCAAGACAGATAAGGTCGTCATGGTCGCGCCGATATCGATGATGGCAACCACCAACTCTTCCGGGTTATCACCGAGTTGCTGTTTGACAAGATCGAAGGCCCGCTTCATTGCGTGCGCTTCTATGTCAACAACCCCAGGTTTAACACCACCGAGATCAAGTGCAGCTTCTCGCAACTCTACGTTCTCTCGCCGACAAGCCGCCAATAACACCTCGACTTGCTCAGGGTTGCGTTCTGACAATCCCAGCACTTCGAAGTCGATGGCGACTTCATCTAGTGGGTACGGAATATATTGGTCTGCTTCAACGGTGATCTGGTTTTCCATTTCATCGTCGGTCAGTTCCGCATCCATTTCGATCGTCTTGGTAATAACCGCAGACCCAGCAACTGCTACTGCAGCCATTTTACTGCTAGTCTTCGAGCGGTTGAGAACGCGTTTAACAGCTTCGCCCACACCTTCGACATCACTGATATTCTTTTCCACCACAGCATTAGGAGGCAAAGGTTCAACAGCGTAAGATTCGACTTTGAATTTGCCGTTGGTTTGCGATAGCTCTAAAAGCTTCACAGAGGTAGAGCTTATGTCTAAGCCCAGTAAGATATTCGTCTTTTTTCCAAACAGTGCCACGTTAGAATTCCTTTGATGGCGCAGGTACTTACGTCCTATTTATGCAGCGAGGCATTAAATACCAAGCTAGACCCTAGGGCAATCAGCGCTTTGTAACCAATTCGCAAATTTGCACATTTTTACCGCAATTTACTTATGTCGCAGAGCAACATGAAGTTAGAATTTCCTTTTTCAAATGTACATCCATTAAGTTGACAGAAAAACTGACACAAACTCATAGATCTGCCCTGCGTGCCATTATGTTGATGTTGCTTGGGGGTTTATGTGCCGCAGTCCTCAGTCTGACGGCACTCTTCCTTTATTTGGACCCCCAAGTTCCTAAAGCCGAGACATACCGACAGGTTAAACTGGAAACACCGTTACGTGTATATGCCGAAGACGGCGCATTGCTGGCAGAATTTGGGGAGCGACGACTTATTCCGGTGCAGCTAGAACAAGTACCCGAACACTTCATCAACGCCTTACTCGACACAGAAGACAAGCGGTTTTACGAACACAGCGGCATAGACTTCATTTCCCTGGCAAATGACATGATCGGCCTCATTGGCACCTTCATTACTGAAGGAGAACTAGGCCCCGGCGCGAGCACGATTACTATGCAACTAGCACGCAACGTGAGTTTCTCGCTTGAACGACGCTTTCTTCGAAAATTCAAAGAAATGCTCCTCGCTCTAAAAGTAGAACGAGAACTGACTAAGGATGAAATCCTAGAGCTATACATAAATATAGTGCCATTTGGAAAACGTGCTTATGGTGCTGAAGCGGCAGCTAGAACCTACTATGGTAAGTCACTTAAAGAATTGACCTTGCCACAACTCGCCATGCTGGCCGGAATTCCACAAGCACCTACCGCTGGCAATCCAATTAACGGACCAGAACGTGCATTCACGCGACGCAACCTTGTCTTGAGTCGCATGCGAGCCCAAGACTCTATAGATGACGAGACCTACGATGCGGCGATAACAGCGCCCATCACTGCCAGTGTGTTTAACCGTGAACTAGACCTCGCCAGTCCTTATCCAGCCGAGTGGGTTCGGCAGCTTGCGGTTAATAGCTATCCAGATCTTTATACCGGCGGCTATGAAATTTTCACGACACTCCACAGCGACTTACAAGCAAGCGCCATAACCGCCCTGCGCAAAGGCTTGTTAAGCTACGACCGGCGCCATGGATACAGAGGTCCGGAAGGCACCCTTGCTGAAGACTTGGTTTTTCAGCTGACAAACCTACAAGAACTCGTTGTTGAAACAAGCGATCCGACGGAGACTCTAATCGATTCATTGGAACTTTCATTGAAGCCATCAGCAGAACCATCCGCCGATGCCATGACAGAAGCCTCCCCGCTACCAAGCGAACTCTCTGAGGCCATCGTCGCGGCACTAGAGGACATAGCAACCTACGGCGAGCTTATCCCTGCGGTCGTGATCAAAATGGGCGAAGACTCGGCAACAACCATTAACAAGAAAGGCAACATCACTACCCTGCAGTTCACTGATACAGGATGGGCTCGCCCCTACCTAGGGGTGGATCTGCGCGGACCCAGTCACGATCAATTTTCAGACTTTCTCAATCTCGGCGACATTGTCAGAGTCCAACATCGAGACGAAGTCTGGAAACTTGCCCAGCTTCCGGAAATTCAGGGCGCACTTATTTCTATGGACCCAAGCAATGGCAAAGTCCGCGCTATTGTTGGTGGCTTCGACTTTTATCGAAACCAATACAACCACGCCCTTCAAGCCGCGCGCCAGCCAGGCTCTGGTTTTAAGCCCTTCGTTTACTCCGCAGCACTTCGGGCTGGGGTGACACCGGCAGACATTTTTATGGATGCACCTCTCGTCTTCGACGATGTCAATCTAGAGTCACAGTATCGGCCCGACAACGATAACAATTCATACAACGGACCTACACGGCTACGCGAAGCCCTATATCGCTCAATAAACTTAGTATCCATGCGCGTACTTCTGAAAGTCGGTGCGGGCCAAGTTATGGAACACGCTGCAGACCTAGGGTTCGTAACCAACCGATTTCCTCGCAACACCCAGCTCGCCATAGGTGGCGGTACGATGGCCATCACTCCATCTGATATGGCCCGCGCTTATTCAATTCTAGCCAACGGCGGCTACTTAATAGAGCCACACATCATTGACTTCATAGTGGATGGTGACGGTGAAGAGATTTTCCGTAGCAACCGGCCATTGGTTTGTGCGACCTGCCTTGAAGAATTGGACGGTAGTGAGTCACCTGAAGAGGAGCCCAGCTTTCTTGATCAAATGCTCGTCGAGAGCGCAAACGATGAATTAAGTACGCTGCAAAAATCTGCTCTTTCCAAAACTACGACCGATCTAACAATTGAGCCAAGAGAAGAGATAACTGC
>JBNMMV010000224.1:0-6919 GCA_051270205.1 Limisphaerales bacterium
TTCAACACAGCCAAAGGATCATCTGGGTCTACATCGACTCCGGCTTTTTCGATTTCTCGCTGCGGGGAGAAGTAGCGAATGCGGTCATCGCCTGGTTCCAGAAGTTTGGCGATGTTCTCTTCGACATAGCGGGTATGAATTGACTCGCTGGTAAACTCTGTGCGTGTGACCAGGCTTGTTAGAAATTCTATGTTGCTGCGTACACCCTCGATACGAAATTCTGACAATGCCCGTTGTGTTTTCTTGAGGACGCGATTCATGTCTGGCGCATGGACAATGAGTTTCGCGAGCAGTGAATCGTAATGTGGGCTGGTAATATAGCCAGGGTAACCAAAACCATCTACCCGAATGCCGTGGCCAGAAGGGGGCTCGTAGGCTGAGATCAGCCCGCCGCCCGGTCGCGATGTGGCATCTGCATTCATACTTTCTAGATTTATTCGGGCCTGCAACGCGACGCCTCGGGGCGGTGGGATGTCAGCTTGCTGTAGACCCAGTTCTGCAATGCTCGCACCATCTGCAATGTGAAGTTGTAATGCGACCAAGTCGAATCCGGTGACCTCTTCTGTAACCGTATGTTCAACCTGCAATCTGGCGTTGGCTTCCATAAACACGAAGCGGTCGTCAGTGACCAGAAATTCAATAGTGCCAACACCGCGGTACATTGCTTCGCTGGCTAAACGCACCGCGGCTTGCAAGATTGCGGCGCGCATGTCTTCAGTTAGACCAAACGCAGGGGCGATCTCAATCAATTTTTGTCGTTGCCGCTGCAAGCTGCATTCCCGATCCCACAGGTGCGAAACCTCACCACTGCCGTCACCGATGATTTGCACTTCAATGTGACGAGCGCGGGGCAGTAGTTCTTCGACGTACAAATCACCCGAGCCGAACGCCTGTTGCGCTTCCGAGGTGGCGCGATTAAAAGCCTCCTCGAGATCGGCCAATGCCATAACCGGTCGCATGCCACGGCCACCACCGCCTGCAATCGCCTTGAGCATGACGGCCGTTGACCCATCGAGACTCGTGAAGAATTCATGTGCCTGCGCGTAGGTAATCGCCTGGCTTAAACCAGGCAAAACGGGTACGTCGCAACGCTCCGCCAATGCCCGCGCCGCAGCCTTATTACCGAATACGTTCAGGGTGTCGACACTTGGACCTACATAGGTGATCTGTGCGTCTTGGCAGGCTTGCGCAAATTCTGCTGACTCACTTAGAAAACCGTAGCCTGGATGGATCGCGTCACAACCTGCATCTTTGGCGATGGCGATGATGTTGGCTTGATCGAGGTAAGCGGCAACACCTTCTGCCGCCAGGTTTAGTGCATTGTCTGCGTGCCGTGTGTGCAACGATGCTTCATCATCGATGGCGTATATGGCAGTTGTCAGCACATCAAGGTCGGCTGCGGTTCGCAGAATACGGATCGCGATTTCACCGCGGTTAGCGACGAGTAGATGTTTGGGCATATCGTTTGTTCTAAGCTGAAAAAGCTAATCCTACCGTATTGTTTGTCTCGCGGCTTGATGGCCCTATAGCGCTTCCTGAAACTCCTTGAAAAATGTAGCATCAGGGCATTGGGGAATTTAACCAAATGGTTTGCATGAAAAAAGGGGACTACATGAGATTTTTACTTTCGATGATCGCAGCAGCACTTGCTTTGAGCGTCTCGGCGCAAGAGCTACCAACCGCTAAACCAGAACGCGAAGGCATGTCGGCTGAGCGTCTACAACGTGTTGCACTGATGAACGACCGTTACACCGACACAGGCAAGATCGCGGGGACGCTAACTGCAGTTGTGCGCAACGGCAAAATCGTCCACGCCAGCGCATCGGGTCAGAAAAGTGCGACCGACGACCGTCCGATTGAGATGGATGATCTATTCCGGATTTATTCAATGTCAAAACCCATTACGGCGGTCGCGGCAATGCAGCTTTACGAGCAAGGCAAATTCCAGCTCACCGATCCTGTATCTAAGTTCATTCCGGAACTTAAAGATCTGAAAGTCATGAAAAATGGCAAACTAGTCCCCGCGCAAAATCAAATGACGATGCAACAGCTGCTTAACCACACGGCCGGTCTGTCATACGGCTTCGATCCGAATGACCCGGTCGACCAGGCCTATCAAAAAGCCGACCTTTGGGGCGCTAAAGACCTCGACGAGTTTATTACCAAAGTGGCGGAGCTACCTCTCAAATTCGAACCTGGTGAACAGTGGCACTATTCAATCGCCGTTGATGTTACCGGACTTGTGGTCGAACGACTCAGCGGACAAAGTTTCGATGCTTACCTGAAGGAGCACATTTTCGATCCTCTGGATATGACAGACACTTTCTTTGAAGTCCCTGAAGGTAAGACTGATCGGTTCCTACCGAATCACTTCCTTGACCCAAAAAATGGCAAAGCTGTGGTCATGGACGGCACTCAGGGTCTGCCTGGTTCCGAAAACTGTGGCGCCATGTGCGATTATGAAAACGTGACGCTCTACTCTGGCGGTGGTGGCTTGGTCTCTACACTCAGAGACTACGTACGTTTTGCCGAAGCTATGCGCGATGGTGAACTAGACGGCGTAAGGATCCTAAGCCCGAAAACTGTTAACTACATGAGCAGCAATCATCTGCCGTCTGCTATCGCATCGGGTGGTGGCTCTGGCGAACAACCCAATTTAGTGGGTAACGCGCTCGGCGGATTTGGTTTTGGCCTGGGTTTTGGTATCGTCACCGACACTGCGGCAAATGGTGCTATGGGTAGCGCTGGTCAATACTATTGGGGAGGTGCTGCCGGTACTGTTTTTTGGATTGATCCGGTGGAGGACATTGTCGTCGTTTCTATGATGCAGCTTATGGGTGGTTGGCCTTCCTATCGTCCAGATCTTCGGGTGGCAACCTACCAATCCATAGTGGAAACAAACGAGTAGCTAACTTCGCGAGGAGATCAAATGACGGCGATCAATAAAAACACATCTTTTGCAGTATCCCCGGCTGATGGTCCCATTGCCGTCACTGGCGCAAGTGGCTACATCGGTTCATGGATGGTCAGAGATTTCGTCGATCAAGGGTATGAGGTTCGCGCCTGTGTGCGCGATACCACCAACCCTGACAAAGTCGACCACCTGCTGGCACTCAACGATCAGAACCTGCGCGGCAGCGTCGAGCTTTTTGAAGCCGACCTGCTGAATGCGGGTAGCTACGACCAACCTTTTAAAGGTTGCTCTGCGGCAATTCACACCGGTGCAGCTGTGGGCTTTAACCGCGAGACGCCACAAGAAGTCTACGATGGTTGTTTCACGCAGAACGAACATATTGTTGAGTCCGTCAAGAAGTCTGGCTCAGTGAAGCGTCTCATCTTCACCAGTTCGTTCGCGGCTGTCGGCCACCCTCGGCCGGCTGGTTATGTCTTTACTGAAAAAGACTGGTGCGGAGATAATCCTGACGCTTATAAAGGTGCATGGACCGCCGAGAGTATCCCGAAGAATCGCGATATTGCCTATGCCATGGCGAAGGCCAACACAGAAAAAATGATCTACCAAGCTGCCGCGGAAGATGGCAGATTCGAGGCAATGGCCATTCTACCTCTGCATGTTATCGGTCCATTAATGTGCGCCAATCACGATCAAAGCTGGAGTTGGCAAAATTGGGTTAAACAGATGATGCAGGGCAAACCCTACAAGATGAAGAAAGGCGGCAGAATGCTGTGGAACTGCGTGGATGTGCGTGACGTGGCTCGCGCCCACCGGCTGTGTGCAGAAAGCGCGTTGGCAAAAAATGGCTCTCGCTACATACTTTCCGCCAGTGATCGTTTTGGTGAGCTGCTTACCTGGCAGCTACAGGCGAAACTTAGAGCTATGTTTCCTGCCATCGGCAACATTGGCGGCGAAGACATGGCAGAGAGCGGCGAGCCCGCAGAACAAACTTACGACTCGCCACGAGCATATTGCCTGTTGGCTAAGCAAGAGTTGGGACTAACCACTGTTGCCATCGACGACACGATTAGAGCCAATGGCGATTCCCTATTGCAGCTCGGCTTGCTGGATTGAACGTGTCACATCAGTGTGTCGAATTCTCCACGAACCTGGACGGAGAGCGGCTATCTTCGTTACGTGTCTGCACATCGATGAGCACAGTTCTGCCTTCTTTGTTGTGTGCCGCGGCAGATTGAATCGCGCCCGCAAGCTCTGATGCCTTCGACACACTAAGTCCCTCAGCCCCAAGCCCCATTGCGATTTGTGCATAGTTGCCACTCATTTTTGTGACGCCGAACTGCTCGCGGGCAACAGGTGTGCCACCAGGGTAGGTTGCCATGATGCCATTATTCAACAGAACAACAGTAATCGGCAGTTCCGCCCTGACCGCGGTTTCGATATCAAGACCTGACATTCCAAACGCGCCATCGCCAAGAAAAGCAACACACATCCGCTCAGGCATCGCCATTTTGGCACCCATCATTAACGGGATAGAGGCACCAAGGTGAGTCGTCTTACCCCAACCAACGTAGCTATGGGGTGAGGTGGCTGTGAAAAACGGTGCCATCTGGTCGCGTGGCGCGCCAGCGTCATGGGTAACCACCGAGTTTTCTTTATCGAGGTTTTTGTCGAGTTCATAGATGACCCGATAAGGACTAATGGGAGCAGTGTCACTCTCCAAGTAAGGCAGCCAGGATGACCACCATTCTTCTTTTGCTGCACGTACACGTGCGGTCGCACCGGACTTTCGTCCTTCTTCACCGACCAATCCTTTAACGGCATCGATCAGCATTAGCAGTGTTTCGCGCGCATCGCCAGCAAGTCCGATGTCACAGACTGTATCTTTGTTCATTTCGTTGACGTCGTTGACCGCATGGATCAGAAACTTTTCCTGGCTGAACTGTTGACCATAAGGTGTGGTCGTTAAGGATGTGCCGACTGCAAGCATGAGATCAGACTCACGCAGCCATTGCCGTGCTGGTCCGGTGACCGAAAGACCGCCCGAGCCAATCGCCAACGGGTGACGCTCGTCAATTGCAGACTTGCCCGGCAACGATGTGTAGACCGGAATTTCCAGAAGTTCTGCCAGCGTCCGCAATTCTTCTGTTGCTCTGGCGGAGAGTACGCCGCCACCGGCCCAGATCATCGGATCTTTCGCATCAACCAGTGCTCGCGCGGCGTCACTGACGTCTCCCGCTGAAGGCACCGACGTTGTTGCACGTGGCGATTGGTAGTTCTGGTGCTGTTCGGGTACTTCCTGGCCGACGATATCTTGCGGTAGTTCAACCACAACCGGGCCGGGTGCCGATGAACGCAGCTGATGAATCGCTCGCCGCATTACGTTGCCAGTCTCGTTCGGACCGGTAATAAACTCTGCTCGCCGAGAGACGTGACCCCAGTTATTGACCGGCGAAAAATTTGGGCGGGTAAACAGTTGGCTTAAGGCATTTCCACCGGGTAAAACAAGCAACGGCACATTGTCTGCGTTTGCCTGGGCGAGACCACCCATGGCATTTTCTGCACCTGCTTGTGATTGCATAGCGACCACGCCAATGTTCTGACGATCACTGACGCGGGCGTAGCCATCGGCCGCCATCACTGCACCGCGCTCATGGCGAAATGCGATCGGACGGATACCTTCTTTGGCTACCGCTTCAATCATCGGATTACTTGGGAAACAGGATAGCCAGGTAACCCCTTCCTGCTTCAAAATTTTCGCAATGTATTCATCACCGTTCACACTGTTGCTCCTAATCGTTGATGTACCGAACGTACATCAGGGTTTGTTGTTAACTCGGATTGAGTTGTCATTGGCATAACTCGCTATTTTAAATCACTACCACCAGCCATGACACACTAATTGGCTGAGTCCACCCACACTGCAATTTCGTCCAGTGCTTTATCGATGTAACATGCACTGCGCCACGATTCTAATTAATGCCAAGTCCAAACAACAACAGGTAACTCTATGTTAGACCAGCTATTTTCCATGCAAGACAAAGTCTGCGTCATCACCGGTGGCTCTCGTGGCCTTGGCTTTGCGATTGCGCAAGGCTTTTTTGCGGCGGGTGCGAGAAAAATCTATATTACCGCCCGTACAGTCGAAGTCTGCGAGGCCGCTGCAGAAGAATTGTCGGCACATGGGGAGTGCATTGCGCTACCCGGAGACATCAGCGACATGGATGAAATCCAGCGACTGGTTACCACCCTGCAGGAGCGTGAAGAGTCCATTGATGTACTGGTCAACAATGCGGGTGTTGGTTGGCTGGCCAAGCTTGGGGAATTTCCAGAAAAAGGTTGGGATAAGGTGATGGACCTGAACGTTAAGACGCCGTTCTTCCTTACTCAGGCGCTACTTCCTCTACTCAAGCACGGGGCCTCAGCGGATAACAGCGCGTCGGTCATCAATATAGGCTCGATTGCCGGAATTCTTGGTCGTACCGACACCTTCAGCTATGCACCTAGTAAAGCCGCCATTCACCAGATGACACGCAATCTAGCCGCGGTCGTGGCTAAGGACAACGTCCGTGTTAACGCCATCGCACCTGGGCGATTTCACACCAAAATGACCGAATACGCCAGTGAGAACAAAGCCCAGTACGAAGCAGAGATCGCTGCCATTCCCTTACACAGGTGGGGTGTTGATCCGGACATCATGGGCGTCGCACTCATGCTCGCCAGTCAAGCAGGTGCTTATATTACGGGGCAGATCATTCCGGTCGACGGCGGCATGACCCTGGTTTAAGCGCTGTTGGGGGCATCCATGGGGCGGGAGTTAATTGCGAAGCAGACTACCAGGCACACTCTGCTGGTGACACTTCAAAAACTTCCTCGTTGCCATCACGATCGTAGCTTTTCTCGAAGCAGTTACCGCTTCTGTCGCGAATCAGACGACGGCTGTAGGCCGGGTCGACGACAACCGGTTCGCTAATCACGCGTCGAGTGACTTGTCTATCGTCCTGGCGG
>JBNMMV010000225.1:0-6916 GCA_051270205.1 Limisphaerales bacterium
GACCCTCTTTAACGGACCCCTATTCACGAATCCCTATTCGCGGGTGAAAACGGGTTGGCCTTCGAAGTAGGTGGCGAGTACCTGAGTTTCGCTGATGTCAGCCGCAGGGATCTCTAAGAGATTTCGGTCTAAAACGATGAAATCGGCGGATTTCCCTACCTCGATGCTGCCGATACGATCTTGTAGCTTGAGCGCCCGCGCACCACCCAACGTCATCACCTCTATACTTTCAGCGACGGTCAATGCCTGTTCCTGCCAGCCTGCCCCGGGATAAACGCCAGCTGGGTCACTACGCGTTACCAAAGCCTCCATACCGATCCATGGATTCAGATCTGGCGCAACCGAAGGCCAATCCGAGCCGACCAACAGTTGAGCATCAGCATTTAGTAAATCTCGATTCGGCCAATACTCAAAACCTCTAGGACCAAGGGCTGTGCGCACAGACTCAATGATCGGCGAGGGAAACCAAAGATGCGGTGACAGATCAGCGACGACATTAAGCTTGCTAAAGCGACCGATGTCTTCAGGCAATATAAAACCAGCGTGGGCTAGTTCGTGCCGGCCGCCACTTTCCCCATTTTTAATACGCGCAATCTCTATGGCATCAAGCGCAGCCTTTACAGAACGATCTCCTGCCGCATGGATTTTCACGGTGAAGCCTTCGGCATCAAGCCTGGTAACTGCATCGGCGAGTTCATCGTCTGTCAGATGAATGGGGCCGAAGTTCTCAGGCTCACCTTCATCTATATCAACATAGGCAGTCACCATGGCAGCCGTATGTGAGGTGGTCGGTATGCCGTCCAAAAATATTTTTGCGAAATTCGTATGCACATGTTCCGAGCGATACTTTTCCCGCAAGCCGATGTAACGATCGACATCAACGTCGGCGGGGGCGGTTTCAGGTGACGCGATGCAGGTGGCAACATGCACTTTGAGTTCGCCAGCCTGGTCCGCGGCGAAATAAGCGGCTATCTCTGGTTCGCTGGCGCTGGCATCCTTCCAACCCGTTACCCCATGCCCGTGTGCATTTTCAACCGCATAGGCGATGCCTTGCCGATAGTGATCGGCTGTCCAAGCCGGCAACCTTTCTAATAAATTTCCAAATGTTTCAATAAGAACGCCGTTGAGTTCGCCCTGAGCTGTTCTCGGGAAGGCACCACCAGGCGGAGGTGAGGTGTTCTCGTCAATACCAAGTAGTTCCAATGCCTTTGAATTGACCCAATAGTTATGCCCTGAGTCATCCTTGAGCGCGATCGCTCTGTCCCCGGAGATGGCATCCAACCATCGCCTTGGGTTTTCAATTTGATATTGGGCGAAAAAATCAGCAGCCCACAAACCACCTTGAATCCAAACTTCCTCATCGTCGGCTTCGGCGACACATTCGCTGATTGTGTCACTGACCTGTGCCGGCAGCGCTGTGGATGGGAATAGACAGAAGTAAACCGCGGTCACGCCACCCCAGGCGGGATGGGCGTGCCCGTCGATAATACCTGGCATAACAAACTTACCCGCCAAGTCTTCAACCCGCGTTTCGGGGCCCACTAGCAATTGCAGACTTAGCTCATCCCCAACCCCAACAATCTCACCCCCGGCAACAGCAATTGCACTTGCCCAAGGGTTGGCTGGGTCTTGGGTATAGATACTTGCACCTATCACTACCAGATCGGCCGTCTCAATTGGCGGCGTTGGTTGCGCATCGTCAGTACCGCATGCGGTAAGCCATGTAACCGTTAGCACGGTTGCGATTACTCTTAGATTCATCCGTTACCTACCCAAAAATATTCATCAACGAGCCTAAACTGGATACCAGTGGCGAAGCAACGATTCACGCCTATCCCATGGCTCGCTTATCTCGCATCAAAGTCGATGACAACTTTTCGGCTTATGGGGTGTGATTGACACGTTAAGACGAAGCCAGCGTTCAGTTCATCTTGGGTAAGGGCATGGTTGAGGTCCATATCTACTTCGCCTTCCAGCACCTTGGCCTTACAGGTAGCGCAAACACCGCCCTTACATGAGTACGGTAGATCCAGTCCGTTGCGCATAGCGCCGTCGAGAATATTCTCTCCATCTGCAGTTAGTTCAAAGATGACTACTCTCCCTGCGGACTGTACGCTCACTTGGGTGGTCAACCCGGCATACTGCAACGCCCTTTCATGATGCTTTGCCATTGCCTCTCGTGCGTCTTCCGCCGAAGCAAAGAACAGTTCGTAATGAATCTGCGATTCATCAATACCCATACCTCTGAGGCCGCGAGAAACTTCTGAAATCATGCCTTCAGGACCACACAGAAAAAACTCATCGTGACCAACAATATCAATTAGCCGCTGATCGAGCTCGCCACCCTTGGCGTTGTTAATGCGTCCGTTAAGAATTTCCGCAGCTTGGGTTTCTTGGCTGAAAATATTGATCCACTGAAGCCGGTGCATGTACCGATTCTTCAGCCAAAGCAAGCTCTCACGAAATATCACATCGACCGATCGGCGATTACCATAGAGCAACGTCACCTGGCTATTGGGTTCTTTCGACAGCACAGACTTTGCGATGGAGATGATCGGTGTAATGCCACTGCCTGCGGCAATAAGGAGATAGTTTTTCTTACAGTCAGGATCGATTGGTGTGAAAAAATTTCCGTCCGGCGCTAACACTGAAACTTCAGCACCAGCCCGAAACGAGGCGTGGGCATATTCAGAAAATTGGCCACCATCGATTTTCTTAATGGCGACAGCAAGCGCTTCGCCGAGACCTGCACAAATGGAATAACTTCGACGCACCTCGCCACCTTCCAAGTCCGCCTTGAAGGTGAGGTACTGACCTTGTTGAAACTGAAATTCTGCCGCCCACTGCTCAGGCACATCAAACTGCACGTAGAGTGTGTCGTTAGGTTCCTCGCGGGTGCTGTGCACGCGTAAGGTGCGAAAATTATCCATGGTTACAATGTCTTAAAATGGTCGAAGGGTTCTAGACAGCTGCGGCAACGATGCAATGCCTTGCAAGCGGTTGATGAAAAGTCACTAATGACCTCAATGTCTTCACTACCACACTGCGGGCAGCAATTACTTCCGGGCGGCGAGACGCCATATTCTTGCAGGCGAGCTTTTGTTTCTTGAGACAATAACTCTGTAGACCAAGCCGGAGCCAGGCACATTACAATTTCTACCTGATGCTCGCCTGCCTGTGCGAGCCGCGCCACAATATCCTGCTCAATTTGCCCAATGGCAGGACAACCTGAATAGGTCGGCGTAATGGTCACCCGTACTTGGTTATCGCGACGTTCAATATTTTGCAGAACACCTAGATCCCAAATGCTCATCACCGGTATTTCCGGGTCTTTAACGTCGTCGAGCGCATCAAACAAATGCCGACAAGCAGATTCTTGGCGCGTCCTATTCAGATCAAAGCGCGCCTCAGAAACCAGCTCAATGCGCTCGGCACTCATCACCAGCTTTGTCCAGGATAAGCGCGTTGCAAAAACTGTAACTCACTCAAAATGTGGCCTAAGTGTTCTGTATGAACACCCTGTCTGCCACCGGCTACCTGCCAATCACCATTAGGTATAACAAGACCAGATTCTCTGACATGGCTACTCACGACATCCGTCCAGATTTTCTGTAGCGGCGCTCGATTCACAGCAACCCCGTCGATCACCAGCGCGTCTTCCACGGTATCCATTTGGAAGAACTCTCCGGTATAACCCCATAGCTCATCTATCGCCTGCTGTGCTCTGGCATTGCTTTCTTCGGTGCCGAGGCCGAGTTTTCTAATCCACACACGACTGCGGCGTAAATGATAGGAGATTTCTTTGACGCTCTTGGCGGCAACCGCGGCCAGAGTCGTATCTTTGGATTGCGTAAGCTCGGCAAAAAAAAGTGTTTCAAATTCATCGAGGAAATATTGGCGAACCAGGCTGAATGCAAAGTCACCACGAGGTAGTTCGACAATGAGCATATTTTTAAAGTCACGGCCATCACGCAAGAAAGCAAGCTCGTCCTCACTACGGCCTAGATTTTCACCGGCATACTTCAACAGCATTCGTGCGCGCCCAAAATAGTCTAACGCGACGTTAGCAAGCGCGATGTCCTCTTCGAGAAAAGGTGCATCGGCAACCCACTCACACATGCGCTGACCTAAAATAAGCGCATCATCGCCAAGCCGCAGAGAGTATTCAGTTACATGTGGATTTTTCACGCCTACATGTTGTCCACGCCATCCGGCAACCTGTAGTGAGTCGCGTGCCGGTAGGGTTTATCGTCCATGGGATCGTAGAAAGCGGCAACATCCGATTCTTGTGAGGCACAAATGTGTCGTGATTCCACCACCCAAATACTCGCCCCTTCACTGCGTCGAATATAGGTTTCGCGTGCGTATTCAAGCGCTTGTTCCGAATCGGGCGCATGTAAACTACCAACGTGCACATGATCTAATCCGCGACGCCCACGAACGAAGACTTCCCAAAGCGGTGATAATTCACCCATGACTTGCCTCGCGCTCGGCATACGCGGCGGCGGCTTCACGTACCCAAGCACCATCGTCATGAGCCGCTTTATGCTGCGCTAAACGTTGACGATTGCACATGCCATTACCACTGATCACAGCAGCAAATTCATCCCAATCGATTTCACCAAAATCATAGTGTTGACGTTCTTCATTCCATTTCAGTTTCGGATCCGGAAGTGCCAATCCTAGAAAGTCTGCCTGTGGAACGCTCTGATCGACAAACTTTTGACGTAGCTCGTCATTGCTCTGACGCTTGATCTTCCACATCATCGACTGCCCAGAATTGGCTGATTCAGCATCATGTGGACCAAACATCATCAGCGAAGGCCACCACCAGCGATTCAAGGCATCTTGAGCCATGGCTTTTTGTTGATCTGAACCTTCGCTCAGCTTGACCATTATTTGATAGCCCTGACGTTGGTGGAAACTCTCCTCTTTGCAGATGCGTACCATTGATCGTGCGTACGGACCATACGAGGTACGCTGCAAAGTGATTTGATTGACGATGGCTGCACCGTCCACCAACCAACCAATGGCACCAATGTCGGCCCAAGTCAGCGATGGATAATTAAATATTGAGGCATATTTCGCACGACCTTCATGTAAGCCTTCAACCAATTCTTCACGGGTGATGCCGAGGGTTTCTGTAGCGCTGTAAAGGTAGAGGCCGTGGCCGGCTTCATCTTGAACTTTGGCTAACAAAACGGACTTGCGTTCAAGCGTTGGTGCACGAGTCAGCCAATTGCCTTCTGGCTGCATGCCAATAACTTCAGAGTGGGCATGTTGCGACATCTGCCGAATTAGGTTTTTACGGTAGCCTTCCGGCATCCAATCTTTGGGCTCGATCTTCTCTTCAGCTGCAATTTTGGCATCAAAACCACGCTCTAAATCATCTATATTCTCAGCTTCACTCACAATCGTTTTGCCTCGCTCATTTGCGCGCTAAATATGACACACCAACCCCCAACTGGACAAACACCGGGAAAGAGGGTCAGACCCCTGGGTCAGACCCTAGGGTCAGACCCTCTTTCTCTTGTCTTTCTTTCCTGGCTTGCCAAAGGAATGCGCTGACGGAGGCCAGCAATGCGGGGAAGACTTCGTGCAGTACACCCCGCAAATCGAGGAGAAACCAGAGGAACAGGACGGAAACACCTGCGCCCATGGAGGCTAGAACACTTCGCGCTCCCCCGCGATCAGAATGCAGTCCAAACAGCACAGCCGGGAGAAAACACACAGCATAGAGGCTGCCTGAAAAGATGGTTATTTCGACAATATCGGCAGGGGGATTAAGCGCTAAGACGGCGGCCACTACAGCAAACCCGACTACCGCCCAACGTGTCCAGCCAACCGGGTTTGAAGTCGGTCGTACGTTCTCGACAAGGTTCTTATGAAAAGTTGAGGCTGCTACCAACAACACGCTGTCCATGGACGACATAGCAGCGGCAACAATGGCGACAATCAAAAAGTCACCTGCCCAAATGGGGAAAATACTGGCATCTGCTACCAGGGTTGGAACAATGAGATCGGTATCAGTAACGCCGCTGAGAATGAGGTGGGCATAGATCCCCACAGGGAAAAGACAAGCCTGAACAATCAATAGACCTATTAAGGCTACCCAGATTCCCTTCTTGGCCTCATGTTCATCCTTCAGCGCATAGAACCTAGACAACTGTCGCGGATCGACCAGCAATTTTAAGGCGCCCGACAACGAGATACCCATGAGCACCGCAAACGGTATACCACCGTTTAACTCAAACAGAAAAGCTTTGTCCGGCATGGTGGCAAGCTTACCGATAGAGCCTACGCCACCGGCAGCTTGAGTGACGAAAAAGAAAATTAGAACGGCGCCTATAAGCATGAGGATGCCCTGCATCACATCTGTGCGTACAACCGAAACAAAGCCACCGACGCTGGTATAGAGCACAACGATTACCAGTGTAATGCCAACGGCTGAGGCGTAGCTGATACCTAAGAACATTTGAAAGAGGTGCCCGGCGCCTTTAAAAATTGCGATGAGATAAAGCACGCTTGCAAGCACGATGACGAGAGCCGATACCCACCGCACTGCATGACGGGCATCATCGTTACGGCCTAGAAAGCGAGATCCCAAAAAATCAGGGATGGTTAAGGCGTCAAATTGGCGCGCAAAAGCACTGAGCTTGGGGCCAACCCAACGCCAAGAAACGTAAGTAAACAAGACCAGGGTCGCGGCCATAAACATCCATGGCAGCCCGTAGGCATAACCCTTACCCGCGTGGCCAATGTAGCTGTTGGTAGAGGCAAAGGTCGCAAAAAAAGAAATCCCAATGACCACACCACTCATATTGCGCTCGCCAACGTAGTAACCCGCCATACCACTACTCGCCCGGCTACCAATCCACGCGTTTACCAAAAGCATCGTTGTATAGGCAGCCAATAG
>JBNMMV010000226.1:0-6891 GCA_051270205.1 Limisphaerales bacterium
AACGCTTTGATGAGTTCATTGAGGTTTACAACAATGAACGTCCGCACCAGGCATTAAAGGGGCGATATCCTGGCGATCTCTATACACCTTCAATCCGTCAGTATCGGCCGCCAGACGAACCGCAATATCCATTCCATGACCGAACAGTCCGAGTCACCAACTGTGGTCGAATTTGCATCGGCAAGCGCAAGATCAGCCTAAGTCGTTCGTTTGCTGGTCAAATGGTCGGAATTAGAGAAGTTGAAGACAATATATGGGTTGTAAGCTTTATGGATTACGATTTAGGATTCTTTGATCACGAGGAGGGGCGAGTAGAACCTACTGCCAACCCCTTCGTAACATTACCGGCAAATGTGTAAACCATGTGCCCGGTATAATCTGTAAACCATGTGACCGGTACAGACCCTTTTTTTATGGCGGAGAGGGAGGGATTCGAACCCTCGATAGGGGTTACCTATACTCCCTTAGCAGGGGAGCGCCTTCAGCCACTCGGCCACCTCTCCGAAGCGCGCTATTGTAAACGCAAGCTCCCTTAAAAATCGAATGTTTGATGCTATTCTGTGGCTTCTTCTTCGCTTGAAGCCCCTACAAGCTCGTACTTTTTGAGATATCCGCGAAGTTGGTGGTATGTCAAGCCTAAAACATCGGCTGCTTTTCGTTGATTATGCTTATTCTCGGTCAACGCTTGCTCTATAAAAGCCACTTCTTGGTCTTTTATATGTTCTTTTAGATCCAGAGGTAGGCTGCCATTTGTGGGTGCAGCAATTTGGCTGGTTTGGCTGCCTTTTACTGGCCGATAAGGTGAGTCGAATGGGTCGAACACCACTTCGTCGACAATGTCTTCGGGCTCGGTGCGATATACGCATCTTTCCACTACATTTTTCAATTCTCGTACGTTGCCTGGCCAATCGTAAGTCTGAAGTTTGTCGGTGATGCGTTGGGAGAACCCTGGGAACAAATCCCGGCCAAGCTCTTTGACCATGTTGACCGCGAAGTAGTCAGCCAGCAGACCAATGTCCTCTTCGCGTTCGCGTAACGGTGGCAGAGTGATGACGTCGAATGCCAATCGATCCAGCAGATCGGAACGAAATTTGTTGTCGGCGGCGAGTCGGGGTAGATCTTCGTTGGTGGCCGCGATGATTCGTACGTCACAGGTGAGTGTTTTATTACCACCGACACGCTCGAATTCGCCGTATTCGATTACGCGCAGAAGCTTTTCTTGTACCAGCGCGCTGGTGTTGGCGAGTTCATCTAGAAACAAGGTGCCGCCATGGGCGCGTTCGAACCGACCATGATGGGTTTTGGTGGCACCTGTAAACGCGCCGGCTTCGTGGCCAAAAAGCTCCGTCTCTAATAGACTTTCGGAGATGGCGGCACAGTTCATTTTTACGTACTGACCTTCCCAGCGGTTAGAAAGAAAGTGCAGTCGTGCAGCAACCAGCTCTTTACCAGTACCGCGTTCACCCACAATAAGAACAGGCTTTTCCAAAGGAGCGATAAGAGAAACCTGCTCAAGAGTGCGTAAAAATGACGGTGACTCACCGATCACGCGTTCTGTGTCTGGGCGCATAAGCAAACTGACCAATTAGTGGTGAAAAATACTATACCTATAATTGGTCAGTATAGCCTGTACTAATTAATGCTAATAAAAACAGTAAGTTACGGCCTTTCGGAAAGTTGGCACAGTATCTGTATCACTAACAGGGAGAAGTAACAGTAAGGCTGAAGTAGTTGGCCGCTTAAGAAACATCCTAACGGAGGCAGTTAAACAAGATGAGTATTTTTTCTCGAATGAGCGACATCATCAACTCCAACATCAATGCCATTCTCGACAAGGCAGAAGATCCGGAGAAAATGGTTCGCCTTATCATCCAGGAGATGGAAGAAGCCTTGGTAGAAGTTCGCTCTACTTCCGCTCGCGCCATCGCAGACCGTAAAGAGCTTGAACGTCGCTGCAGCAGCCAGCTTGCTGAAGCAGAAGAATGGGAACGCAAGGCTGAAGTTGCCGTAACCAAAGGTCGTGATGACCTGGCGAAAGGCGCATTGGTTGAAAGCAATAAAGCGCGCGATGCCATGTCTTCTTTTAGCGAAGAACTAGACATACTCGAGAGTACACTGTCCAAGCTGAATGAAGATGTCGGTGCGTTGCAGGCGAAAATCAAAGATGCCAAAGCGCGTCAGAACGCCATTATCGTTCGCGGTAAAGCGGCTCAGACTCGCCTCGGTGTGCGTCGCACGCTGTCTGACCACAACATAGATGACGCTATAGCGCGATTTGATTTATACGAACGCAAAATAGATGATCTAGAAGGTGAAATCGATGCTTATGACATGGGTCAGAAGACATTAGCGGATGAGATTTCTGAGCTTGAGTCAGATGAAGGTGTTGACGATCAACTGAGTGAGTTGAAAGCCAGAATGCAGAAAGCTGATCAACCTGCAGAGATTTCTCCAGTAAATCAAAACAGTAATAGCTAGGAGTCTTCATGGACGGCATCGTCATTGCCATATTTGTCCCCGCGGTCATCTTTATGGTGTTCGTCGCACCGGCTTGGTTGTTCTTGCACTATCGCAGTAAGCAACAAGTCGCCAGCGTACTCTCGGAGACAGAGAGAGCAGATTTAGAAACGCTTGCCTTACAGTCGGGTCGAATGCTGGAGCGCATCGACACACTGGAAGCCATTCTGGACGCCCAGACGCCTGAGTGGCGCAAGCAAGATCAAGCATAGTTGAAGCATAGTTGAAGCATAGGTACTTGAGGAGCAACATTGAAAGATCAAGACGAAGATGATCGTCGGTCGCAACGCTCGGAAAACTCGAGCCAAGGGAGCGGTCCTGACTTTTCCCAAGCAATGGGACGCTTAGAGAAGGCAGTACAAGACCTGGTCACTGTGACCACTGGTGAACTCGGCGAACGTGCCACATCGGTGATCAACGAAACCAGTAAACGGCTGGAAGCAGAGCTGCGGCTTAAACGCGCCACGGGTGATGATCTAGATACGGACGAGGTCCATGTCAGTCGTCGTCGTAAGCATCGCCAACGACATCGTTTCAGTGATGATGTTGAAGGGCATTACTCAACGCTCTACATCGATAAGAACGATGAAAAAGTGGCGGGTGTCTGTTCGGCTTTTGCACGCTACTTTGGGGTTGAAAGCTGGGTGGTTCGCATGGGTGCGCTCACCGGTTTGATTTTCATCCCGACTATTGTCTTCCCAGGCTACTGGATCTCATATTTTGTAATTCAGAAAAAGTCTTCGAGCAAACCAAAGCGCGTTCGCAGCAGCCGTCGTAGTCGTCGTCGCCGTCGCCAAGAAGCGACAGAAGAAGCCAAAGCCGCCGTGAGCGAAGCGTATGAAGCTGAGCATGCTGAAGAATATGCAGAAGAATCCACACCGCGAGCTACGCAGAAACAAAAGCAGCCACGCCGTGACAAGCCGCAGCCGTCACGCGACCTACGTCATGTGACGACAGATTTGACCCAGGTTGAGTTAAAACTGCGACGCATCGAATCGTTCGTTACTTCCAACCAGTACGAGTTGCACAAAGAGTTGCACAAAATTGATAACGAAGGGGCGAGGGTATGAGTGCCCTGATGTTGACCCCCCGCGCTGTGCAATGGTTTATTGGGGTTGCGTATCTAATTGCCATGACCTCAGCGTTGGCAGCGCCCAGTGTTTCGTTAGATGATTTCGACCGCATTTATATACAAGGGAATGTTCAGGTTGAACTGACGCCTTCGAAAACTCCTTACGTTCGTGCCTCAGGAGATTCAATGGCCGTGCAGCATGTACACACCGAGGTGGTTGATGCGGTGCTTTACATCGACGCTGAACACGTACGCATGCCATCGCAATTGTCATTGCAAATTGGCATCAACGAATTGAAAGAAATCGTCTTCGACGGCCAAGGCTTGGTTGTTGCAGACCGGCTAGAATCCAAAGCGTTGGTGCTCGAAGGTGCCGGTGCTGGTGCCTTTGATCTCAAGAATCTTCGTGTTGAGGAGTTGGTTGTTGTCGGCAATGGTCGCACAGTTTTTCGACTCAGCGGGCAGGCCAAGCACCAGAGCATTGATTTGGCGGGTGACGGCGAGTACCGAGGTGATCAACTTAAAAGTCGAACCTCGCAAGTGTCGGTAACAGGCAATGGTGATGTCACCTTGTGGGCCGATGAACTCTTAGATGTAGATGTCTATGGTTCTGCCAAGGTACGCTATAGCGGTGAGGCGTTTGTGTTGCGACGCATATTTGGACACGGTGCTGTTTCCAAGTTGCCGCAGGTCACAGCGATGTCTCTCTAAAATAGCGCGCCCAAAGAATAATAACTTAAACAAGATGGAGTTAATTTAGTGGAAGTTTTTACCATGGTTGCCATCATCGTCGTCGCCTCTTGTGCGGCTGGTGTTTTTAATAACTATTTGAAAGTGAGAGGCCAATCTGCCTCCGAAGAAGACCAAGAAGAAATATTGCAGGAAGTTGAAGCGCTGCGTGCGCGAGTAGAAGTGCTAGAGAAAATCGTCACAGATGAGAAGTACCAGTTGAAGAACGAGATCGAAGCGTTGGAACGCAACGGTGGTTAGGAAAGATATCGATCGGGCCGATCTGTAAACACACCATCGGCCCCCCAGCCCGCCAATTTCTTGGCTGTGGCAACGCGGTTTACCGTATAAACATACACGCTATATCCTGCTGTTTTAATCTGACCAATGCGCTTTTCTGTGCAGATGCGACTGCCTAAGTTCACAGCCGTGGCCTCGAGGTCGGTTGCCATCTCTTGCCAATCGGACTGCCACTTGTCATAGAGTGGGGCAATCGGTGTGCTGGAGTCCAGCGCCCGAAAGGCGATTAGTTCTGCGTGATCGAAGGACGATACTAGAATCTGAATGCCGCCACTGTAGCTTTCAATGAAGTTGCTTAAGAGCGCGCTACTGGACTTGCCCTTAATCTCAATATTAATGAGCTTTGGTGGGTTGGTGTGATTGGTGGCCGCGTTGAAGACCTGGCTCAATGTCGGAATGCCAGCGTCATCACCGGCGTCGATTTGTGATAGCTCGGCTTCGGTGAGGTCGGCCACTCGCCCTGTACGATTGGTGGTTCTATCAAGCTCAAAATCGTGAATTACAGCGAGTTTGCTACCCACCGGGTGTATATCCAACTCTAGTGCCGCGCAACCTAGATCCAGGGCCTTATTAAAGCTGGTCAACGTGTTTTCCGGAGCAAGTCCAGCGGCGCCGCGATGGCCGATAATTAAAAATTCACTTTCTGCGCTGATTTTCATGGATGTGTTATGAGGCGGTGGATATCGCTGATAGAATAACCACCATGAGCTATGAAGTGTTAGCCCGCAAGCTGCGTCCAGCGGTATTCGACAGCCTAGTGGGACAAGATCATGTGGTACGTGCGTTAAAGCACGGGCTTGATCATGACCGTCTTCATCACGCCTACTTATTTACAGGCACCCGTGGCGTGGGTAAGACCACTATTGCTAGAATTTTGGCGAAAGCACTCAATTGCGAGCAAGGTATAAGTTCGACACCCTGTGAAACTTGTTCTGTTTGTATCCAAGTCAAAGAAAATCGCTTCGTTGATTTGATTGAAGTTGATGCCGCCTCTCGAACAGGGGTCGAAGCCACCAGAGACCTTCTCGAAAACGCGCAATATCTACCTACGGTCGGCCGCTACAAGGTGTACCTCATTGACGAGGTCCACATGCTCTCCAATGCGTCGTTCAACGCCTTGTTAAAGACGCTAGAAGAGCCGCCGGAACACGTTAAGTTTTTACTCGCAACCACAGATCCTAAGAAAGTACCGGTCACGGTGCTGTCTCGATGCCTTCAATTTCAACTCAAAAATCTCTCACGAGAAACCATAGTTAACTACCTTGCCGATGCCTTAAAAGGTGAAGACATAACGTTCGATATGGGTGCATTGAATATCATTGCTCGGGCAGCTTCAGGCAGCATGCGTGATGCCCTGAGCCTTGCTGACCAAGCCATCGCTTTTGGCCAAGGTGCACTTGCAGAAGCAGATGTCATTGCCATGTTAGGGGTTGTTGGGCGTTCTGAGGTGGATGAACTGTTACATCTAGTTGCCAAGGGGGGGGCTCAGGCGTTAATGGCGGCCAGTGCCGATCTTGCTGAAAAAAATGCCGATTTTGAAGATATTTTGCGCGGCATGGCGGAAGCACTGCATCAGCTTGCAGTGGATGTGGCATTGAACCAGCGTCCTGTCGATGCGGTTGACTTTAGCGAAGAAGAAATCCAGCTTTATTATCAAATGACGCTATTAGGTCAGCGCGATTTAAACCTAGCGCCTGAACCCCGCAGTGGTTTTGAAATGACCCTATTGCGCATGTTAGCTTTTGCGCCAACACCCGGATCAACCGTCCCGTCGCGGGTAGGAGATGGTCCCGGAAAAAAGCCTGAATCTGTGCCACCAGCCATGGTCGACGCTCCCGTCGAGCCGGCCAAGGTAGCAAGCAACCCCGAAGTTCCTTCTCCTTCTCCTCCTGAGCCTGAGCCTGAGCCTGAGCAAGCAGTTGTACCGCCTCCTGCGCCTCCGCCCATGGGTGATGAGAGTTGGTACGATATCGTCGCTTCGGTGCAAGTGGGTGGGGTGACAAAGATGATTCTAGACAACAGTGTGCCGCAAAAACTAGCGCCACCCGTCATTGATCTGTTGTTGGACGAGCGCCACGAGACGCTTCTAAGTGAATCCCAAATTGGTCAGATCAAGCGCGCCCTTAGCGCGTTTTTACAGCAAGAGGTATCCTTAACTATTGGGCTAGGTACGCCGGGGGTGGAAACGCCGGCCGAGCGCAACGCGCGACTAGCACAAGAGCGACAACAAGCAGCTGAAGAAGACATCAAGAGGGACCCGAAAGTTACTCAGC
>JBNMMV010000227.1:0-6889 GCA_051270205.1 Limisphaerales bacterium
TGATTGGCTCCTGCATCTATTCGCTGCCATTTGTTGTCCAACCTATACAAAATGCTCTGCTAGCCGTTGGCAAGCGTCCTCTTGAAGTCGCAGCCACCCTGCGCGCCTCACCCATGGATCGCTTTTTCACGATCGCCCTACCGCTCGCCCGCCCAGGGTTCCTTACCGCCTGCGTACTCGGGTTTGCACACACGGTGGGGGAATTTGGCGTGGTACTGATGATCGGTGGAAATATCCCCAATGAAACCAAAGTCGTTTCTATTCAACTGTATGACCATGTCGAGGCACTCGCGTATACCGAAGCCCACACCCTTGCCTTAGGACTTGTGGTGTTCTCTCTCGCCGTTCTTGCAGCGGTCTACAGCCGCGGCCAGCCACTTAGAATGCAGGCCTGATCGTGATAGAACTCAACATCAACGCATCCATTAGCTCAACTTTCCGCCTGCAGGCAGAGTTAAGCCTGCCTAACCAGGGCGTAACAGCAATTTTTGGCGCTTCGGGTTCAGGGAAAACCAGTTTACTAAGGGCCTTGGCTGGTCTCGACCACCATGCTGACACTTTCATCAGCGTCAATGGCCAAGTCTGGCAGGATGGGAAAACTTTTCTCCCCACCCACCAACGACCCATTGGTTACGTCTTCCAAGAAGCCAGTCTATTTTCGCACCTGACCGTACAACAAAATTTGGACTACGCTATACGTCGCGCACCCAGCGCGGACCAGTCAATGGGACAAATCGTCGAAATCTTAGCGCTGACGCCTCTTCTGGGCCAATATCCGCATGAACTGTCAGGGGGAGAAGCTCAACGCGTGGGTATCGCTCGCTCAATACTAAACGCCCCCGCACTTTTGTTAATGGATGAGCCATTGGCATCGTTGGATCAAGCTATCAAGGAAGAGGCACTGTCATATCTGGCCCTCCTAACTCAAGAAACTCAAACACCCATCCTTTATGTCAGTCATGCGCTCAGCGAAGTAGTACGGATAGCAAGTCGGATGGTTTTTTTAGAAGATGGCCGAGTCTCTGCAAAGGGTGAACTCAACGACATCGTTACGCTCGCCTCACCACTGTTAGGAACCGCAGCCGATGCATCCGTTGCACTGCCTGCTAAAATCGCGCGCATCGACTCCGAATATCACCTTGCAGAAGCGATTTGCCAAGGCCATTCGGTGTGGCTACCTGCCGCCAGTTTGAAAGTAGATCTGAAGGTTGGACAAGCCGTCAGGCTGAGGGTTATGGCCAGAGATGTATCCCTGAGCCTAGATCAGGAACCAGCAAATTCAATACTCAACCGACTGCCTTGCACGGTGATCGACATCATCGAAACTGCAGACCCCGCAACACGGGTAGTGAGGCTCAAATTTTCCGAACAAGTTCTTATGGCACGCATAACTGCAAAGTCGATCAACAACCTTGCGCTCGACATTGGCAGCGAAGTTTGGGCTCAAGTGAAATCTGTAGCCGTCGCCTAGGCGCGCCCTGGGCGAGAGTTAGGTGCAAAATGTAGTTTCAAATTTAGATCGACGCCATAGGTAGAAAGTTAGTTAATGACACCCGCGGCATAGGCTTGCGCCACTTCTTCGTCCGTTAAGTTAAGAAACTCACTCAGAATTTCGAACGAATGTTGGCCCAAGCAAGGTGCCGGACCGCGCGGTCCATTGTTATAACCACTAATCTTGTAAGCGTGTCCCGCATAGGGGATAACGCCCATCTCAGGATGCTCAAAAATCCGATAAAAATCACGGTGGGCATACTGAGGGTCGCTCAATAATTCCCCACTGAGTTGCACCACCCCGGCAGGTACGCCTTGAGCTTGCAGCATAGCCATCGCCTCGGAGGGCTCTTGACTGTTGGTCCATGCAGCGATGCCTTGATCCAAAACATCGTGCTGCGCCAAACGGCCAGCGTCGCTGGCCAGCGACACGTCATCAGCCCAATCTGGTCTATTAATCGCCTGGCAAAGTGCCTGCCATTGGCCATCTGTTTCAACCCCAATAGCGAGCCATTGATCTTCCCCAATGCAGGGGTAGCATCCTTGCGGAGCATAGAAGCGTGACCTATTGCCCATGCGTGTGGCTTGATGCCCGTTCACTTGCAGATCGAGTAGTTCGGGCGCTAAAAAGTGCAGTGCTGTTTCAATTTGAGCAACATCGATGTAACAACCCTCACCAGTACGCCGACGGTGGTCAAGTGCAGCCGCCAGCAGCGTCGAAATAAAACGTGGTGCTATAGTATCCGTATAGGCAATCCATGGACCATTGGGTCCCAAATCTGGCCAGCCTGTCACTTCATAGAAGCCAGCGATGGCGCCGGCATGATAGCCAAAACCCGCAAGCCCAGAGGCAGGACCAGTCTGACCCATTAAACAGGTACTGATCATAATCAAACCAGGGTGTTCAGCGCTTAGCGCTTCATAGCTCAAGCCCATGCGGCCGATGGCGCCAGGGGCAAAGCTTTCAATGAGTACATCTGATTCCAAGACGAGCCGTTTCGCAATAGACCGCGCGTCAGTATTTTTCATATCCAAGGTGATGCTTTGCTTGGAGGTATTAAAATCTCCAAAAAACTGAGAACGGTTCCAACCTGGCTCACCACCTGTAAACGGGCCACCCGCGCGCAAAACATCGGGTCGTGTTTGAGATTCAATGCGCACTACATCGGCACCATGGTCGGCGAGGTATTTTCCAGATATTGGTCCTACCCCAACCCAAGAGAAATCTGCAACTTTAATGCCTGCGAAAGGCAGCACGCCTTCTTCTGAACCACATTCAAGCGGCGCCACAGGTTGTTTGGCTAGGGACCTGATCTGTTCGCTGTGCTCACCAAGCTTTGGTGCAAGACGCTCTACCCGCATGGTGCCTCGGTTTGGTTTTGCCCAGAGACCTGGCATGTTTATCTCTTCAAGCCCGATTGAAGTCGGACGCCAATAATCTCGCTCGCTCAATTGATTCAACGCTAAAAGCGAACTTAGGGTATTTACCGGTGCGAGCGAAACACCATTTTCTAGACCAAATTCAAATAGTTCAGAGGAAGTATGTTTACCAAGAAATTGGCGCAGCAAGGCTGTCCCTTCATCTCGGGTAAAAGGCACTTCCGGTTTTATCGGCGGTTCAATACCCAAGTCATAACTTTCCCAGTCAATGTCTCGCAGGGATTCATCAGCTAGACCATCCGCCACCATCCAGTCCAGGCAGCCCAAGATAACTTTTGACTGCGGGATCGCAACCAGATGCCCGTCCTTGGTCGCATAGACCAATTGGACTGTCATGCCACCGGTGTTGAGCGAGTTACCACTGCGCTTGAATTCAAAACCTTGTATGGCTTTGGCATCCATGGCATTGAGTAACGTCCAAGTCATGACACATTGCGCCGACAGGTCGACATGCTGGGCTTCCCCGGTACGCAGCCGCAGAGTATGCGCCACCATCGCCGCGGCAGCCGCTTCTGCGCCCGCGTGGCGCCAAACCTGAGGCACACTCAGACGCACCGGAGCCCGTTCTGTGACCCCTTGAAGCGCCACTGGACCACCAAGCGCTGCGATCACCAAGTCACTGCCGACAAAATCAGCCCGAGGACCATCTACGCCAAAGGCCGATATTTCAACGAACACGATAGTGGCGTTGAGCGCGCGACAAGCCTCAAAGTCCATTCCATAACCGGCTAAGCCACCACCCGGGCTTGATTCAAAAATGAAATGCGCTCTTTCAATAAGCGAGGCCAGGGTAGCGAGATCATCAGCCACAGCAGGGTCGAGTACAATGGATCGCTTGTTACGATTAAAGGCGCGAAATTGCAGGCTCTGTAAATCGCTTTCGGTGCCAACATCACCTTCAATATATGGAAATGCTTGGCGTGCTGGACTTCCGCCTCGCGTCTCGACACGAATAACATCGGCGCCTAAATCTGCAAGCAGCATCGGCCCCAGCTCACCACGTGAATCGGTGAAGTCGAGAACGACATACGAGTCCAGCATTATTTCCCCTTTAGTTTTTAGCCAAGCCTAACTAGTCTCAATTTCAATCTCTAGCTCTGGCTCAGCCTGGTGCGAACAACAGCGAGGTGTTGATGCCCCCGAATGCGAAATTATTAGACATAACACGCTCGGCTGCCAGTGAGCGGCCCGCGTTCATAACGTAGTCCACCTTGCCACATTGCGGATCTACGTCAGTCAAATTATTGGTCGGCACAAACCATCCGTCTGCAAGCATCTGCAAAGTCGCCCACGCCTCAATAGCACCGCAGGCGCCCAATGTATGACCGATGTGACCTTTTAGCGTCGAAGTCGCAATGCCTTCGCCAAATATCCGTTGCATAGCTAATGATTCGGCTATGTCGCCACGATCTGTGGCCGTACCATGCGCATTTACGTAGTCCACCCTCGACGCTGGCATATCAGCATCTTGCAGCGCTAATTGCATGGCAACGCCCATGGTCTGCGTGTCTGGTTGGGTGACGTGGCCACCATCAGAATTCGTTCCAAAACCGATGATTTCGCCGTAGATCCTAGCGCCACGAGCAAGCGCCCGCTGACGCTCTTCCAGCACAAGTGCCGCAGAGCCTTCACCAATAACCAACCCATCTCGATTGACGTCGAAGGGTCGCGGTGAAGTGTCTGGTGTTTCATTCTGAGTACTGGTCGCATATAAGGTGTCAAACACAGCAGCTTCTGAGGGACACAGTTCCTCTGCGCCGCCGGCGATCATTGCCGTTTGTTTACCATATTTGATCATCTCGTAAGCGCCGCCAATACCCCAACTGCCTGACGTGCAGGCACTGGAGGTGGTCAAAACCCGACCCTTTAAACCAAAGAAGACGCCAATGTTGATGGGCGTAGTGTGCGCCATCATGCGGATGTAGCTGGTAGCAGTTATGCCATCCAAAGAATGCGTGGTGAGCATATTGCCGAAATCTGTGATCGCTTCGGGGCTACCCGTCGATGAGCCAAAAGCCACCCCGACTTCACCACTTTGTAGAAAAGGATCACCCAACAAACCAGCGTCTGTTAGCGCTCTTTCCGCGGCATCAGTGGCAAGAAATGAAACCCGACTCATACTTCGGGTTTGTTTGCGGGTCCAATGACTGGGTTTGTCGAAGGTCGGTATCGGTGCTGCCAGACGTGTGTTCAAGTCCTCATAGACGTCCCACTCATCCATGCGAACAACCCCACCTCGACCCTCTTCAACACGAGCGCGAAACTGCTCCCAGGTCGCACCGAGCGGGGTGTTGGCCGCCATGCCTGTAACGACAACCCTTTTAAGATCTTGGGTCCCTGTACTAATATTCTTTCCCCTAACCTGACACTTAGTCTGACACTTAGTCTGACACTTAGTCTGACACTTAGTCTGACACTTAGCCCATTCCGCCATTCACTGAAATGACCTGCCGCGTGATATAGCTGGCACTTTCAGACAACAAAAACGACACTAGCGCCGCCACTTCTTCAGGCTGGCCCACACGCCGCATGGGAATCAGCTTTAATGCTTCCTCTACCGGTGCTGTGTCTATCATCTCCGTTTCAATCAACCCAGGGGCTACACAATTAACCGTTATGTTACGTTTGGCGAGCTCAATGGCAAGTGATTTACTTGCGCCAATAATACCTGCTTTCGATGCGGCATAGTTCACCTGACCACGATTCCCCAAGACGCCAGACACCGAAGAAAGCGTCACTATTCGACCGGGCGAACGGCGCCGGATCATTGGCATTATCAGCGGTTGTAGTACGTTGTAAAATCCATCTAAATTGGTGTGAATTACGCTGTCCCAATCTTCACCGGTGAGGGCAGGAAAAGCACCATCTCTGGCGATGCCAGCATTACAGACAACACCGTAGTAGGCTTTATTTTCTTCTATATCTTGCTCAATCGCTGATTTTGCTGCTTGGCGATCGCTCACATCGAAAGGCAATAGCCGTCCTACGCCACCTAGACCAACTAAATCGTCAAGGGTGACCTTAGCTGCTTGCTCATCGGACCGATAGTTTATGACCACTTCATAGGCTGGCGTTGAATCACTGTCGCTTGATTCGTCGCGTAATTGCGCGAGGTTGAGTGCGATCGCCCGGCCTATGCCGCGACTTGCGCCTGTAATTAAAACCGGCTTCACAACGTCCCCGCTAACAATTCATTTAACTGCGATTCGGTTTGCGGCTGAATAGCTTTAACCTGGCCGTGCACGATTACTCGCTCATCTGACAAGACTTTACCTTCGAAAACACCTAGGGGTTCTTCCATCATGAGCGTCTTTATTTCAACAGTTAACATGCCTTCGCTTGGAAAATTAGCCTCCTCAAAACGACATCGACGGGTGCCAAGAATCAGCCCGACCAATGGTTGTTCACGGTTCCGATAACGCTTAAAACCGACCATAGCTGCAACCGTTTGAACCATACATTCCAATCCAAGATAGCTCGGTAGCCGACCTACTTCATCGCTGAATAGGGCAAGACTTTTGAGGTTTACGCGCGCAACGGCGTGGCCATTTTCACAATGCTCTAGCGTCTGGATAAAGGTCATACCGGCACCGTGCGGCAGTAGCTCGCAAACATCAGGAATTGTGTTATTGGTGTTCACTTAGGCGTTGAAAGACGCGAATACCCGGTACTAAGAAAAGGTTAAAGATCGTACCACATAACACCGTTAAGCCGAATGAGGCGATCATCGGCGTACTCGACTGGCTCAACATTCCGAAAGCTAGAGCAGTGGTTAACGCAGAAAGTAGTACCGCAGAAAAACAACGCTCACTGGCTTCATCATCGCGAAATACAAAGACACCATAATCAAAACCCAAGCCGATAATAAGATACAAGCCGAAGATGTGGAAAAGTGAAATCGCTTGACCAAACAGCGTAAGCAGTACCAGCACCGCCAATCCAGAACATGCAGGGATTA
>JBNMMV010000228.1:0-6847 GCA_051270205.1 Limisphaerales bacterium
CCATATTCTTCTTTCTCATCGGGCTCGAAATCAAACGCGAAGTTACTGAAGGGGAACTCGCCTCGTTGGAACAAGTGGCGCTGCCAGGTTTTGGCGCACTTGGTGGAATGATCGTCCCTGCTGCCATTTACGCTTGGTTGAACTGGGGTGATTCCACGGCGCTCGATGGGTGGGCAATTCCAGTAGCCACCGATATTGCATTTGCCTTAGCACTGTTAGGTGTGTTTGGTAGCCGAGTGCCCATTGCCTTGAAGGTTTTCTTACTCACGCTGGCCATATTCGACGACTTGGCAGCAATCATTATCATCGCGATCTTCTACTCCGCAGACTTGTCCATTGAGGCGCTAATGGCCGCGGCTGTGGCGCTTGTCTTGGCGGTCATCATGAACCGGTTGGGTGTCACGCGTAAATCGAGTTACGTGCTACTAGGCATCGTTCTATGGGTTGCCGTCCTAAAATCCGGAGTCCACGCAACACTCGCGGGTGTGTTGATTGCTTTCTGTGTGCCAATGAGAGATGCAGACGGGAAGTCCCCACTGCGAGAACTAGAACACGACTTGCACGGTCCTGTGGCGTTCGCGATTCTGCCAATATTCGCTTTCGCCAATGCGGGTCTCATGCTTAGCGGAATGTCGTTGGATGACCTCATTCACCCGGTAACGTCAGGCGTAATAGCAGGTCTGCTGATCGGTAAACCGGTAGGTATTTTGCTCTTCGTCGGACTCGCGGTGGTGCTTGGACTTGCTCAACTGCCTACCGAGGTTACATGGCCACAGGTTGTGGGTGTGTCGTTCGCGTGTGGCATTGGATTTACCATGAGTCTGTTCATCGCCGGACTCGCTTTCGAACACGGCAGCGGCGAATATTTTAATGGCGATCGCTTAGGAATACTGATCGGTTCCATTTTATCTGCAATAGTTGCCTACTTCGTATTAGCTCGGAGCTTGCCGAAACATGTTGGCCATTTTGGATAATTCTTTCACGAACTTTTATGTGGGTTGGCCAACCAGGTGTCCTTGGCCAACCAGCGCTGATTGAGCCATTCAGATGTATTCTGGACGTCTCGCATTTGCAACGAATCGACTCTCACGTAAATTTTATCGACTGCTCCACTCATGCATCGCCAGCAATTCGCATCGCCCCCTTCATATCGAATGATTACATCTAGAATGCTTGTTTCAGTTGGCATTGACTGCTGAATCACGGTAAATCCCCCGCGCCTGGGCGGAAGCAGGTGCTGGTACGGTGAATGAAGAATATCCCGCTTTTCGCTGCTAAATCTTGTCCCTTCGGGAAAGATTAATAGAGCGCCAAGTTCGCTGCCAAGCCTCAGTGATGCCGACTCCATGCTGTTGAGGTCCTTCGAGCGAGATTTGGCATCGCCTTTTCGATTTAGGCGCGGAAAATTTAGAGCTAAACAAATCCAACCGAGCACAGGCACCCAAAGTAGTTCGACCTTTATGACAAATTTCAGTATGGGTCCGCGACTTGATATCAGGGTTTGCAATAAGAAAACATCGAACCACGACTGATGGTTACAGATAACTACTGGGTTTTGCGCACTAGAAAGGCTGCCCAGTACGTCAAATTCATCCGTTATCTCGAACTCAATACCGAGAACCTTAGTGATCCACCAAGCATCAATATTTACAGCTACGCGGTAGATACCCTCAACGACTCGATAAGTGGTCTTTTTGACGATATCAAATGGTAAGCAAATGCGAGTGATGGCCGCCAGCAAAAGCAATGGCAACCAAAGCAGAAGATTCGCAGCAATAAACACGAACGATACGAAGCTTGCCAAATGTCGCATGATCGAGAAGTTCGATGAAGGCATGTAATTGTTACGCTCGTAGCATCAAATTAGATCACAACCAATAACATGAAGTGATCTGAATGGTCTACCAAGGCGTACAAAGGTTGGAGCTAAAAATTTTTTGGAGCAGATATGTCAATTCGTCGCCGAATCTCGACTGGAATAGTTCAGATTGGGCTTATCTGCGGCCTGGTTACTGGTGCTCTTATCTACGCCCAGGCACCTTCAGAAGAAGAGGCATTAAGCCTAACGGGCATAGAAACTGCCAGTTCACGTAACCCTCCTATTCCACTCGTTTCGGTTTACAAACCAACCGTTTCAGGCAACACAATTAGGGTATCAGCCACTGGCACTATTGTAGTGAGGAATTCTATCGATTTGGTTCCACAGGCCACCGGCAGAATAGTATGGGTGTCAGAATCGCTTCGCAGAGGTGGCCGTTTCAACGCGCATCAGAAGCTAATTCAAATCGATAAAAGTGAGTTTGACCTTGCCGTAGCACAAGCTTTGGCGGACAAACAAATCGCACTTTCTAATCTGCAGCTCACTCAAGCAACGAGTGAGGCATCAATTTCGAACTACGCAATTCTGAACCCTGGACGTGCGGTTCCGACTTTGGTCGCGAAAATTCCACAACTAGAGCAAGCGAGTGCTCAAGTTGCAGCGGCAGAAGCGAGGCACGATATTGCGAATCTACATCTTTCGCGTACTTCATTTTCTTTGCCGTTTAACGGTCAAGTTGTGGCGTCGAAGGCAGAGTTGGGGCTATTGCTCAAAGAAGGGCAAATGTTTGGCGAGGTTTTTGCTAGCGATTCTATAGAGGCGCTTGTGCCGATCTCGCCGCAGCAGTTGCAACTCATCAGCCCTGCCCAAGGACGAAACGCTACATTGAAGATCGGAGGGCAGCAGTTCACGGCGCAAGTCGCCAGAGTTGCTCCAGATCTCGATGAGCGGACCCGTTTCGCTCAAATTTACCTGACGATTATGAATAGTTCGCAATTGTACCCAGGTTCATTCATTGATATCGAAATTGAAGGACCAACGCTTGCTAATACCCTGTTGCTCCCGGAAGCGGCAGAACAAATCAACGAATCAGTTTGGGCTGTGGTAGAAGGTAAGCTTAAAAAGCTCTACCCCAACTTCCTCAACAGAAACAATCAAGGCATTGTTGCGCAGGCATTTAACCCCGGTCAAGGCGTTGTATTGGGCACAGTCCCAGGCGGATTTGAAGGCATGCCAGTACGCGTAGAACTGTCAAACTAATGCCCATGGTTGGCGAGGATTCGCAGAATTCACACTCGCCCATCGGCGGGGTGTTGAAATATTTTGCTGCCAATCTGGTAGCCGCAAATTTGCTCATGGCGTTGTTGCTTATAGGTGGATTCGTTGCTGCTTCGGCGATTACCGCGCAGTCTTTTCCGACGATCGATTTGGGAACTATAAATATTACAGTTCCTTATCCAGGCGCGACGCCGTCCGAAGTCGAAGAAAGCATCACCAGAAGAATCGAAGAAGCAGTCATAGGCATTGATGGAGTAAAGCGCGTTACTTCCCGGGCTTATGAGAACTCCGGTGCGGTCTCAATTGAATTGAAAGATTTTGTAGATGAAGCGAAAGTTAGAGACGACGTGGAGACCGCCATCGAGCGATTGGCAGATTTTCCACCCGAGCAGGCAGAAGAGCCGGACATAGTCCGTTTGCAGACTATAGGCGAAGTGATGACGCTAGTTGTGTCCTCAAATTTGTCGGACCTAGAGCTTCGTCGAGGCGCCGAGCAGTTAGAGCAGGAGTTACTGGCAATACCTTCCGTCTCCTTGGTTTCGTTGTTTGGTGCGAAGAATTATGAAATTTCTATCGAGGTGAAAGAGGAGACGCTAAGAAACTACGGTTTGTCGATGGGTGATGTGGCTTCCGCGGTGCGTCGGACTTCTCTTAACCTTACATCGGGCGAAATACGCACGGATGCTGGAGACGTTCTCTTAAGGACAAACAACAAGAGATATAGTGGTGAAGAATTTGAAGACATCATCGTTCAAGCTTTCCCCAATGGCACCGTCTTAAGATTAGGCGACATCGCGATTATTAGAGATGGTTTTACCGAGGACAAACTGATCCACCAGTTTAACGGTAAAAAGAGCCTGTTCGTCAAGGTCCAGAAGTCGGACAGCGAAGATTCGTTATCCATCGCAAGAGATATCCGCGAAAGGTTGGCAGGGTATACCCCACCGCGTGGTATTGAGATAGATGTCTGGGAAGATTCAACAGAATCTGTGAAAAATTATCTCAGTATAATGACTAGAAACGGAGTACTGGGGTTTGTACTTGTCTTTTTGTTTTTGGTTTTGATTCTTGATCTTAGGCTCGCCACTTGGGTTGCAATGGGTGTGCCAATTGCTTTTTTTGGCGCCTTTCTCTTCTTCGACGCATTCGGTGTTAACTTCCATGTTATCACCTTGCTCGCGCTGATCATTGTATTGGGCATTGTGGTTGATGATGCTGTGGTTGTGGGTGAGAATGTCATTGCCGAGCAGGAGCGCGGTTTAACAGGTATTGATGCTGCGATAGCCGGAATCAACGGCGTTGCCGCCCCTGTTACGGTAGGTGTATTAACCACTATTGCAGCATTTGCACCACTGGCGTTTGTCTCAGGCTTTTTCAGCCAGTTTTATCAAGCGGTTCCAGTGGTTGTTGTTACGGTTTTGTGCATGTCGCTGCTCGAAGCATTTTTGATCCTGCCCGCGCATTTGACTCATGGCCGTAGTTGGAGCAAGTGGCCGCTCGACAAAATCCAGAAGAATGTTTCAGGATGGCTGTTTCGGTTCCGTGATGAGGCGCTTATGCCTCTTGTTACAAAGGCCGTTCGTAATCGAAAAACAACAATAGCCCTATCGGCTGTCTTTTTCTTTGCGGCCATGGCATTGGTGGGCTTCAAAGTGGTTCGATTCGAATTTTTACCCAGTATTGAATCGACCAGGATTTCCGCGAGCCTAGCATTCCCCGTGGGTACGCCTTTCGAAATTACGCAAGCTGCGGCGCAAAGATTGGTTCAGGGCGCAAAAAACGTGGATGAGGCCTCGGGCGGTAAGTCTTTTCGGTCGATCAGCATGACCGTCGGAGGCCAAACCTCAACAGGTGGGGGGCCTTTCGGTGGAGGTAGGGTCACAGTCGCGAACCATCTTTCATCTATTCAGATTCAGCTCAACCCTGAACCCATAAGGACACTGTCGGCAAAGGAGCTCGAAAAACGCTGGAGAGAGGAAGTTGGCCCCATATCCGGGGTTGAGAAACTGAATTATGTTTCTCAGTTTTTCGGTAACCCTTCCGACTTGGCTTTTGAGTTAACCCATCAGGACGAAGATGTGCTTGCCCAGGCCGTTGAAGAGCTCAAAGTTGAATACGCCAAAATACCAGCTCTATTTGAAGTCCAAGACTCCAATAGTCCGGGGAAAAGACAATATGATATTGAGCTTACGCCGGCAGGTGTTGCTGCTGGACTAAGTCCAGCTGATGTCGCTGTGCAGCTCAGACACAACTTCTACGGCGAAGAAGTACAGAGGATCCAGCGGGGCCGCGAAGAACTTCGAGTAATGGTTCGATATCCAGAGATTGAGCGCCAGAGTGCGCGCGACTTTTTTAATGTCAGGATTCGTCTGGCTGATGGTACGGAAGCACCAATAACACAAGTAGCCAAAATCAGCGAAAACCGAAGCTACTCCTCGATTGAGCGAGTGAATGGAAGAAGGATAGTAACGGTCAGCGGTCGAGTAGATCGGTCGGTTGCTATGCCTGAAGCAATTAAGGCAGAACTCACAAGTGGGGTCTTGGCTCAGTTGAAGGACAAGTACTCTGGCCTTCAAATTAACGAAGCGGGTTTTGCGCAAGACCAATCTGACAGCTTAGGTTCGTTGGCTCGGCTGAGTTTACTGGCAATGCTTGTAATATATGCACTTTTAGCATCGCTGCTTCGAAGTTACACCCAACCTCTGATTATCCTGGCAGGTGTTCCATTTGGGGCCGCGGGTGCATTTATTGGTCATTTTCTATTGGGATATAACTTATCTTTCTATTCTCTTTTTGGTGTGGTTGCCTTAAGTGGTGTGGTCGTCAATGATTCTCTGATTTTGGTTGATCGATTCAATAAGTTTATGGCCGAGGGCGGCCACTCTGTGGAAGAAGCCGTCTTGTTGGCGACGCAAAGAAGATTCAGGCCAATCTTTCTGACGACCGCGACTACTTCGCTCGGCTTAATGCCTTTGATCTTTGAGACGAGTACAACAGCGCAGTTCATGATTCCCATGGCGATAAGTCTGGCCACTGGAATATTATTTGCGAGTCTGCTCATACTCTTCGTCGTTCCAACGCTTATCGTGATAAGAGAGCAGGTTTGGAAGAAAGCTAAATGAAGATCGCGATCCGTCTGTTCAGTGTGGTTGTGCTTTTGGTGGTAGTCGGCGCGATTGTCGGAATCGTGACCGTCGTTTCGATGGCGGAAAACACACCGGTAGGAGCCCCTCCGGCTGATAGTTTTTTGGCCGATGACCAGGATAAGATCGCCGCAGCGCAGGCCATTGCCGGTTCCGCTGAAAATGTTGGCCAAGCCTTACCTCGCCTACGAAGACAACATCATGCGGGCGCCATATGTGAATAACAGTTACAAATGGTCAGGTGGCGGGTTTGTCTCCACACCCAAAGACCTCGTGAAGCTCGGCTTGGTGGCCGCCTTTGCAACGAATGTCATCAGTCTTTCCCCTTCGCCGGGAGAGCGTGAGCAGATACGTGCATTGGCCATATTGTTCGGTGAATGATTCGACAGGTTGGCTTTCGACAGAATGGCTAAATAAAGTGTGCGCCCAGAAATCACAACGATTGTTTCTAGCTCTAATCTGCGCAGATGGTATTGGCTGAAAGTAGAACTTTTTTGATGAAGCCCGACGGCGGGCGCTGAAGAGGAAGCTTCCATCGGAAACGGGTCGACATGAATATGAACCAAGCGATTTGAAGCTGCTCGACGAAACCTAGCTGGTTATCTTG
>JBNMMV010000229.1:0-6836 GCA_051270205.1 Limisphaerales bacterium
GAACACGACACATGGCACCTTTCGTTGCAGGCGAAGAAATTCCAGAATCGAGCGCAATTCACGCCTACCTATCTACCAATAAGCAGAGCATGCGCCTTTCTTCACTCAGCCCTGACCAGCTCGAAATGCTATTTTCCGCCGACTTGGTGCTGGACGATGGCCAAACCACGCAGCCAGTAAACAATAGCTCACGTATGAGCATTAGTTGGTACGGCAAGACGGGCCCGTTGGCAGGTCACATAGCCTCAAATGCGCAGATGTTTGCCCAAAATGGCATGTTGCGCTCCATCGGTCCAGCAGAGGGGCCACCCATTATACCCACTGGCTATCAAGCGGAAATCGTCGGCGGAGCGACTGCCTTCGTTGCCGCCATGGGCCACCTTCTGGGTGTCCAGTTTGGCACCGAAGACCCAGGCGCCTGCCTCGAAACCAGCATATTTGAGTCAATGTTGTGTTTCACCGAAGTAGGGGTAATAAGTGCCTACAACACAGGCCTGTCAGCCTCGCGAATGGGCGTGAATCGCTTCCCACCCACCTACCCTCTCGGTGTGTTTCCTTGTCAGGACGGTTGGATTGGCCTAACGGTGCTAACCCCTAGTCAATGGCACAGCTTCTGCATTCTGCTCAACATGCCCGATTTCGCCGATGTTCCTATGTTTCAGTCAAGCGTAGGGCGGCTAGAGGCAATTGACGTTATCGAACCTGTTATCCGCGAACGCCTATTGAGCTTTCACGCAGCCGAGCTATTCACCCGAGCACAGGAAAACCGCATACCGTTAGCCCGAGTACCAACGATGGATGAACTTTTTGACGTCGACCAGTTCAACAGCCGGGGTGCCTTTACGCTTGCTGAGCTGCCAAACACCTCACTGAAGGTGCCTGCAAATCCGTATCGATTACAGCGCACGCAACCGCTAGCGGGCGGTAGAGTAGCGAGACTGGGTGAGGACGACTACTAGCCTATGCTGCACCAAAGTTTAAAAGACATCATCATTGTCGATCTCAGCATGGGCTGGGCTGGCCCTCTCGCCTGTCGACACGCGGCCGACATGGGCGCTCAAGTCATTAAGGTAGAAAGTTGTGAGCGCTTCGATTGGTGGCGCAGTTGGGAGGCCACGCCAGAATGGATTGCCGATGACGGTGCCGAAAAATCTAGCGCCTTCAACATGGTCAACCGCAACAAGTACAACATTACTCTAGACCTGGAGAATGACCGGGGCAGAGCCCTTTTACTTCAACTCGTAGCACAAGCCCACGCGGTGGTTGAGAACTTTTCTGGCGGCGTGCTGGGCAAACTCAATCTAGGCTACGAAGAACTATGCAAAGCAAACAAAGACATCGTTTTGTTGTCAATGCCTGCCTTTGGCGCCTCGGGTCCGTGGGCCGAATATCGGGCATACGGCTCAACGGTTGAACATTCGTCCGGCCTGCCACACCTCAACGGCCATCCAGAAGACCCACCCACCATGCAGCACGTCGCCCTAGGCGATGCAGTGGGCGGCATCACCGGTGCATCCGCTTTAATGGTCGCACTCTGGCACCAGGCAAAAACGGGCCAAGGACAATTCGTCGATTTGTCCCAAGTCGAGGGTCTGTTCCCGTTGGCATCACATGGCATCTTAGAGTTCTCTGCTACCGGCGAGGCACCGAAACGTTATGGCAACGACCACCCGGATTATGCCCCAGTGGGTGTCTATCCTTGCGACGGCGAAGATGAATGGATCGTCCTAGAAATACGCTCCCAAGCCGAGTGGCTCGCATTCAATCAACTCGCCCAGATCAAAGATTTTGACGACTTTGAGGTGCGTCGTTCTCAGCGCCGAGCACTAGATAGTCAAATTGGCAGTTGGACTGGCAGGCAAACCGCAGCAGTGATCATCGAACGCCTAACAGCCGTAGGCATTTCTACCGCCGCCTGCACAGACAGCGCATCCCTCTTGAATCATCCACAGCTTATGGCGCGCGATTTCTGGCAATGGATCGACCGAGCTGTTGTGGGTAATCAACCCAACCCCTCAGCCCCTTACAGAGATCAGACCGGTCCACTGCCAATTTCTCGCCCCGCACCCACCCTCGGCCAGCACAATCAACAGATCTTTAGCGAACGCCTAAACCTATCAGACGAGGAAATCGCTGATCTAGAAGCGGAGGGAATTATCGGCTCTAAGCCAAGAATGCCGACAAAGAAGCCAGCGTCTTAACATAATTGATCTCGAACCCACATGATTTCTGTCCAGAAAAGACAGATTTTAGATTGCGGGATCGCCCAAGGCATTTGATCTGGCGTAAAACATTGCGCCTTTAACCAAGCCAAACGCAGAAAAAAGACCCGGCGTCCTCGCCAGGGCTTGTTTTCGTAGTGCGGGTACCGCGGAGCGGCGCAGGTTCTGGTGCAATGTTTTACGCCAGATCAAATGCCGAATCGAATCCCAATCAACTAAAATCTACTCTTGCGGGACAGACGCTAGTCAGTTTTCGGCGCACCCAGCTCTAAAAGATTGGCCACCAACGCGTCTCCCGCTGTTGCCGGATTCACCTGTTTGTCGATTTTCAACACCACGCCTTGGGGATCTATGTAGTAGGTCCAGCGTTTCGCGTAACCCAGCGCCGCTAACACACCATAGGCTTTCGAGGTCTCCTTGGTGGGATCGGCAAGAATCGGAAAGGTCGCGCCGTTTTTCTTGGCGAAGCCTGTGTTGTCTTCTATGGAATCGGTACTTGCCATGAAGAACGAAACATCGAAGTTACGAATTTCTTTGTCGCTGTCACGCAGCGACTTACATTCGATGGTTCAGCCCTTGGTGTAGGCTTTAGGGAAAAACGCCACAACAACGTATTTCCCTCTAAGTGCCTCCAGTGAATGGGTGGCGCCATCAGAGCCTGCGAGGTTGAAGTTAGGCGCTTGTTGGCCCACCTCTACGGCTGCGCTCGCTAAACTCGTGCACATCAGTGCCAATGCTGCTGCAAATATTCTCATCTCATTAGTCCTCTTCTATAATCGCTTACTTACTCAGTTTTTCTTTGAACCGGCGCATGCCATTTAGCCAACGATCGTAGTCATTAGCCTTGCGCTGGAAGTACGTCTCAACCTCTGGATGCGGAAGCACTAAAAACCTGCCGCTTTGAACCGCATCAATGCATTCATCGGCAACCATTTCGGGCTCAAGTACACCGTCTTGGCTCGCCTGACCGCTATTCCTGCCCTTTTCGCCCGCTTTTTTGCTCGCCGCCGGTCCCAAGATATTGGTACGCACTGCTTGCGGGCAAAGTACCGAAACCCCAATGCCTTGGTCCGCATAATTTATTGCAACCCACTCGGCAAAGGCGACGGCGGCATGTTTCGAAACCGCATACGGACCCGAGTTTATTTGCGTCAACAGACCCGCCGCAGATGCAGTACTGAGTAGATAGCCTCCACCACGTGCTGTCATTTTTGGAATCACCGCTCGTGCTGCTGCCAAATGTGACCAGGTGTGTACATTCATCATGCGTTCCCACTCGCTGGTGGCGAGTTCCAAGCCACCACCCAGCCCGTAACCTGCGTTTGAAACAAACAAATCAATACCGCCGATGTTGGCTTCAACGTCTTCCACTACGGCCTCGATGGCTTTTTCATCGCCAACATCCAATACCTGGGCGCTGGCTTTGTCGCCAATCATGGCCGCAGTTTCTGCGGCGTTCTCGGCGTTCAGATCGGTACACACTACATGGCGTGCACCACGATCTATCAATCGGACTGCTAAGGCCCGCCCTATGCCGGATCCAGCACCCGTTACAACCGCTATTCGATCAACTATATCCAACTCGTTCTCCTTCTCCCCTGACACAAGCGAATGATCTTGCCCGTACCAGCCGAAGGTCGCAACCGGAACACTAACCCGGCAAATCTAGGTCCATGGCGACTGGGTAATGATCAGACGCTAGGCGAAATCGTTCGTCGATCAGAATCTGCGCGGAATTGGCTACCACATAACCCTCTGTTTCTGGCGTGATCAGCATGCGGTCGATGCGCATTCGTCGCTTCGGCCAATAGGTAGACGGGTTGCGACCAAGCGCCTTGTAGTGTTTTTCGTGCAAATCAAACCAGCCGAGATCTGCCAGCGGTTGAAGACTCACTGATGCCGCCACATCATTAAAATCTCCGAGCACTACAAGTGCGCGGTGACGTTCTTTAGCGCGCTCTGATGCCGCCAGAGCCGCCAGCGCTCGCGCCTCGAGCATTCGAATCTCATCAGCCCCTATACGCTGCCAACTTGGGTTGCCTTTTGATTTAAGGTGGACCCCAATAAGCGTCAAATTGGCTAGCGACACCTTAAGAAAATCCCGCTGCACAACCACAGGAGAAGTCTCAGCATTGAGCGCCGCATGAGCATTCGCAAAGTACTGAACTGGCATCTTATTTTCATCTACCAAGGCTATGTGCCGATGAGATGAAGTCTCAAACGGCACCCGGCTCAATACCCCAAGATGGATACTTCGCTCACTGTTGCCAACAACGGACGCTTCAAAAGGGTAGGGTTTGCTTAGCTTTTGGTTGAGGATCTGCAGTGATTGTAAAGAGCCGACCTCCTGCAGCATCATTACATCTACGTTTAGTTGACCGATGGTTTTTACCAATGCGCGGACTTCTCGCGCGGGTTTTTCCTCACCTTCGCCGCAGAGAAACAGGTTTCTAACATTGTAGGTGGCTAGACGGATCAACAATTAACCTCAATTTTGATGGCATCATCCCACATCTTTAGCGACAATCTGAGCTTTGAAATAGTTTTTCTGGGGAGAAACAATGGCTGAAGCAAACGATTTAGATTCCGACCTATTTGAACTCGCAATGTCTCGCGAAGCACAACCGCTCATGGACGCTGTGAAAAAACACATCGCAGACAACGTAGACCCCATCACCAAAGAATTTTTCGCTTTGCAAGAAGGCAAAGAAGACCGCTGGACATGGCATCCACGCCAGCTCGAGCTTATAGACGGCGCAAAGGCAAAGGCCAAAGAAGCCGGACTGTGGAACTTTTTTCTACCTGATGCGGATACCGGCGAAGGCTTAAGCAATCTAGATTACGCCTACATAGCCACCGAGCTTGGAAAATCACCGCTGGCCTCCGAGTCGCTAAACTGCAGCGCACCTGATACGGGCAATATGGAAGTTTTGGAAAGAGTCGGCACGCCTGCGCAAAAAGCTCAGTGGCTTGAACCGCTCTTGAACGGAGAAATTCGCTCGGCTTACGCTATGACTGAACCAGCTTTACCTTCGTCTGATGCCAAGAACATTAGCACCAGCGCGGTTTTAGATGGCGACGAATGGGTCATTAACGGCGAAAAGTACTACATCTCGGGCGCAGGCGATCCCCGTTGTAAAATCATGATCACTATGGTCAAAACAGACCCTACTGCCGCGCCATCTCGCCAGCAATCACAAATTCTAGTGCCCACAGACGCCCCGGGCGTAGAAATAATTGGTGGCATGGAGGTTTTCGGCAGAGATCATGCGCCTCGTGGTCACATGCACATCGCCTTCCGTGATGTCCGGGTGCCCAAAGACAATCTTCTGCTAGGCGAAGGACGCGGATTCGAAATTTCTCAGGTGAGACTCGGACCAGGGCGTATCCACCACTGCATGCGCTCCATCGGCAAAGCCGAACTCGCATTGGAGCTGATGGTAAAACGCGCAGCCACACGAGTCGCCTTCGGCAAGCCCATTGCCAAGCTCGGCAAAAACCTTGAAGTAATTTCACGTTGCCGAATCGATATCACCGCTATGCGTCTTGCGGTGCTTCAGGCCGCAAAAGCCATGGACGTTCTAGGCAATAAAGAAGCCCGGGTTTATGTGAGTGCTGTTAAAGCAATGGTGCCGGAAAGAGTTTGTGAAATTATTGACGCGGCGATTCAAATGCATGGTGCAACCGGCGTCTCTCAGTGGACACCGCTGGCAGACTTATACGCGGATATGCGCCACTTACGTTTTGCCGACGGACCGGATGAGGTGCATCACATGGTGGTTGGCCGTGCTGAACTACAACGGTATGACCTCTGGTAGAAAACGGACTCTGACGACAGTCGGTGGTCTGAAGAAACAGGAAGGTATCTACTTTAAGGAGCTCGATGTGCGCAGTAAGCACTTATCCCTTTTGAGTCTAGCCACCATCGTATTCACCCTCGCCGCATGTGGCGGTGGGGGAGGTGGTGGCAATCGCGGCGCTGGCACCGTGGCACCTCCCGCTCCAGTCCAAAGCGATTTCGAACAAGGTGTTTTTCAAGCGCAATCTATGTTCGCCGCGATGTGCGAAATTCCGCGAGTCGGCAGCAGTGACGCCCAAGGCAGCACCGAGAACGAAAATGAATGGCTGCGGGCATGGAGCCATGACCTGTACTTGTGGTACGACGAAATTATAGACGAAGACCCAGCCGCGCATACAACCCCAGCTTACTTTGACCTGATGCGCACCTTTGCGACCACCCCATCTGGCGCGGACAAGGACCAGTTTCATTTCACCTACGATACTGAAGAGTGGGAACTATTGTCGCAGCAAGGCATATCGGCGGGTTACGGCGCAGACGTTGTATTGATCGCTTCCAGCCCGCCACGTCGGGCTGTCGTTGCACTTGTGCAACCCGGATCGCCTGCCGCTGGGGCCGGCGTTACACGAGGCAGTGCAATAGTTGAAGTAGACGGTGCAGATCTCGTCAATGGCGACGATGTTGACACGCTCAACGCAGGTCTGTTTCCCAGTGGCGCAGGCGAAAGTCACGATTTTATGATCGAAGATTTTGACGGTTCAAATCGGCGTGCGATTACGCTCGTTTCTACCGAAGTCACCGAAGAAACAGTACCC
>JBNMMV010000230.1:0-6795 GCA_051270205.1 Limisphaerales bacterium
GTCCGTCCAGCCGTGCTTATTCGAAAGATAGGCCATAATTGCGTGCGCTTCTCCTAGCGTATAGCCGCTGTCTGGCTCCTCTAGTGTGGGAATCGTGCCGCCTGGGTTCTTGGCTAGAAAAGCGGGGTTCCGACTTCCGGTCTCGCCCTTCGAGCCTGGGTTAATCAGCACCATTTCGAACGGTGTTTTTTTGTACAGCATTAGCCACATCACAGCGCGTACTGGCTGTGAAAAGGGTACGCCGTAAATAATGACGGGTCTGTCGCTCATGTTCTTCCCCAAATAATTATAAATACCATTTTAAGCGCTTTCGCTTATCAGTTCTTGTTCAAAAGGAGGTCAGATGCTGGTGGGCGAGCTTGTCTAGTATCTCAGTTTGTAATTGGTCTTCGAGACCGATAACCACCAGCTCACTTTGTTCCAACGCCTGTTCAGTGGTATTGAGCGACCTGCGACGACCCACAACTTGTACTTCCAGATCGCCATCGTCGGTTTGAACCAGCCCTTTTGCTCGTATAACTTCGACAGGCAGTGCAGCCACGAATGCCTCAACCCCTGCTGTGCTTTGCAACGCCTGGGATTGGAAACTCCAACTTAGATAGGATTCGTGGGCATGATGGTGATCTTCGCCCTCTACTTTTAGGCGAGGGTGCTTATCCCAAAGGGTGTCTACAGATATGGCGCCATGGGTGGCCGGTAGAGTGGGTGCACCGCCGCTCACTTGCGTAACCCAATCTATCCGAGCATTCAATGTTTCCGGGTCGCAAAGATCAGCTTTGTTTAATACCACCACATCTGCGGCACGCAGTTGGCGCAGCACCGTCTGTCCGACATATTTGTCGTTCGACTTCTGCTCGATGGTTTCCGCATCTGCGACCACGATGACGGAAGCAAGATGGAGTCCATGGCCATGTCCGTATTGGGCAAGATTATTCACGTCTGCGACGCCACTGGCTTCCACAATTATGTGATCTGGGGTGGGGTCGAGCTGAGTAAGCGCTTCGATTGCTTCGAAAAAACCATCACTTAACGTGCAACACACACAGCCGTTGGCGAGGTTAATTTGTTGATCATCCGCGGAGGTCACTAACTTCGAATCAATGTTGATGGCACCGAAATCATTGATCAGAAGTGCGAAACGTACGCCCTGATTGTGCGCGAGGATGTGGTTGAGAAGCGTCGTTTTACCGGCGCCCAAGTAGCCGCCAAGTACCGAAAAGTCGATCATTAGCTTTTGCTAGCCGCCGGGTGCTTGATGCCGCCGAGCACTGTTCCCCAGACCTCAATGTCGCGTATCGCGATTGGTTCAACGGTGAGCGGGTCTTCTGTAAGGATGGCGAAATCTGCCTGTTTGCCAGGCTCTAGAGATCCGATTTCATCGTCTAAATGTAGCTGATATGCAGCGCTAATGGTGACCGCGCGTAGGGCCTCGTAAGCGCTAATCTTTTCTGTCTCTCCAAGAATTCGGCCGCTGGGGGTTTGTCTATTAACGGCACACCACATGGTGTGTAGTGATCCTAAGGGCGTAACGCCGGCGTCCGAATGAATAGAAAAAGGTACCCCTTCTCGCAGGGCAGATGCACAAGGCTCTAGCGCGTTGGCACGTTCCGGACCCACAGTGAACTCGTAATGTTGATCACCCCAGTACCAGAGGTGGTTGGTGAAAAAGTTGGCGCACAAACCCAAGTTGGCCATCTTGCGCAGTTGCGCTTGAGTGGTCAGTTGGGCGTGGGTGATGGTGTGCCGATGATTTGGCCACGGGTCGGTTCGCAACACTTGTTCGACCGTATCGATTGCCAAATCCTGGGTCATGTTGCCGTTGCAGTGCAAATGAATGTTCAACCCAGCTTTGTGAAAGGGTGTTAGCCAATCTTTGAACTGTTCTGGAATTGTTAACAGCTGGCCGTGATCCTCACCGCTAAAATAGCCGGGGGATTTCAGCAGAGCGCTGAAGCCTTGAATCGATCCGTCTAAGACGAATTTCACACCGGGGAATCTGAGCTTATTGGTTGCTTGTTTCTGCAGCGCCACAAACTGCTCAGCAACCGCATCGAAATCTGCTGCCGCACCTGGCATTGCAGGGATGTTGTACTGCGCTATGCGCATTGGGAAAGCATCTTCTGCGGTGATCTCGAGCCATTTGCCAAGTAGCTTTGGCACCAAAATAGAGGCGCCAGCAAGGTCCGTACAGGTGGTGATGCCGACGTTTCGGGCCAATGCGCCGAAGTCTCTTAGCGCCTCTTCGGTAGAGTTGGAAAATTGCACAATGCGCATACCTGTCTTGCAAGTACTCATAGCAGGTGGTTCGCGTAGTTCGCCATCGAGCTCGCCGTTGGCATCTCGTCCTAAGCCTTCCACCTGCATGTCTTTAGTGACGCCATTGCTTTCCAGCATGGCGGTATTGGCGGTCGCTAAGTGGCCACTGGCATGGTGTAGGTAGATAGGTCGAGTGGTCGAGACTTTATCCAGTTGCTGTCGGCTCAGGCGAGGCTGGTCTGGAAAGTAGATTGGGTCAAAGCCGACCGCGACCAGCGGTTCGATTGGGTCGGTTAATTTGGCATCTTCTGCGCGCAATGCGTCAATCAGCTGGTCGTAACTTTTAATGCCCGGTGCGAGTGCGCCATCGGCGAGGCGGCGTTCGAAAAACCCCATATACGGCAGCAGCATCATGCCTCCCGCCATGATATGGGCGTGGGCTTCGACAAAGCCGGGCACAATGATCTTGTCCTCAAAGGTAGTATCCAATTGGTACTCACCCCAACCTGCAAGCTCTGCCAAATTGCCGACGCCGAGTACGATGCCATCGCGGACCGCAACGTGCGTACCCTCGGGGTTGGAAGGATTCATGGTGATGACTTTCTTTGCAGCGTAAATGGTGATGTTCAAAGCGGATCTTCTCTTTTCGGTAACGCGCCTATGGTAGCTGACCAAACCCCGGTGTGCGATGGAGTGATGCGCGATGCAGTGATGCGCGTGGACTCCATCTGGTTTTGTCATTAATGTGGGCTGAGGTTACGACCCAGTAATAAGGAGATTTCGATGGCGAATAAGAAAGTGATGGGCCAGTCGGTGCCAAATGAGGAGTGGTTGAGCTTGGTTCACGAAGAGGCTCTGGAACCTGCCTTGCCGATTGTTGATGCGCACCATCACCTATGGATTCGTAGCGGACATCGCTACCTTGTTCCTGAATTTGTAGAGGATATGGGCTCTGGTCATAACATTGTCGCGACTGTCTATGCCGAGTGTCATTCTATGTATCGCCAAGGTGGAGATGAGGCGTTGCAGTCGCTCGGTGAAACCGAGTTTGTGACGGGCTGCGCGGCTATGGCTGACAGTGGTGTGTTTGGTGCCTGGGCATTCTGCAAAGGTATGGTTGGCAATGTTGACCTCAGGCTGGGTGAGCAGAGTCGTGCAATTTTCGAGCAGCACATAGAACGCTCAGGTGGACGTTTTAAAGGCGTTCGCTTCACCACTGCCTGGGATCAACATGAGGCCATTAACAACCAGGTTCCGAATTCGGGTTTGTTGCTGGAGGCAGAGGTCATCGCGGCGGCAAAAGTCATGGCTGAACTCAATCTGACTTTGGATGTTTGGGTCTATCATCCGCAACTGACGGATGTTGCTCGACTTGCAGCCATGGTCCCGGATTTAACCATTGTTCTTAATCATACCGGTGTACCAATTTTGGGTGGACCTTATGCGGAGCAGCGCGAGCAGGTGTTTGATGATTGGCTCGCTGGGATTAATTCGGTAGCCCAGTGTGACAACGTCTATCTTAAGTTGGGCGCACTGCCTATCCGTAAGAGGGGTGACGGCAAGGATCGAAGCGTACCGCCGGGCTCAGAAGAAATATGTGCGGCCTGGTCACCGTGGATGCATGCCTGCATTGATGCCTTCGGCGTGCAGCGGTGTATTTTCGAATCGAACTTCCCGGTGCAAAAACTCTTTTCAAGTTATGTGGTCACTTGGAACGCGTTCAAGCGGCTTGCTCAGGGTTGTAGCCAAGCTGAGAAAGCTTGGTTATTTCACGATGCCGCTGTTGATGCTTATCGACTGTGAACCGTTAGCGCATTTTATAACGGATCGGCAGCGACTTTAGACCGCCAACGAAAGTGGAATGGGTGTAGAGAGGCTCACCAATAAGCTCAATGTCTGTCACGCGACTCAGTAGTTCTCGGTAAAGTGCGGTGATTTCCATGCGCGCCAGATGTTGTCCAAGGCAGACATGCGCGCCAAATCCAAAGGCCAGTTGCTTGGCTTCTTTGCGGTCTATTCGAAATTCGAATGGATCGGTAAAAACTTCTTCGTCTCGATTGGCCGACGGATACCACAAGACCAGCGATTCCCCTGCCTTTATGGTTTTCCCCCGCAATTCGTAATCTTCCGTAGCGGTACGCATAAAGTGTCGGACCGGCGTTACCCAACGAATCACTTCGTCAATGGTGGTTGCCATGTACTGATCTGGGTCATTGGTTAGTTTTTGAAGCTGGTCTGGATTTTCCAACAATGCTAACAGACCGCCAGCAGTGGATGCGCTGGTGGTATCGTGTCCTGCTGTTGCGATGATGATGTAGTAGCCGTTCGCCTCTACTTCAGGAATGGGTTGGCCGTCGATCTGCGCATTGGCGATGAGGCTTGCCACATCATCGGTAGGGTTTGTTTTTCGCTTTTTAGTCAGCTCCGCAAAGTAAGCTTCGAAATCGTAGGTGACTTGAAAGAAGTCCTCTGCGGCAAACGATCGCTGGTTGTCTGGGTCGGTCGGACCAAAGAGCTCTTGGGTGAGTTTCAGCATTAGCGCCTCGTCTTCCTCAGGCACGCCTAGAATTTCCATAATTACCCGCAGCGGGTACCAAATCGCCACATCCTTAACGAAGTCACATTCGCCACCGAAGTTTGCCATGCGATCGACTGACATTTTTGCCAACGCATCGACCCGCGACTGCAATTTGCGCAAATTGGTACCCATGAACCATCCCTGAGTGAGCGTGCGATATTTCATGTGGTCGGGATCGTCCATTTGCACCAACGATCGAATCAAATGTTTACGACCTGTGACTGACTGGACCATTTCCATGATACCGGCTTCCCCGAGGGTGGGGCGTGGGTCATTAATGAAGATCTTCTTTTTGCCTTCGACCTCCTTAATGTCGTGATATTTGGTGACATTCCAAAACGGGTCGAACCCCTGGGGCTCTAGGCGACGTAGCGGGTCGTTGTTGCGCAGCCACTGTAGTTGTTGGTGAATTCCTTGCTCGTTAGACCAAAACTCTGCGTTAACGATGGCTTGATCGATGTCAGGTGATGTGGTGTACGGCTTCATGGGTGGCTCGTTAACTGAGGAGAGAGCGATATACTAGCTGGTATCGTCCTGTTTTTTAAAGACCAATTCGTTGCAGCCCTTACCTTGGCGTGTGAGCATGTTGTGCAGGGTAAAATGATGTTGTTTGTAAAACCGAAATAGTGCTTCAGGAGTGGCTACTTCAAACGGCCAACCCCCAATCCAATCTACTACGTCATACCAGGGTGACATGCCACGCTCTTCTTTGTAGGCGCGCCAACTGTAGAGCGGTTTTAGCTTAATAAGGTCGCGTAAAAATTGACCACCACGGGTGCGTAGCAACCCGTAAGTGAGCAGCCAAGGTCTCGCCCACTTATGCTGATTGTATTGTTTCTTAATCCATGTCCAGCGTTTCGATTTTGTACCTTCGTCATTATAGATAGCGATGTAGAGGAGCCCAGAATCGTTAACAAGAGGAACGACGTTTAGGAGTGCACTCCACATGTCGCCTGTGTGGTGCAGTACGCCCCAGGAATAAACGATGTCCCATTGTCCGAGACTTTCGAGATATGCAGGATCCAAGGCTGATCCTTGCTCAATTTGCCAATCTTCGTCGTTAGCGAAGTATCGGGCTTTTAATTCGATGGCACAGGCAACAGACTGGGCATCGAAATCGAACGAGTGTACTTCGGCGCCTAAACGTTTGGCGGCCAAAGAAAATAGACCGCTGCCGCAGCCGATGTCTAGGAATCGTTTGCCTTGTAGGTTGTCGACTAGCAGCATTTCACACAATGTCTGGCAGGCGCGATCAACTTTTTGATCGTCCAAGGTAGTCAAAAAGCGCTTCCAGTTGGCGCCAAAGGCAAAGCGTTCTCCGCGCGCAATTTCTTCGCCTGCCTGGTTTTGAGTTTGTGAGGCTTGGGTCATTTTCTGTGACTTGTTTTGGTCTGATTGTTTGGTGATGTTTGCAACAGTAACGCATCCCACTGGGCCATGATGGCGGTCGTTGAAAACCGCCTTCGAGTGTCGATTGCAGCGCTTGCAAATTGTCGGGCTAGATCATCGTCGCAGGTTAATTTGTCTATTGCTGCAGTCATCGCCTTAACGTCATCGACGGGGGTTAGCAGACCGTTGTGTTGGTGCTGGATGATGTCGCTTGGACCGCTGTTGCAGTCGGTAGCAATACAGGCGCAACCCATAGCCATGCCTTCCATAAGTGCATTCGGAAAGCCCTCATATTTAGAAGACAAAATGAACATCTTGGCACGGTTGAGTTCAATGGTTGGATCCTCAGTAATGCCGCAAAGATCGACCGCATCTCTGAGGCTAAGTTCTTCAATAAGCGCCGTCAACGCTAGTCGTTCGGCGCCCTCGCCAAAAATCTTCAAACGCCAGCCTTGGTTTGGCGCAGTGCTTGCTGCGAATGCACGGATGAGGATATCGAAGCCCTTTAGTGGCACCAGTCGACCTACCGCGATGATGTCCTTTGTTCGTTCATCCCAGGGAATTGGAAGATC
>JBNMMV010000231.1:0-6769 GCA_051270205.1 Limisphaerales bacterium
TCATCGATTTGATATCGCCATTGAAGAAGACTTGGTGGAAGAGGTTTGTCGTGTGTTCGGTTACAACAACATTCCGAGCAAACGCCCGACCGCCGATTTGGCATTGCGCGAGGTTGCGCTTGAAAAACACGACGAACGCGCGTTGAAAGAGTTGCTGGTGCAGAGTGGTTTGCAGGAAGTTATTACTTATACCTTCGTTGAACCCGGATTAATGGATCTACTGGATCCTGGTGCAGAACCTCTAGCGTTGGCAAATCCGATGTCTCGTGAACAATCTGTGATGCGCACCAATATGGCTGCAGGCTTGGTTGACGCTTTGCAAGCCAACCGAGCTCGACAGCAAAACAGGGTGGGTCTATTTGAATTGGGCTTAGTCTTTCAAACGACCAACGGCCTCGAACAGCCGCTGAAAGTTGCGGGCTTGATTTGGGGTAAGAGCACCCCAGAGTCGTGGCATACAGGATCAGGGGAGGTGGACTTCTATGACCTGAAAGGCATTACAGATCTAATGATCGCTTGGTCGGGGCGAGAAGACATAACTTATCAGGCGGCCAATGACGCCATTTTACATCCGGGGCAAAGTGCAGTTCTTGTTGCAGAACAGAGAACTATTGGTCGATTAGGCCGGCTTCACCCGGAAATTGAAGGCAAGCTGGGCGTAACCGGGGTCTATCTGTTTGAGCTTGATGCCGAAGAAATTCTCGCGCGCCCTAAGCGCACACACAGCGCGGTATCGAAGTTTCCAAGCGTTAGACGTGACTTGGCCATTGTTATTGACAAGTCCATAAACGCTAGTGAAGTGGAGCGAGTGGTTAGAATTGCCTTGGGTGAAAACCTGGTTGACTTCACGTTATTTGACGTTTATAAGGGCAAAGGCATTGATTTTAATGTAAAAAGTCTCGCTATAGGGTTGACGTTCCAGAGTCAAACCGCCACCCTTACCGAAGAAGAAATAGGGGGATTTGCCGACGCCGCTCTTGGTGCATTGCAAAAAGAGTTGTCAGCAAAATTGCGCTAAAAGCCAGCGCTGTTGCATTCAGTCTGTAAGAAACGACAGAAAACGACAGATGCTACAGAAGTGCTTTTAGCTAAGACTGGACCAGCGGAATTGCGCGTTAGACGCTACCGCCCCAGATTTAGACACGGATCAGGACAACTGTTGTGGGTGCATTGACCAAGGCCAAAATGGCCGATCAACTTTTTGACGAGTTGGGGTTGAACAAACGCGAAGCTAAAGAGATTGTGGAAACCTTCTTTGATGAGATTCGCGATTCTTTAGAGACCAACGTGCAAGTTAAATTGTCAGGCTTTGGCAATTTCGATTTGCGTGAGAAAGGCGAACGGCCAGGTCGAAATCCAAAAACCGGGGAAGAGATTCCTATTACGGCTCGGCGCGTTGTAACATTCAAACCTGGACAAAAACTCAAGGCTCGAGTCGAAGCCTATGCGGGCGGAAGTTCGGAAGATAATTTGGGTGGTGCTGTTGCGGATTTTTCCTTTAATAGCGACCTAAGCGAAGAGGACTAGCCATGCTTGATGCGAGCGGTGATCGTGAGCTGCCACCAATACCGGGTAAACGTTATTTCACCATTGGTGAAGTCAGCACCCTATGCGAGGTAAAGCCACACGTCTTGCGATATTGGGAGCAGGAATTTCCACAGCTTAGCCCAGTTAAAAGACGTGGCAACCGACGTTACTACCAGCGTCAAGACGTTATCATTATTCGACAGATTCGTGGCCTTTTGTACGAGCAAGGTTTTACGATTGGGGGAGCCAGGCAACGACTTAGCGGTGAGGATGCCAAAGAAGATCAAACTCAGTTCAAACTCCTAGTGCGTCAAATGATTGTAGAATTAGAAGACGTGTTACGGGTGTTGAAGGCTTAGACGATCTTCGTGAAGCCTGCCGGCCTACTTTTAATTTTCTGGTGCTTTGCAGCAGTTGCCTTTGCACAAACAGCAATTGCCCAACCTGAACTCTCTTCAAACCAAACAAGCTTAAAAAATAGCTATGTGTATGACGCACGCATGGCCTTTCTCAAGGCGGGTGAGCTAAATCTCGCGCTAGACAGACAAGGTGCCGACTATGAAGTTGTTGGTGAATTCAAGACTTCTAGAGCGATGAGTAGCTACTATACTTGGAATGGCGTGTTCGCCGCCGTGGGTACATGGAAAGGCCTAGGCCCTGTTACCACTGCCTACATGAGTAAGACCAGTAGTAAAGACCACGATCTGAAAATAGTGCTGACTTATCCCAACGGTACGCGCGTTTTTGACAGTGGCGCTGAGGGTTTTGAAACGGTTGAACGACCCGGTGGAGTAGATTTGATCTCTGCGCTCTTTTTCAGTCCAACTTGCTATGAAGGTAGAATGGTCCACGATGGTGAAGACAGCTACCAGCTAAACTTGCTGAACGAGCAATTGCATGGATTTAACGGCGGGAAAAAATACTATAAAGGCGACGTCACCAGCTGTGACTACGGCGTTGTTGATCACAAGAAACGAAAACGTCGGGTCATTGTCAGCATGGCAAATATCAATGGCATGCGTGTGGCGGTACAGGTGCGCGCAAAGATTCCCTGGCTACCTGATGCGGTTTTTCGTTTGCGCATGCCGCCAAGGTTACCCCTGGCAGCAAACTAAGTTTCGCGCAACCTTCCTAGAGCATCGCCTCTATCAAGGTTGGACCTTCGCTAGCGAATGAAGCCTGTAGCGCTGTTGAAAATTCCTCGACCGTATGCACCCGCCAAGCGGGCACGCCCATGCCTTCTGCAAGTTGCGTCCACCTAAGCTCTGGGTTGGTTAAATCCAACATACTCATCGCTTTGGGTCCTGGATTGTGGGCACCGACACGACCGAACTCTATTTGCAGAATTGAATATTTCTGATTGGCGAGAATAATATTGGTGACGTTGAGCTTCTCGCGGGCTTGAGTCCAGAGCGCTTGTAGTGTGTACATGCCGCCACCATCGCCTTGCAGACAAATCACTGGTCGGTCAGGGCAGGCTACCGCTGCACCGGTTGCGCAAGGCAGGCCATAGCCTATGGAACCACCCGTGAGCATCAACCAATCGTGAGGAGCTGCGCCGCGGGTAGCCCCGCTACAGCCGCTGCCAGCAGTGCCGCCTTCGTCGACCACTACTGCATTTTCGGGGAAGTGGTGGCTTAGTGCTGCACCCAGGTTCATGGGGTTCAACGTGCCGCGGTCTAAGTCCGGACGCCTCGCCTCAACCAAGTTTGGTGTAACAGAAGAGGCACCCACAGCATCTACTAGCGCTTCGAGCGCGCCATCAATATCTTCGTCGCGTTCCACTAATGTGTGCAGTTCGCACCCTTCTGGGGTCAGCCAATTGGGCTTGTCTGGATAAGCGAAGAATGTAATCGGCGCTTGAGTACTGATGAGAACCAGATGTTTGGTCCCGGCTAGAAGCTCTGCGGCCTGTTCACCAAAGTACGGCAGGCGGGACATTTCGGCTCGTCCGGCACCTCGCTCGACTCGCCCTACAAAGGTGTCCATGACCACCTTTGCGCCGGTCGCTTGGGCGATTTTGTCTGCCATGGCGGTGCGTTCTGCCGTGATGAAGCCGTTAACGAGCAACACTGCGGGTTCACCCGTCTTAAGCGCGGCGGCAACAGAATCTACATTGTTGGGCGTGAAGGCCTTTGGCAGTGGTGGCGCCAGTGGGCTTGCTTGTGTAGTGGTCCTGTTCCAGGCGGTATCTGCCGGCAAAATCAGAGTTGCAACCTGCCCAGGTGGTGACATTGCGGCTTGCACAGCTAAGGCGCCATCCTGCGCCACATCGTCTGCTGATTCGGAGACTTTGACCCAGTTAGAAACTGGGCGTGCCACGCCTTCAACATCGGAGCTGAGCGGTGCATCGTATTTACGGTGAAAGGTGGCGTGATCGCCTACCACGTTAACCACTGGGGTTCGTGCTTTCTTGGCATTGTGTAGGTTTGCAAGACCATTGCCTAAGCCTGGCCCCAAGTGAGTAAGGGTGGCTGCGGGTTTGCGTGCCATGCGACCGTAGCCGTCGGCTGCGCCGGTCACGACGCCTTCGAATAGGCCCAATACACACCGCATTTCAGGATTACTGTCGAGGGCTGCGACGAAGTGCATTTCTGAAGTGCCGGGGTTAGCAAAGCAAACATCTACCCCAGACTCGACGAAGGTCTGTACCAGGCTTTCGGCACCACTTCGGTCACTTTTGTTGTCTTCATCGCTCACGGTTTTCCCCTTTGAAAAACGACAAAGAGTACGTATTTTTTGGGTTTGATCAAAGGGCCAGGCACTAATATTCCGTAGTTATCGGAAATATGTAAGTAAAACAAACAGTTGCATGAGTGATTGAGCTTAGTCACTATGTTTGTGGGGATGGGTTTCGAATCGACCAATAAGAATTTCAGAAAAAATCCGAAAAGATTTGAACCCAATCTAATCTCGCCGTTACTTAACTATCGGAACGCAGTGTGTTGTCGCGAACCGCTTTAGTTAAGAGATTAGAGGAAGCGACGAATATGTCTGCGACAGACGAAGTTCCAGCAAGCCAGTGCACACCACACCGCCCGGTGCGATTGTAATTTTAGCGCGCACTATTCCTATAATCTCAGGAATGGAAAAAACCCTATCTCGGCTTTTGCCACCTTGGCGAAGCGCATCATTTATCCAAGTACGCATACCGATTGCGTTAAGGTCTTCAAATTCGTCAACCGTTGCGAATCAAGGCCCCATGGGCTTGAATCCAGGGAAACCTTTAGCTTGAGCCAGCGCTTACAACGCTAGACGTAGATCGCGACTCAACGAAGCACCTAGTTCTGTCGTCAAGCGATTCTGGCTGTTCCGTTTCCAGTCAGAGTATTCTCACCTCTCCGGGGACAGAACAAAGTTCTGTCCCCTCTTAGGGGAAACCATGAGCAAAATCGCACTAGTAACGGGCGCATCCACCGGCATCGGCGCAGCCGTCAGTACAGCACTTGCCGCCGATGGCATTCGGGTCGCCGTTTGTGACGTAAACCAAGTAGAAGGCGAAGCGCTCGCCCAGCGTATTGGTGGTGTTTTCATTCACTGCGATGTCACAAGCCTAGCCAGCGTCGAAGCTGCAGTGAAAACCTGTGTAGATCAGTTAGGCGTTCCAGACTTCGTCCACCTCAACGCTGGCATCATGACCGTGCCCACTGACGCACCTTATCTCGCCATTGAAGATGTAACCGAAGCTCAATACCAAAAAATAGTCGGGGTAAATCTAGATGGCGTTTTTCACGGCATGAAAACGGTGTTACCGATCATGCGAGAGAAGGGTGGTGCGATCACCATCACAGCCTCAACTGCAGGTTTAGGCGTGGTGCACGTTGACCCCATGTATACCGCCACTAAATACGCCTTGGTTGGGTTCGGACGTGCTGTAGCCGCCGCCAATCAAGACGCCAACATGCGTATCAATGTGATTTGCCCTGGTGTCACGGATACGCAAATTGTGCCGGATAACTTCAGGAAACCGCAATACGGCATGATGCCTGCCGAGCTTATGGCAGCAGAGATTATCGACTTACTTAAAAATGGCGCGAACGGTGAAGTGCGTGTGAAGAACGCCGCCGATAGGCCTGGTTTTGCCGTGGAAATGCCAGACTTGTCGTAGAATTTGTGCGCAAGGTAGTCACCCATGGCGTCATTAATGATTTAAAATCGCGCTTCAAAATATTTAGGGACTACCCATGTCAGCCAAAGACTCTACGGAGCAGGCGGAATTCCGCACCTACTGCAAACAATGGTTGGAAGATAACCATCCCGGACAACCACCGGTGCATATTCCACAGGGTGCGTTGGAACTCAGCGACCCCGAGGCGTTGGCTTGGCTGCAGAAATGGCAGAAGTCTGCTTATGACGCAGGTCTTGTAGGGGTCGATTACAGCGAAGATTGTGGTGGTGGTGGTAAGACCGGATGCCAAGCCATTGCCAATCAGGAAATGCAGCGCGCCAAAACGCCGTTCTTTCCAAACATCATCGGTCTTGGCATGGCAGCACCTACGGTGTATTTCCACGGCCAAGAGGGCGTCAAACAAGAGCTCCTGCCAAAACTGTTTTCAGGTGAAGAAATCTGGTGTCAGGGCTTTAGTGAACCCGGCGCAGGCTCAGACCTGGCCAACCAACAAACGTTTGCCCGTAAAGACGGCGACAGTTGGGTGATAAACGGTCACAAAGTCTGGACGTCGCTGGCGCACTTTGCTGAGTGGATGATTCTCTTGTGCCGAACGTCAAAGGACGACAAATACAACGGACTGTCTTACTTCGTAGTACCCATCAAGTCTGCTTTGGGCAATGGCGTGACCGTTCGACCGCTCATCAAAATGACCGGTGAAACAGGATTCAACGAAGTCATTTTTGAAGACTTTGTCGTTGAAGACAAATACCGGCTCGACGAAGTAGGTGCCGGTTGGAAGGTAGCCATGACCACACTGGCCCACGAACGCGGAGCGGGTCCGTTAGCGACGCCTTCTGCCGGTGGGTTTGTTAACAAGAAAGAACAAGGTCCTTCAATTGGCAATGCATCGGCCCTGATCGATCTTGCCAAAGACTCTTTCCGCAACGGCAAAACAGCCGCGGACGATGGTGCTATTCGAGATGAAATCATGCAGTTGATGATTCGCCAAGAAGGCTTTCGCCAGAACCAACGGCGCATTGGTACCAAAACTTTGAACGATCATCCCATGCGTCTGCCGTTGCAGTTCAAATTGGTTGCCACGGAAATGAACCAAGACATTGCCAAGCTGGC
>JBNMMV010000232.1:0-6723 GCA_051270205.1 Limisphaerales bacterium
AGCAATATTGTACTCGTCGCAGACACCACCAGTACTGAAACCGCAGCACCGGCAATACCCAAACTAGGCACTCCAAACCAACCCAAAATGAGAGTGCCTGACAGTGGAATTTGAATCACCGCACCTAGCACCATGAGCGATGCCGGAAACTTCATGTTTCCCATTCCGCGGTACACCGAACTCATTAGCGCGGTGCTCCATATAAGAGGGCATCCACTAAATAGAATGACAGCATAAAGACGGGCTTCCGCAAGCACCTCAACATCACTACTCATGAGACTGAGTAATGGCTCCATTGCAAGAAGCACAATACCAAGAAAGCCGAAACCAACGACGATAGCGATTGTCAGTGAGTGCCAAATTAGTCGCTCAGCAGTAGCTACCTCATTGGCACCAACCGCCCTCGCTACGGCGCCCGTGACCCCACCTCCCATAGCCCCATTTGAAAGCATCTGCATAAGCATGAGCCAGGGAAACATCAAGGCCATGGCTGCCAGCGACACTGTACCTAGCTGGCCCACATACCAGACCTCGGTCATAGAAACCGTCGACTGAATTAGAAAGGCAACAGCATTAGGGCTAGCCATCTTGAGAAGCAATGGCAGAACGGGCGCAGACAACATTTGCTGCGTGCGCTGGGCACCAGCACCGGCTATATCGGAGTCAGTTTTTTCTAAAGTGGTCTGGTTCATAGGAATAGAGCTGTGTATAAGGATCGTTATACACACTGAAAGCCTATCGAGGCAATCATTATCAGGAATGCGCTATGAATACGTCCAGCGACACCCACCCCCTGCGGGTCTTAACTGGCTCGGAAATAGAATCAGCTGCCACTTTTCTAAAACAGCATCTATCAGACAAGGCAACGTTTTCCTGCGTACAACTGGTTGAGCCAGACAAAGCAAAAGTCATGGACAAGTCAGGCCACCGACAACTTCCGCGCATACTGCGATTTATGGGCTACGACTATCCTGAACACGCCGATGGTGGCTTCGATGCCACTGTAAATCTCACCACAAGCGAGGTATTGGTTTCACGCATAACCAACGGCCAAGCCCCTATCGGTTTCTCCGACGCAGTCTCGGCAATCAAGATCACCAAGGCGGATTCCGATTGGCAAGCAGCCATGCGCGCGCGTGGTATCACAGACTTCGAACAGGTTCAGATCGACCCCTGGCCCACCGGTGGGTTTATACACGAATCCATTCCAGCCAATCATCGAGCCCACCGCGCCATTGCTTTTGTTAGGCAAGACGCAACCGACAACGGTTATGCCCGTCCGGTCCAAGGATTGATCGCACACGTCGACCTCACCGCTGGGAAGGTCGCTTATATAGAGGACCACGGTGTAGTAGCCCTACCACCAGAATCGGGTCGCTACGATGCACAAAGTCAAAGCACTCTGCGCACTTCAATTCAGCCAATCGAAATAACCCAACCCAAAGGCGCATCATTTTCCGTCGACAACAACGCCGTTGCATGGGAAGGCTTCAACTTCCGCATTTCAATGCACCCAATTAACGGTCTAGTGCTCCACCAGCTGAGCTACCAGGATGGCGATGAAAACCGGTCGATACTTTACCGCGCCGCGCTTTCCGACATGGTCGTGCCCTACGGCGACCCCGACCCTATGCACAGTTGGAAGCATGTCTTCGACGCCGGTGAAACTTGCATTGGCACTTTGGCAAATTCACTGACCTTGGGTTGCGATTGCATCGGCGAGATTTACTACTTCGATTGTCCGGTTGTAAATTGGAAGGGACAGGCGCGTACCATTAAAAATGGTATCTGTATGCACGAAGAAGACTACGGAATTTTATGGAAGCACCACGATGCACAAAGCCAGACCACTGAAGTCCGACGTTCCCGACGCCTAGTTGTCAGTGCCATCCACACGGTTGGCAACTACGAATACGGCTTCTTTTGGTATTTCTATTTAGACGGCACCATTCAAATGGAAATTAAGTTAACCGGTATCGTTGGCGTCAGCGCAATCGAGTCAGGGCAAGAACGACCAGAGTTTGCCCCACTCATTGCACCCAACCTGACGAGCCCAATTCACCAACATCTATTCTGTTTTCGATTAGATTTTGATCTCGACGGGCATACCAACAACCTCTACGAGGTCGAAACCCAAGTACTGCCAATCACAGCGGAAAATCCACACGGTACGCAATTTCAGGCCGTGTCGACCCACTTGAAGAGCGAAAGAGAGGCCCGTAGAAACACCAATTCTGCAACTTCGCGTTTCTGGAAAGTAACCAACCCTAACCGCCTCAATGGACTCGGCGTGCCCGTTGCGTGGCGGCTTCTGCCGAACGGCACCCCAACCCTATTAGCCCATGAAGATTCTCCAGTAGCCAAACGGGCTGGATTTGCCAAATATAATCTTTGGGGTACACAGCACCGGGACGGCGACTTTAATGCTGCTGGGGACACGCCGAACCTAAGTGAGGGCGGCAATGGTTTGCCAGCCTGGAGCGAGGAAAACAAATCTTTAGATGAACAAGACCTCGTTGTTTGGCATACATTAGGGGTTACACACCTTCCAAGACCCGAGGACTGGCCTGTTATGCCTGTGGAGTATTGTGGCTTTATGCTCCAACCAGTGGGGTTTTTTGACCGCAATCCAACTTTAGATGTACCGCCTTCGAAATCGTGCGGAGACGATGACTGAAGCGCACTCTAAACTGAACTTAGGCGGCATGTTCTTTTACCTTTCTATGCACGACCAATGTGCGTTCCGCAAGTTCCGCCATCGTGACATCACTAAACCCAAACACCAGCGGCTTAACGGTGTCGTTTAGCGGCCCAATCAAGCTCGACTCAGCAGCCTCCGCACCAATGGCAGCGCCAACGATCGACCCGCAGGTTGCACCATTGCAATCAGTGTCCCAACCACCCATTACCGACGTACAAATCGTTTGGTGAAAGTTCATCTGACCGTAGTACATTGAGCCAATCACAACGATGGCATTGTTGACAGTATGAACAGGGCTTAGATCTCCGTAGCTGGCCTCAACTTTTTGCATATAGGTACCGAAGTCGCGGCAAGTGCTCATCCACTGCACTGCATCACGTGTCGCATGAGCCAAGCGGCAGTCCCTGGGGATTTCAGACAATCCAATGTTGATGAGTTCTATGGCATCTGAACAAACAAAAGCAGCAGCGGTCATTGCTGCAAACATCATCTCCCCATAGATACCGTTGGCTCGGTGAGTCCAACAGGCATCGCGATAGGCGAGTTCCGCGGCAAGCTCCGGCATGCCTGCACAGGCATAGCCCCAGCCATCGGCACGAATCTGGGCGCCAATCCACTCTCTATAAGGATTCATGTGCGTACTCGTGAACTCTGGTGTTGCGAAACTCGGGGTTGTTTTCATGCGCGGTGTTTGCATGCTGTAGTTTAAGATCGCCTGGGTCTCCGCGGTACAAATTGCGTTGTAAGGAAGACACGAATTCCAAGCCTCTGCTACATCTTGCCAAATAAAACCTGGGCCGTGTTTCTCAAGCACATGTAGGGCGATTAGCGTGTAGTGGATATCATCATCCGGTTCCATGTAGGCAATGTTCTCACGTTGAGAAGCAGGGCAGGCAATACCAATATCGTCCCCCGCATGCTGACCCGTAAAGTAGTTATTCAATGGCCAGTCGTTACGATTTTTGAGGTAGGTTTCAATCGACTGTCGGCCGCTCATTCCTTGAGTACCTCGCATACCTAGCAATTCCACTGGCTTGCCAAGTGCACATCCACAGGCGCGACCCAGCCATGCTCCATGGAACTTATCTAACAAGTCATCTTCCGTCACAATCCCCGTCAGTGTTCTGGGTCCATCCGGACGAAGGGCTCGTATCTCGCCCAAATCATTGGGTTGGTGATATTGGAAATCGGGATCCGGCGCGAGTAAGGCCAATGCTTCGAACAAGGGTTCTATTGCCACTAGATTGGCATCATCCTCACCCCGCCTCAGCTCTGAGACAGCAGCACGCAGCTCGCTAGGCACAACAAAGCCTTCATATTCTCGCTGCTCGAGTTCACTTTTCAATAGCGCTAACGGCGTGTCCCATCCTGTAAAAATCATCTGTGTCACCCTGCCTTTTTCCGTACCATGAATGCCCAAGCTTACAATTTTATCTGCACATGTCCGATTCTACTATCGCACCGGATGGCGAGGAAATCGTCTTCGCGACGCTTACCAGCCCTAGCGGCTTGACCGTTCGGTTTATGGATTGGGGTGCAACCTGGCTGTCTTGCCGTGTACCCGTTGGAACAGCAAACCGCGAAACTTTGTTGCAATGTTCGACGGTAGCAGACCACCTTGCCCAAAGTGCATATCTTGGAGCAACGGTTGGCCGCTTCGCCAACCGTATTGAAAATGCACAGTTCAAGATAGACCAGCAGCTGACAAATCTCGACGCCAACGCAGGACAGCACTCTCTTCATGGCGGGCCGCTTGGGTTCGGCCATCGGCGGTGGAAAATCCACGATCAAAAAGACAACGCAGTCACTTTCCAAATTGAGTCTCATCACGGAGACCAAGGGTTCCCGGGGAATCTCACGGCGAACGCGTGCTACTCACTTAACGGGGACGACACCGTAAGCATCAATTTTAGCGCCACCACAGATGCTGCAACCCCGGTAAGTTTAACTAACCACGCATATTTCAACCTAGCAGACGGCCAAGCACCTGCACTCGATCATACTGCTCAAATTAGGGCTGACAAATTCCTACCCGTTGACCAGCACGGCATTCCAGTTTCGGGTCCTCTCCCGGTTGGGGAGACTCCGTTCGACTTTCGAAAACCACGCCGCATCGAGAGGCCATACGATCATGCGTTCGTACTGCATGACAAAAATATCAGCCAGCCGGATGTAACCCTCTGGGGGCCGGACGGTACGCTGAGATTAGACATAGTTACCGACATGCCCGCTGTTCAACTCTACACGGGCAATCATCTCGAAAATGAGAATTTTGCGGTCAATCAACCAATGAGCCGTCACAGTGGCATCGCCATCGAAACAGCCTTCTTACCTGACGCGCCCAATCAGAACTATGCAGACCAACCTAGTTGTATTTTGAGACCAGGGCAGACTTACGATTCACGAACCGACTTTCGTTTTAGAACAACTTGATGCAATAACCCTCGCGAGGATTACAAGCCTAAGGGATTAGCTCGAAAGACCAAGCAAAATTTTTCTCAGTGAGCATGGCTTCCGGAGCCACACTGCGGCTCCACGAATCGTCACCCCCTACACCCATATGAAACCCATCGATGTGGACATGAACACCCGCTTGCGCCACTAACTCATGGTTGTGTTGTGCTGACATGAGTTGCTCTAAACCATATTCAGAGACACTAAATCCAAAGTCACCGACAATTCGGACTCTATCTAAAGTGAGTTCTTTCACATTACATCGCAGTCCATTCTCAGATGGAAAAATATAAGGCGTGTGCATCTCCGGTAAGTCAGCTTCCCACCGACCAATGTCCGCACTAGATTTTCGATCCGGATAATTTTCATGCGGACCGCGACCGAACCATCCAATTCTCGACGGCTTAACACGGAATTTGCTACGGCAGCCAACCCTAGGCAGCGCCGGAATGTTGGACTCTACTTTGACCTCAACCTCAATGCTTAGACTGCCACCGTCATTCACGCGATATTGCCACCGCGAACTCAACACCAGCGCACCATTGTGGAAATAGTCGTGAGCTGAAAGCAGCGTCGAATCATTATTGCTTATCTCAATGGCGCGACATTGGTGCTCGAGGTCATAAAGACCTGCTTCCCGCCAGGCTGCGAGCCATGAGTCTGGCGATGGGTGATCGACTTCGCTGCTGCAAATGTCATTATCAATCGCCGCCCGCACGAAACAATCTTCTATGTTACTTGCGAGTAACTCTTCACCATTACGCGACCAACTGCTGATCTGTCCAGACTCAGTCCCCACAGTCCAAAGGCTGTCTCCTGACTTGAGCTGATGCCCGACACCTTCAACGAGCTTCCACACTGACTGATCATCGACCTTCTCTACCAGCTCAACCGTGCCGATCGATTGCTCCGCTATGGCGAATTGATACCGCGCTATTTCGTGATCCTGAGGCGCAAAACAGGTGTCTTGAATTTGTGTAATCCAAACATTCAGATAAACACCCTGGTTCTTTTCTGTCTCATCGATGGCACCGACTTCTGCGATCTCGAAACTTATCGCACCGCCCGGATCAAGTAGAAGTACCTCCTCATGGTCTGCTACAACAGTCTCACCGCGCCTCAGCTCCCAGCTGATTTTTTCATTGTCGGTCGATCGGAAACAATGCTCGCTCGTCACTGTCAAGACGCCAGCATGGTTCAGCTCTAAATCAAAAAGAAAAGGTTGCTGCACACGCTTTGCTTCCAACAACGACGGGTGCGGCGACCTGTCAGGGAACACCAAACCGTTTATGCAGAATTGTCGATCGTTGATAGGGTCATCAAAATCGCCACCATACACCCAGAACTGCTCATTTCCGTCAGAGCTAAGTATTCCTTGGTCCACCCAATCCCAGACAAAACCACCCTGGAGTCTGGGGTGCGCGCGAAAGGCATCCCAATAGGCCTGGAAACCACCCAAGCTGTTACCCATGGCGTGGGCGTACTCACACAATATGATTGGGCGGTCCTCATCAGTCCGGGCAACCCAGCGGTTAAGGCTGTACTTAGGATGTTCATACGGAGACGGT
>JBNMMV010000233.1:0-6722 GCA_051270205.1 Limisphaerales bacterium
GATGGTGACCAATAACTGGCCGTTCTCGACCTGATCGCCAGTTGCGACGTGTACCGCTTCCACGGTGCCGCTGTGTGGCGCGGTAATTCTATGTTCCATTTTCATGGCCTCGAGAATGAGCAATAGATCGCCTTTTTCGACCGAGTCTCCTGCAGAAACTTCGGTGGCCAGTACTGCGCCTGGCATGGGTGCAACCTGTCCGCCGCCCATTTCTTGAGCACCCGGTATTGGGTAGCGAGAATGTTCAGTTAAAGCCACGGCACCCTGACTGCCTTGGATGTGCCAAGTATCGCCGTTACAACGTGTGGTGACCTTAAAGCGGCGACCGTCGATGGCTAGATCAACTGTGTTTTCACCTGCTTCATGGCAGATAACACGATAACTTTGGTCGGCGATCCAGAACTGAAACGCGCCGTCCCGCTGCATGCGATATTCAACCAACAGGTCTTCGCCATTGGTCGTGAAGGTGATGCGTTCAGGAGGCATGGTGGAATTTCGCCAACCGGAAGGAATTGCGCGGTTTACTTTGGATCGTGCTCGCATTCTTGCCTGGTTTTCTAAAACCGACGCAATGGCTGCTTCATGGATCTCCTGATCAGACACTTGGCGTGTGCGGGGTGGATCCACTCGCTCGATGAAGTCAGTGGTGGTGTCGCCCCGCAGAAATTCTGGCGTACGCAGCGTGGCAACCAAAAAGTCGCGATTGGTGGTCAACCCTTGGATCTCTGTGGTCTCTAAAACTCGGGCTAGGCGAGCTGCTGCTTCGCGTCTTGTCGGCGCGTGGGTGACCACTTTGGCGATCATTGGGTCGAACTGGGTACCAATGACACTGCCGCTCTCTACACCCGAATCGAATCGAGCATTGCCGGTAGTTGACGGCACCCATGATTCGATCGTGCCAGGGGCTGGGAGAAAATTCTTAGCCGGATTTTCAGCATAGAGCCGGGCTTCAATTGCCCAGCCATTGATCTTCAGGTCGTCCTGGGTAAACGAAAGAGGCTCGCCTTCGGCGACTCTTATTTGTTCTCTTACCAGATCTTTGCCAATAATTTCTTCAGTGATTGGATGTTCAACTTGCAGTCTGGCGTTCACTTCTAGGAAGTAGAAGTCTTCGCCAGCTAGAAGGAATTCAACCGTGCCGGCAGAGGCATAACCTAACCGTTTGGCAGCAGCAATGGCTGCTGCCCCCATGCGTTCACGAATTTCGTCAGTAACCGCGGAGCTAGGCGCCTCTTCTATAATTTTTTGATGGCGGCGTTGAATCGAACACTCTCTTTCGAAACAATGCACGAGATTGCCATGTCGATCGCCGAGAATTTGCAATTCTACGTGCCGTGAAGTGGCGAGCCATTTCTCCAGAAAGACTGTGTCATTGCCAAACGCCGAGCCGGCTTCACGACGAGCGCCGTCTACAGCGGCTTGCAGTGCATCAGGTGTTTCCACCACGCGCATGCCTCGCCCGCCGCCGCCAGCGGAAGCTTTGACCAGCACCGGATAACCGATTTCTTCGGCTGCGGCGATAAGATCGGTGGTCGCGTCAATTTCGACAGCGGGTAGGGTAGGCACGCCTGCCTCTTGCATTATTTTCTTGGCGCTGAGCTTGTCACCCATGAGACCGATAACCTCTGGTGAAGGCCCAATCCATTTGATACCGGCGTCAATTATCGCTTGCGCAAAACCCTCGTTCTCGGACAAAAAACCGTATCCTGGGTGCACGGCGTCTGCGCCGCTTTGCCGACATGCGTCGAGCACTTTGTCGACATCCAAGTAGGTTTGTGCAGAAGTCGTCCCGTTTAGTGCAATGGCACTGTCGGCTTCTAAAACAAAGGGTGCGTCTGCGTCGGTGTCTGCGTAGATCGCAACGGTCGCAATACCCATGTCGCGTGCGGTACGCATAATGCGCCGTGCTATTTCCCCGCGATTGGCGACCAGCAGCCGTTGGATAGGCGTAATTTCTATATTAGCTAGTTCTACATTCGCCATGTGCCGAACTCCTTAGTGCCTTTAACTTCGTTGTTGTAACAAGCCGACAGAGACATGGCGATTACCCGGCGCGTGTCTCGTGGATCGATCATGCCGTCATCGGAAACTCGTGATGTTGCATATAAGCCTTTTGAACGCTCTTCTGCCCAGTGCTCGGCTACGCCAGCGCGTTCGCGGTCTGCCTCCTCGTCGAATTCAATACCTCGACGCTCGGCTGCATTGCGACCAATAATGCTCATGACGCCAGCCATCTGCTTGGGACCCATGACGGCTATTTTCGAAAACGGCCAGATATAGGTGAACCGTGGACCAAAGGCTCGGCCACTCATGCCATAGTTTCCCGCACCATAGGATGCGGCGGTAATGATTGAGATATGCGGCACGGTTGAATTGGCTACCGCGTTGATCATTTTAGATCCGTTCTTGGTAATGCCGCCTTGCTCAAAGTCGGTGCCTACAATAAAGCCGGTTATGTTGTGCAAGAACAACAAAGGCACGTCGATCTGATTGTTAAGTTGAATGAACTGTGCAGCTTTTTCAGATGACTCTGAGAACAGCGCACCATTGTTACCCAAGATACCCACCGGATAGCCGTGGATCTTTGCCCATCCACAAATCAGCGTTGGTCCATAGAGCGGTTTGAATTCCTCGAAATAAGAACCGTCCACTACGCGCATAATAACTTCACGCATGTCGAAAGGCGTACGTAGATCTTTGGAAACCATGCCAAGAAGGTCTTCGGCGTCATGTACAGGTTCTTCGAAATCTTCGTCAGGGTCCGGTCCGAGTTTTCGCCAGTTCAAATGCCCGACAACTTCTCGGCAAAGGCGAATGCCATCCATTTCGTCCTGGGCTAGATAGTCACCAAGACCTGAAATTTGGGTGTGCATGTCAGCGCCTCCCAAGGCCTCTGGATCGGCATCTTCCCCTGTTGCCATCTTTACCAACGGTGGTCCGCCAAGGAAAACTCGTGCCTGGTTTTTTATGAAAATATTGTAGTCACTCATGCCCGGCTGATAAGCGCCACCGGCGGTTGATGCACCGAAAACTACTGAAACAGTGGGTATGCGCATTTTCGACAGTTCAGTGATCTCATAGAAGAGCCTGCCTGATTCTGCGAAGTGGTCGACTTCGCGTTGAATGGCCGCCTCTGGGTCGCCCCCTTCTTCTCCTCGCAAATCAGCGCCCGCAGACTCTACAAATTGCACGTAGGGGAGCCGGTTTTCTCGAGCAAGTTCCAATCCGCGCATTAGCTTTTTGGAGTTGAAGGCGTTAAAGGCGCCGGCGCGGACAGATGGATCATGGCCTAGAATGACGCATTCTACGTTTTCAATGACGCCGATGCCGACAACGAAACCAGACCCCACCGCAAAGGGAGAGCGCCAGGCTGCGAGTGGGCTAATTTCTAGAAACGGTGAATCTCGGTCGAGCACCGCCGCGATGCGCTCGCGGATTGGCATTTTGCCGCGAGCGGCGAGCCGCTCAATGGCCTCAGTACCGCCACCGCGTGACGCTTCATCGAATAACGCTTGAAGCTCGACCAATGTCTCTTCCATTTGCGCTTTATTGGTTTGGAATATTTCATCCCTGGTATCAATTTTTGATTCCAGTATTGGCATATGTTTCCCCTATCCTCTAACCCCCAAAGTACCAGAATCCGTTGCTTGGATTAAGACTTTAGTTATAGTGATTAAGAAATATTTAGGGGGAGACTTTATGGGAGAGAACAACATGCAGCTATATCACTGTCCTGATGCACGCTCGTTACGGCCACTTTGGGCGCTAGAAGAAATGGCATTGGACTATGAACTTATCAATATGGCGTTCCCTCCTAGGGCGACTTACCCCGGATACCTTGATCTAAACGCCCTGGGCACGGTCCCGACTTTTGTGGATGGGGATCTGGTAATGACAGAGTCCTCGGGGATTTGTCTGTATGTAGCGGAAAAATATGGACCTACAGATTTGCACGTAGGCGTTGATGAGGCGGCCCATGGAGACTATCTGAATTGGTTGTTTCGCAGTGATGCGACGCTAACGTTCCCGCAGACCTTAGTGCTCAGGTATACAAAGTTAGAGCCAGAAGAACGTCGGGTGCCACAAGTGGCTCAAGACTATGCTATTTGGTATCACTCTCGATTGCGTTCAGTAGAAGCCGCGCTCGATGGTGGCAAAGAATTTTTGGTTGCTGACCGTTTCACTATGGCCGATATTGCTGTGCACTACGCTCTGTTCTTAGGTATCTCACTCGGGCTTGATGAACGGTACAAGCCCAATACTCGCCGTTATATGGAACTGCATATGGAACGCCCAGCCTTCATCTCGGCGAGGGAAAAGCAACAATGAGGGAAAAACAATAATGAAGACGCAGGTTTCAATTACCGGTACGCCTTACGCAGAGATCGGTGCGCAGATGAGCGCGCTGGAAGCCTCTGGATTTTCGGCGGTCACCACCCAGGAAAATCGTTTCAATCCGTTTTTGCCTTTGTCGGTCGCTGCAGTGCAAAGCAGTAAAATTGAGTTACGCACCAGTGTCGCCATCGCCTTCGCGCGAAGCCCCATGGCCTCCGCCAACCTTGGTTGGGATTTGAATCTCGCATCTTCAGGTAGGTTTACGCTGGGCTTGGGCAGTCAGGTGAAAGGACATAATGTACGACGTTTTTCAGTGCCTTGGAGCCCGCCTGCGCCACGCATGCGTGAGTATGTGCAAGCTATACGCGCCATTTGGGACTGCTGGCAGAATGGTACTAAACTCGACTACCAAGGTGACCACTATCAATTCACATTGATGACGCCTAATTTCACGCCGCCGCCGCAAACCCATGGATTGCCCAGAATTCAGATCGCCGCTGTTGGCCCTGCCATGATGAAAGTGGCTGCTGAGGAATGTGACGGTGCCATGTTGCATGGCTTTTGTACCCGCAAATATTTAGCAGATGTGATTGTTCCTAAGTTCGCTAAAGCATTGGAAGGCGCTGGCAAAAGCCGCGCCGATTTTGAAATGAGTGGTGGTGGATTCGTGGCCACTGGTGAAACGGACGCCGATGTCTCCAAGATCTTCGAATGGATCCGTCAGCGAGTTGGTTTTTATGGCTCGACGCCGAGCTACTGGCCGGTGTTTGAAGTGCACGGTCTAGAGGATCTAGGTTTTAAACTGAACGACATGTCGAAGAAAGATCAGTGGGATGCCATGACCGGTGAAGTCTCCGATGAGGTGGTACACATGTTTGCAGCAGTGGGTCGCTTTGATGAAATTAAAGATGCGCTTGCTGATCGGTTTGGTGGCCTCGTAGATATGATCGGTATGCCCGAGGACACACCGCCAGATCTGCTGCAGGAAATCGGTGAAATGTAGGCGTGCTGCGTTAGCTGAATAATCCTTTTAAGAAGACTATCCTTACAAGGACATCACAAACAGGTTGTACTAGTGCCATGGTCGATTTGCCAGTAGACCCATTCCGCGACGCGCCACTGCCAGAAGTTCAGGCGGTTCGCCCCGGCGAAGCGCTCGATTGGCCCGGCATAGAAGGCTATCTGCGCAAACACCTTTCCGCTGATGTTGATCTAAGCGGCGAATTTGAAGTGCTGCAGTTCCCCAACGGTTCGGCCAACCTCACCTACATGCTTCGATTCGGCGCAACTGAGTTTGTGTTCCGACGCCCACCATTTGGCACTCTGGCACCAGGCGCACACGATATGAAACGCGAATACCGGGTATTGTCGCGCCTATGGAAATCGTTTGACCGAGCACCGCGCGCTTATCTTTTCTGTGGTAATGCTGAGGTAGCTGGGGCTGACTTTTTCGTCATGGAACGTCGCCAGGGCGAAGTCATACGTGGGGTCATTCCTGAGTCGATGCGCCAACACGACGACGTCGGTCGACGTATCGGCTTTGCGCTGATTGACGCTATGGCAGAGTTCCATCTAGTAGATACACAAAGCAATGGTCTGCACGATTTGGGTAAACCCGCTGGTTTTGTCGACCGTCAACTGTCGGGGTGGAAGAAACGTTGGGACTTGGTCGCTGATGCCCAACACGATGCACAGATGCAGTCTCTGCACCAACGCCTGGTGGCACAGCAACCCATATCGCAGCGAGTCTCACTCGTGCACAACGATCTGAAGCTGGACAATTGCATGTTTGATCCTGCGGATCCGGATCGGGTTATCGCGTTCTTTGATTGGGATATGACCACGCTCGGCGATCCGCTCATTGACCTTGGTACGCTGCTGAACTACTGGCCAGACCCAAAGGACAATGAAGCTCAGCAACGCGGTCATGATGGTATGCAACGCATGGGGTTGCCAACTCGCCAGGAAGTGATCAAACGCTATGGCGAGCGCACGGGTCTCGATGTCACTAAGGCAAGCTGGTTTGAGGCATTTGGGTTGTGGAAAACTGCCACCGTCATGCAGCAGTTGCACAACCGCTGGAAGATCGGCGAGTCAACTGATGAACGCATGGGAACCAAAAATGAGGGGATACCTCGACTGCTCGCGAGCACCGATGAGGCTCTAAAGAGCATCATCGGCTGAGCCAGGATAGCGACCTCTTACCGATCTCTTACCGACCGAGGTCAAACCCTTCGTGTTCGTGGCCTAGTTTGTCATCTAGCGCGGTGTATTCCTCACCTTCATACTTGCGCACCTCGTTGCGGCCTACCACCATGTGGTGTACCTCATCTGGGCCGTCAGCAATTCGCAGTGTGCGTTGAGAAACATACATTTGCGCAAGCGGT
>JBNMMV010000234.1:0-6720 GCA_051270205.1 Limisphaerales bacterium
TCAATGCCAATGCCCCAGATAAAATCTGAACGTAGACCATCATCGTTCAACGGAAAGCTGACAAAAAAGTTGATTGGTGCGTTTGCTCTGCTGAACGGGTTAAATTTGGCAGCAAAGGCAATGTCAATCGGATTGCTACCAATTTCATCGATGTTCGGGCTATGGCGACCTATTACATCGATTGCGCCTGTAAAGCGATCGGACAAACGTGCATCAAAGCCCACCGCATAAGAGATATTCTCAAATTGTGATCCTTCGCTGGCCTGTTCCCAAGCCAGATTCACGTGCGGCGTCACCCGACCAAATGATTTTGAGGCAATGAACATGCCTTTGTATTTGGTTTCGCCGGTGCCCAGAAGATCCTCTTCATCACCTGTTGGCAAGGTAACCTGCCCCAGAAACGCCAGATCGATAGACCCTTCACCGTCACTCATGAAGTTATACTTGGTTCGGACAACAATGTCCCCCAGCCCAGTCTCATCTCCACCGGTGTTGGAAAATCGATCCGGATCGTTCGCGGCAAATGAATGAATGGGATTGCCACCAATTAATGAACCTGCGCCCGATAAAACGACACTTGCCGTGGAAAATGCAGTTGCCTCTACCGATACAATAGGCACAACAATCCCGATATCCCAATTGTCTGCCAAACCATAGTTGGCAAACACGGCATAAACTTCCTGCTCAAGATTGATATCGACGTTCAGTAGAATTGTATCGAGTTCAACTCCGGTCAATTGGCCGTCGCCTGGCGGTATCGGTGGTGGTCCAACAGCACAACAGTCCTGATGACTTAACAAAACCTGGATGTTGTTCAGGCTCTTACCGTCCAATTCTTCAAATTCCTGTTGCGAATACCCGAATCCAATACTAAACCGGCCTTTGCCACCGGTGTTAGCCCGTTCCGCCAACAAAGGTCCGAGGCTGTTTTCAACAGCCACGGGCGCACCCGCGCTTAAGTCAAAGGCGATAGCTGATGCAGTAGAATTCAGGGCAAACACACCCGTACCGGATAGAATGCCGTTACTCAACGCGTTGAGTTCGCGGATTTGCTGCGTACCCGTAAAATGAGGAGTGTGCCGGTCTGCGATAAAAGCAGGAATCCCAGGGGCCGGACTTAGAAAGATGCCTTCACCACCATACAGATCCGAAATAAAATTCTGCAAATCTCCGGGTACGTAATCAGCATGACTGACCGGCGCGACCAACACGCCAATGCCAAACAATACACCCCAAAGGACGCGACCCAGATTGTTTCGCAGCGTCTGAATTTGCGATGTACCTGCGCTTATTGTCATTAATTTTTTACTAGCACGTTCCATGTATTCCCCCTTTCGTGTCACAGGATTATCAGCCCTGCTTGAGGCACTAGTTTGGATCCAACCCCCTGTAAGGTCAAGTTGTCCAGTCGCAGCGCTGTTGGTTGGTTAAAAATCAACTTCGCCGTGCCACTTTAGTGGCCAGAATAGAGATCAGAATGCCTAACATCACATAACCCACCACCACCTCGATCATGACCATCAACGCGGCCATTGGCGTGGCAGGTGTGATGTCGCCAAAGCCAAGGGTAGTAAAGGTCACAACACTGTAGTACGTCGTGGTAAACAGAGACCACCCCAATCGTTCGAGATTAGTCACCGAAAACGCGTCCTGTCCCAGGCTGAAAAAAATCAGACTAAACAGGCAAATGAACGCCACTGACAGCAATACAACGCGACTCATGGAGCGACCACAATCGGTGATGAGCGCCCATAAAAAATGCACCGCGGGATGGGCCTCTTTGAATTCCTCAATAAAATCCTGATCCTGGGCAAACCTCCGAAAGCGGCTGCTGCCAAAACAATCGTTTGCGCGTATGCCTCGAAACTGCGTCACCCTGTTGTAGATGATGCCTTCCACCTTGGCATCACCCAGGTTGGCCGAACGCAGATCCGCACCCCGGACATCCGCAAAACTGAGATCAGCACCCTGCAAGTCAGCCTCCGACAAATCACCGTGCGTAAGATGCGCATGTGCAAGCTTTGCGTCACGCAGGTTTGCCTGAGTCAGATTTGCGCCAGCAAAATTCAGCGCCTGCAAATCTGCGTCGCGGAAAATTGCACCTCGCAGACTGGCTCCGGAAAAATTCGCCTGGCTCAGATTGGCACCTGTAAAATCCGTCATCAGACAAACCGCATCATGCAAATCGGCAGATGCCAGATTGGCGTCGGTGAAACGGGGGCCACGACGGATATGCCCAAGCTGATCATTCAGGCGGCTCGTTTGCGACAAATCGGCATTGGTCAGGTCGGCACCGGTAAAGTCGGTTAACAACAAATTTGCACGACATAGATTGGCTTCGCACAATTGCGCCTCGCGCAAATCAGCGTGAACCAACTGGGCGCCACTGAGGTTGGCACTATCGAGCAGACAGCCCCGCATGATGGCACCACGCAGGTCCGCGTTCGACAAATCGACACCTCGCAGGTCGGCACCTTGCAGGTCCGCCCGTTTACCTTCCTTCTCTTCAGAACTCAACCATTTCTGATGGTCTTGCAAGGCTGTCTGAACACTGATTGGTTGACTCATTCAATACTCCGCCGCCGACGTCTTAAATTTGGAATCTTGTGGTAGAGTATCGCGAAGTTCAATTCCTTATCCAATGCCTGCGTGTACAAACTGCAGTTACGAAATCAAACTAATCGCTATGTCATGCTGACGACGGGGCTGGTGACACTAGGCCGAGATCCGACGAATCATTTTGTAATCTCAGCGCCTGGTGTGTCCGACTTCCACGCTGAAGTTGTTCGCCAGGGCGACGATATCACGATTGTTGACCTACTGAGTGGCAGCGGCACCCACGTCAATCACACCCTAATTACCGGCCACCACAAATTGCGATCCTGGGATGTCATCAGCCTCGGCGACGTTGAACTGGAATTTTTTGATCCCAGCATACCTAGGCCATTGACCTGGGGTCTGGAAGTTAGTGACCCCTTGAACAAAACCTTCAGCATTGAGCCGGTTACCGTCATTGGCAGAGACCCGGCCTGCACAATCTCCTTCGACAACGATCTGCTGTCGCGCCGCCATGCTGAACTGAGCGTTCAGCAGCAACACTTGCAGATCTCAGACCTGAACTCTGCCAACGGCACCTATTTAAACGGCCGCATAATCACCCATGCTAAGGCCTATGACGGTGACGAACTAAGGGTCGGTCCTTATGTATTTACCGTGAAAGGACCCGCTCATCAACCCAATCAGGTCGACGCAACACAGATCGAAGCGGCAACTTCTCCAACAACCAGAAGTTTGGACTTGCAGGCACAGACCGACGACAAGACCGAGATGGTTGAGTCAGTTCGTTTTGTTGCCTGCCTGAAAGCCGAGGATGACTCAAAGCTGTTGATGATGAACAAGGCAGTCACGCAGCTCGAGGAAAAGCCCTATCAGATCGGTCGGCATGCAAACAACGATATTGTCATAGCAGACAAAAGTGTGTCGAAAACGCATGCGCAAATCATGCCTCTCAATGGTTTGTGGATGATCGAAGATCTTGGTTCTAGTAACGGCGTCAAGGTCAATGGCAAACGCATCGGCAAAACAAACCTAACCAGCCAGGACGTTATCACCCTTGGCAGAGCGGTATTCCAGTTTGAGTTGAACACACCTGCCGAGGATAACACCACACCGTCCCGCACCTGACTCCTGCAAACGGCTGAACCGAAAGTTGGACTTAGACTGATTTGAATTAGGCTGCATTCTGTGAACAATTGACACTTTCTAAGAGGCGTGTGTCCCAATAATATCAGTAAGAACAAGGACTAAAATGGACGATACCAGTGACTTCAAGACAGGTGTGATCGACACCAATGGGATAGAGATTCACTACGTCGAGTATGGCGAGGGACCCCTGGTCATTTTTTGTCACGGTTGGCCAGAATCGTGGTATTCGTGGCGACACCAGATACGTGAGATAGGCTCTAAGGGTTATCGCGCGGTGGCACTTCACATGCGCGGCTACGGTCGCAGTTCTCGGCCGGAGAACATTGAGGCTTACTCGATTACCAATTTAGTTGGTGATGTAGTTGGCAGCGTAGCAGGTTTAGGCGCATCGGAAGCCGTCGTGGTGGGTCATGATTGGGGAGGGCCCGTCGCATGGTATTCCGCGCTGATGAGACCCGATCTCTTTCGAGCAGTTGCCGTTCTCTCAGTGCCCTTCATACCACCCTTTGCGCTACCCGCAGACATCTCGATGGACGATGTCATGCGCGAAAACGCCGGCGGTCAGGATTACTATCGTTTGTTTTTTCAGCAACCCGGCACAGCCGAGGCAGACTTCGAAAAGGATGTTAGACGCAGCATGCTCGGGGTTTTGTATTCAGTCAGCGGCGACATTGTTGAGGATGGTCTACACAGCATTGGCTGGGATGGCCACTTTCCGAAAGGTGAAACCATGTCAGACCAATTCGTTATCCCTGACGTACTGCCCGCATGGTTGACAGAAGAAGATCTTGATTTCTACGTACAAGAACATTCGTCCACAGGTTTTACAGGAGGTCTCAACTGGTACAGGAACATCAAGCGCCTGCCTGGCCTGATTGCGCCGTTTATCGGCAAATCCATTGAGCAACCCTCTCTATACTTGTATGGGGAGCACGACCTCATAGCGGGCAACACGCCGGAGGCAATTGAGGAAATGAAAGGCGCGCTGACTAACTTGCGTGGATGCATTCAATTCGAAGGCGCAGGTCATTGGCTGCAACAAGAGCGTGCGGACGGCGTTAACATCGAGTTACTAAAGTTCTTAGACAACCTTTAAGGCAGGTTCCAATTATGAACTGTCCGTTCTGCGCTGAAGAAATTCAGAATGCGGCTTTGCTGTGCCGTTTCTGCGGTGCACAAAAAGTCGGTGAGAATGAAGGCGATCAATGGCAGCGCCCAGCCAGTGAGGTGTCAGACCATACTCACTCACCGCCAACAAAAGGTCACTTCACATTACGCAGTGCCGGGGTGTTGTTGATTCTCTCCGCGGTACTCGAGGGACTCTCCATGACAAGCGCAGTGCCACTATTTGGGGAGCTGCGAGGAGGCGCTGCAGCGATCGGCTATCACATGCTGTTCGTTACTGTTTTTCTGCTGATGGGCGTTGGTCTTTGGTCCGCTAAATGGTGGGGGTATCGGGCGGTTCTGCTTGGCACTGGGGTCTACGTTCTGGATCGTGTCACCTATCTCCTCGATGATGCGGCCAGGTCAGCCTCAATCGAGGCCCAGACCTTCGCCTATAAACAACTACTCGACGCCGTAGATCTGCAGTCAATCGATCAAATGGCTTCAATGGTAACCCTGGTTACCATTGTATGCTGGGTGGGGTTTTCGTTGTACGTACACGCACGTCGGCAGTATTTTCGTTCCGAAACCCGCTAATCTACATCAGCCTCACAGCTGTCCCAAAATAGACCAGGAAATTTTATGAACCATCGGCTCGCGATCCTAGCCCCCCTCTGTGTTTGCTTGGCATTCACAGCATCAGCTAAAGAAAAAATAGGTATCCCTGAAACTGTGCCATTTTCTGACTTTGCCTCTGTTCCTGATGCGGTGCGGGCCGAGTGCCAACTTGGCGAGCAAGTCGCCCAATTCGTGAAACGCTATGGCAAGAACATCGAGTTTTCGGATGTCACCGATTCAGGAAAGTACGTTGAAATGGAAATCACCGAAGTCTTTGCACCGGGAGGCGGAGTCTTCTCAGGTCCCAAATGGATGGAGGTTTCCGGCACACTTAAAGAAAATGGGGACGATATTGCTTCCTTCCGCGCCAAGAGATTTTCAACAGGCGGTGCGTTCGGTGGCTTTAAAGGCACCTGTTCGATAATCGGTAGATGCACCAAGGCGCTAGGCAAAGATATTGCCACTTGGATTAAAAAACCTGTAGATGGAGCAGAGCTCGGCGACGCTCAGTAGCGTCATTCCAGTTCCAGCCTTCACTCCATGCCAAATCCACGCGCCTTAAGGTACGCCAAGAACCCCGGGCGCTGGGGTGTTGAATACTGGCGGGTCTTGTCCTCCGACCAACCGTAGAACTCAGCGACACCGAAACGATCAACTTCACGCTGGCTCTGCTCAGGGATCGAAAAACGGGCATCGCGCTGCCGATCATAGGCGTCGATCAGCTCTGCTTGGTCGGCCGCGTTGTAGCGTTCACGGTGTACCGTGAGCGCTTGTGGAAGGCGCATACTCACATAGCCCTCTCGAGCCGGGTAACCTACACACAGACCGGCGATCGGAAAGACTAAATCCGGTAGTTCTAACAATTCCGACAATCGGTCTATGTGAGAACGAACCTCACTGATCGGACAACAGCCTAGCCCGACGGACTCCGCCGCCAGAGTAAAAGTCTGCATCACCAGACCCGCATCGATAGCCGCATTCATAAATTGATCAACGTTATCGTTTGGAAACGGTTTGTCGCGCATCTTAGCGGCCAAACGGATGCGGCTGTGATCCGCACAAAAAACCAAAAATCGTGGCGCTTGGACAATCCAGGGCATGCTCGGAATCCATGAGCCGATTTGCGCACGGGTCGTGACATCATCGACGATCACCACCGACGCCTGCTGTAAGTCAGATTTGGAACTGGCAGATAACCCACACGCCAACAACACATCGAGCAATTCATCCTCGATCGGTTGCTCGGTATATTGACGATGTGTTCGGCGTTCAAGCAACGCCGCCACGGACCCT
>JBNMMV010000235.1:0-6706 GCA_051270205.1 Limisphaerales bacterium
CGGAACTTCGCCCGGAAAGCCATTGACGTAGCGAAAGCCGGAGTAGGCTTCGGTGACAGATGCATACCCCGGTTTGGTGGCGTTAGGGCCAGTTTGGCCATAGCCGCTGATGCGGGCAAAGATGAGATCCGGGTTCTCAGTGGCTAAGTCGTCCGGGCCAAGCCCCCATTTTTCCATGGTGCCGGGTTTGAAATTCTCAATGACCACATCTGCACTATTCATAAGGCGTCGGACAACCTCACGGCCGTCATCGGTGCGCAGGTTCGCTGTCACCGACTTCTTGTTGCGGGCCAGGGAGCGCCACCAATAGGCTGTGCCTGTTTCGTCTAATATTCGCCAACCTCGAATAGGGTCGCCCTCGCCAGGAGGTTCCACTTTAATTACTTCAGCGCCGAAATAGGCCAGCATGGTGCCTGCCCAGGGACCAGCCAATAATTGACCAACTTCGATTACAGTGATGCCGTCGAGCGGTCTTGGAGAGTTATTTGAGTTCACGATTTATTGAGACAGTTAAACGAATGAGTAATGTAACATGTCGGGCGTGGTTTCGAGCCTAGGGGAGAGGATGGCAGTCATAACTTGTGTTGAAGACTTGCGGCAATTGCACGCTAAGCGTGTGCCTAAGATGTTTTATGACTACGCAGAGTCTGGGAGTTGGTCGGAACAGACCTTTCGGCAAAATGAGCAGTGTTTTCAAGACCTTAAGTTGCGTCAACGCGTGGCTGTGGACATCAGCGAACGTTCCCTAGCCTGCACCATGGTTGGCGAGCAGTGGCGTATGCCAGTCGGAATTGCGCCCACTGGGCTCTCTGGCATGCAACACGCAAACGGAGAAATTCTCGCTGCCCAAGCAGCGGAAGAGTTCGGCATTCCCTATTGCTTGTCCACTATGAGTATCTGTTCCATAGAAGATGTCGCCGCGCACACTAAAAAGCCATTCTGGTTTCAGCTTTATGTCATGCGTGACCGAGACTTTGTTGCCGACTTAATCGCCCGCGCCAAAGCCGCTGGCTGTAGTGCGCTTGTATTGACCTTGGACCTACAAATTTTGGGACAACGGCATCGTGATTTAAAAAACTCAATGTCAGCCCCCCCCAAACTAACGCTGAAAAATTTAATCAATATGGCAACCAAACCAAGGTGGTGTGCCCAAATGTTAGGCACTCGTCGACGCGGCTTTGGTAATATCGTCGGTCACGCTAAAAACGTTGGCGATCTTTCATCGTTGAGCGTGTGGTCGGCTGAGCAGCTTGACCCGACTATGAGCTGGGAAGATGTTGAATGGGTCAAATCACTATGGGATGGACCGTTGATTCTAAAAGGCGTGATGGATGCAACCGACGCACTACGCGCAGCCTCTATGGGTGCGGATGGTCTTATCGTCTCTAACCATGGTGGACGCCAACTTGACGGCGCCCCAGCCAGCATTGAAGTGCTGCCGGAAATCGTCGATGCCGTCGGCGAGAAAATTGACGTCTACATGGATGGTGGCATCCGCTCCGGACAAGACGTTTACAAGGCAATTGCCGCAGGCGCAAAGGGCACCTTCATCGGTAAAGCCTTCCTCAATGGACTCGGTGCCCAAGGCAAACAAGGCGTCACCACCTGTCTAGAAATAATAGAAAAGGAACTAGACCTAACCATGGCATTCTGTGGCTACACAGATATTGGCAACGTCGACCGAACAACCTTTTGGTCGACACAAGGCTAGTGATGCCTGCTTTGAAAAGACAACATAAGTTTTTGGCATTGCCAAAGGCGTTCGCGCTGGAACTGAAGTTTGCACCTGATCCTGCGCCGCTCCGCGGTACCCGCACTCCGAAAACAAGCCCTGGCGAGGACGCCTGGTCTTTTTTCTGCGTTCGGCTTGGATGAAAGGTGCAAACTTCAGTTCCAGCGCGAATGCCGAATCGAATACCAAAAATCAATACCTGTCTTTTCACAACAAACACCAACTAATTTTATATACCAAAAGGGAGTAGAAAATGAGCATAACAACTAACTTATTCGACCTAACCGGCCAAGTAGCTTTAACCACAGGATCATCCAAAGGCATGGGCCGCTGCATGGCCATGGGTTTAGCCGAACATGGTGCAAAAGTTGTGGTTTCCAGCCGAAAGATTGACCAGTGCCAAGAGGTAGTCGAGGAAATTAACCAAGCCTGCGGTGAAGAGCGCGCCATTGCTGTGGCGTGCAACATTGGCTACAAGGAGCAACTCGAAGAGCTGGTAGCGAAAACCCGAGAAGCCTTTGGACCCATTGATACGCTTGTTAGCAACGCGGGTATCAACCCGTTCTATGGCTCGATGACTGATATTCCTGACGATGCGTTTGACAAAATCATGAGCTCGAACGTCAAATCTAACCACTGGCTCTGTCAGATGGTGGCGCCAGACATGTTAGCCAAAGGTAAAGGTTCAATCATGGTGACCTCATCCACCGGTGCTTTTGCAGGCTCCGAAACCATTGGTACCTATAATATTTCAAAGCTTGCAGACATCGCGCTGGTACGAAACCTAGCTTTAGAATGGGGTCCAAGTGGGGTGCGCGTTAACGCCATTTGTCCCGGTTTGATCAAGACCGACTTCGCCAAAGCACTGTGGGACAATCCAGAAGCCGCCGAGCGTGTAACCAGCCAGACCCCACTGCGCCGTTTTGGCGAATCTGAAGACTTCTCCGGCATTGTTGTCTATTTGGCATCAGATGCCAGTGCCTACATGACAGGTCAGGCACTGACCATCTGCGGTGGCAGCCACATGTATCGTTAAGGCCTAACCTAGCGGCATGCGCATCTAACTTAGCGGCATTCGCATCTAACTTAGCGGCATTCGCACCATGGCGGTACCAAAAACGCGAGTTTCATCGGCACTGTTCTTTAGCGTCATGTCCAACTCGACCAATCCTTCTTCTTCGTTGATGTCGGTAACGACCGCGCCGATGAAGACGGGTTCGTCGGCCAGCATGGGTGCTCGAAATACGGTATCAATCTTTTCAACGATTGCAGTATCTGACCATCGATGAATGGTAGTGGTGAGAAAGCCAAGGCCCATAATTCCAGGTACCAAGGCGCCAGGTAAACCTTGCTTGCGCGCAGCTTCGTGATTGTCGAAACGACCGCCGCCATTTCCCCAACCAACCGCTTCTGCGAATGCCGCTGTTTGCGTGAGCGAGGTGTCGGGTTCGAAGGTGGGTAGCTCTTCACCAAACTCAACTTCACTAATCTTTGAAATACTCATGATTGTGGCTTCTCCCGTATCACCATGGTCGAGTCTGCACTCGCCAGGTGCTTTTCTTGGTCATCGTACAGTTCGAGTCGAGCGACAATTAGGATCATGCGACCGGAGCGCCCCTTTTTGTCGTAAATTTCGTGAAGATGCGTGCGACCTGTAAGGGGCTGGCCTGATCGAACGGGCGCGTGTATCTCCACGGCTTTGCCACCGTCCATGGGAATACCGCCCAGGCGTGGAAAGTCGATAGGTAGATGGCGGCCAGATGCAAGGCTGCAAAGATAAGCCGGTGCAGCTTGAAAATCTGGATGCTCAGGATCTGTGAATTGCGCTCTGGTTTCACCAGACAATGTCGCTACGCTCACCAGTTTTTCAGGATCAAGATTGAAAGTCTTGCTGTCGAAATCAGTGTTTAGAAATTGCGCTTTCAATTCCTCTAGGTCTGCACCTTGCTGTGCCTCGTCTGCCACGATTAGTCCCCCCTACGTAAGTGGAGGCTGATCATACGGACCCGGCTGGTGCAAGCCAAGCCTGTTAGGGTAAGGTGATGTTTTGTTTTTTAAAGCGAGGGGCGTTATGGGGCCATTAACGGGTGTGAAAGTAGTTGAACTGCAGGGTATTGGACCAGGACCTTATTGCGGAATGATGTTGGCCGATATGGGTGCCGAGATTATCCGCATCGATCGTGCGGCAAGCGTTGGACGACCGGCCAATACCACCGACATTCTAGCCCGCGGTCGCAAGAGCATTGCAGTCGACCTAAAGCAACCTGAGGCCGTTGAAACCGTATTGAAATTAATAGAAGGCGCAGATGTTTTAATCGAAGGCTTTCGCCCCGGTGTTACAGAGCGTTTAGGCATAGGACCGGACGTGTGTTTAGAGCGCAACCCGCGTTTGGTTTATGGGCGGATGACAGGCTGGGGTCAGACAGGTGCCATGGCGAGCGCTGCGGGACACGACATTAATTACATCTCGCTGTCTGGCGCACTGCACGCCATTGGTGAGAAAGACCGCAATCCAGTGCCGCCTTTGAACTTAGTAGGAGACTTCGGTGGTGGCGGCATGTTGCTGGCATTCGGCATCGCGGCAGCATTGTTTGAAACTTCTCGTTCTGGCAAAGGCCAGGTGATCGACGCGGCCATGACAGATGGCTCGGCGCTATTGATGAACGCTATTTTTGGCATTATGAACACAGGCAATTGGTCCGAAGAACGAGGGACTAACCTGTTAGACGGTGGTGCGCACTTTTACGGCAGTTATGCCACCAAAGATGGTAAGTGGGTGTCTATCGGTTCAATAGAGCCGCAGTTCTATGCGCTGTTGTTAGAAAAGACCGGTTTAGACAAAGACCCTGAGCTTGCCAAGCAAATGAAGCGAGCCGAGTGGCCGGCTTTGCGTGCCAAGCTTGAAGCCGTGATGGCCAGTAAAACGCGAGATGAATGGGATGCCATTATGCTGGGCACCGACATTTGCTATGCGCCGATATTGAATTTCGAAGAGGCGTATGACAATCAACACAACCAGGACCGGCAAACCTTTGTCACCCAAGATGGTGTTCGTCAGGCGGCACCCGCACCACGATTTTCACGCACAGAGCCAGAGTTGCCTGGCACGGCAGTAGCGGCAGGGGCTCATACCGATGAGATTCTTGCCGGTCTTGGTTTGTCGGGTGATGAGATTGCGCAACTGAAAGAAAGTGGCAGCGTTGCCTAATCAATGCTCACCCCAGTTAGCATCTTGTGAGGAATGAGAGAATTATCCCAACAAGAGATTGACCACCACGTCGCATCAATCGAACGCGATGGCTTTTCGATCATGGAAAATGCCATCGAGGCTGAATTTTTGGCAGATATTGGTGCAGAGCTTGAACGCCTAGGACGGGTCCGACCAGGCGGGGATATTGCTCCGGGTCCTTTTACCGGTCAGGTAACGCGGCGTTGGTTCGATGTGTTAAACGATGGCGAAGTCTGGCAGCGCGTGGCGGTTCACCCTTGGATTATGCAAGTGGTGCCTAAGGTGCTTGGTGACGACTTTCTGTTGTCGACCATGGGCAGTGCGATTGTGGGTCCGGGCGAAGCGGCGCAGCCTATTCACGATGACGATGGAGTCTACGAATTTCCGCGACCGCACCCCAATTTAGTCTGCAACACCCTGTGGGCATTAACAGACTTTACTGAGCACACCGGCGCCACACGTATGGTCCCGGGCAGCAATTGTTATGAGAACGATCCGGACATGATGCTGGCCTACGAGACTGTGCCATTGCTAATGCCAGCAGGCAGCATCGCCTTCGTCGTCGGCAGCTGTTACCACGGGGCGGGAGAAAATAGATCGGATCAAGACCGTGAAGCGTTGACGATCAACTACTGCAATGGCGCTATGCGCCAGCAAGAGAACCTAATGTTGGGGATCCACCCTAATCGCCTGATGACGTTTCCTCGTCAGCTTCAAGATATTCTAGGCTTCAAGTTCGGTAAAGGTACCGGCCACATTTTCTCCCAAGATCCTCGGGTAGAAATGGAACGTCATTACGGTGATCAAGGCTCTGTTGACCCCTACTTACAGACGCGCGATGCGCTGCATTGGCAACGCACCGGAATGAGTCCAACAAAAGACGCGGAGTGATTATCGCGAAAAAGAAACCCAGAAGGACGAATATGTCTACCAGATCAAGCGAAAAAGCTCTGCAAGAAACCATGGCGGAAATCGAAGCGCTCGGGTTAAAAGAACACTTGCTAGAGTTAGAAGTGCAAGGATATACCGTTTTGCCAGCGGTACTCTCCGAAGATCAAGTCGACCGAGCGAAAGCCGCCATCTTACGCCGAGTAGAAAAACAAACCAATAAACACATCGATCTAGAACTGGCAACTGACCAAGATTACAATGGCATGCAGTATCAACACTACTTACTGTTCGATGACCCAGTGTTTCCTGAAATAGTACTCGAACCCAAACCGTTGGCGCTGATGCATTATCTACTGGGCCGTAGCTGCGTTTTGTCTTCAGTCGGTAGTCATTTCCGTGGTCCCGGTGGCATGCCACTAGCATTGCATGCGGATTCTCCCAGCGTCGGCATGACAGCAGCATCACTGGTCGCTAACTGTAACTACGCCTTGACGCCCTATTCTCAATCGGCAGGTGCACTGGTCGTCGTACCAGGAAGTCACCGCAATAACAGACAGCCAACTGCCCATGAAAATTGGCGAGCGGGAACCGAAACCTATAACCACATTGCGGTGAAACAGCTGCCCGGTGAGGAATTGGATGCGGTTGATTGGAGACGACCACTCGGCGCAATGACACTCGACCTTAACCCCGGTGATGCGGTGATCTGGCACGGTAACCTTTGGCATGGGGGTTGGCGCCGCGATGACCCTGGTGTACGCATGAACTTGGCGAACTATTTTTGCCGCACGCATATGTCTACCCAAGAACGTCATGGCGATGATCGCTACCCTGAGGTGTTCGAGCGTCATGCT
>JBNMMV010000236.1:0-6675 GCA_051270205.1 Limisphaerales bacterium
CAGGTACTGTCAGCGAGAGCAGGACATGCAAAGGGTCATCTAAGAAGGAGATCCTTCAAACCTTTGGCTTGAACGTCGCACTGGCTTGCAATAGGATACTGTTCAAATATACAGTATTTAGGTTTGCAAAACCGTTTTGAGACTCTATATAGCTGAGAAACCCAGCCTTGGCCGGGCCATAGCTGATGTACTACCCAAACCGCAAAAGAAAAGCGATGGCTTTATCACGGCGGCAAATGGGGATGTTGTGTCATGGTGCATCGGACATTTGTTGGAGCAAGCTGAGCCGCATCAATACAACGAAACCTTCAAGAAATGGAACGCTGCAGACTTACCAATAGTGCCTAAAAAGTGGCAGCTACACCCTAAAAGCAGCACGCGTAAGCAATACACCATACTGCGCAAGCTGATCAAGCAGGCCGACCAACTCGTTCATGCCGGCGACCCCGATCGGGAGGGGCAGTTGCTGGTGGACGAAGTGATAGACCACTCAGGAATAGCGGCTGCTAAAAAGCAGGCCGTGCTGCGCCTGCTCATTAACGACATGAACCCAACTGCGGTGACGCGTGCGCTCGAGCAGTTGAAAAGCAATCGTGAGTTTGTACCCTTAGCCACATCCGCATTGGCACGCAGCCGTGCCGACTGGTTATATGGCATCAATATGACTCGAGCCTTTACACTTGCCGGCCAGCGCGCAGGTTTCAATGGTGTGCTTTCTGTGGGTCGTGTCCAAACTCCAGTGCTCGGTTTGGTTGTGCGACGAGATCGAGAAATAGAGAATTTTGTTGCTGTGCCTTTTTTTGAGGTTTGGGCGACAATTTCATGCCAATGTGGATCGCTATTCTTGGCGAAGTGGCAACCTGCGGAAGCCTGCCAAAAATATCAAGACAGTGATGGTCGCGTAATAAGTAAACCGTTGGCAAACAAAGTCGTACAAAGTGTGGGTGGTCAATCTGGCTTCGTGGAAAGCTATAGCAGTAGGGAAAAATCGGAGCCTGCACCACTTCCATACAATCTGTCTGCTTTGCAGATCGATGCGGCGCGACGCTTTGGATTGTCGGCACAGCAGGTGTTGAGTGGCTGTCAGGATCTATATGAAAAACATAAGCTGCTGACCTATCCTCGATCAGACTGTCGCTACTTACCCGTCGAACAAAAAGGTTTAGCTGAGGATGTTGTTCGGGCTATTGCTCAAAACTGCTCAAACTTAAGCGAACCAGCAACTGGCGTTGACATGAGTATCAATAGCCGCGCATGGAACGATGCCAAAGTGCGTGCACACCACGCGATCATTCCTACCGCCAAGAAGGCCGATACCTCACGTCTGAGCCGAGCCGAAGCACAGATCTATGAATTGGTTGCGCGACAATATCGTGCGCAATTCTTCCCTGCGTACGTTTATCTCGAAGTTAAGGTTGCTGTGCGAATAAAGGGCGGCTTGTTTACCGCCAGCTCGAAGAAGCCTCTGAAAATGGGATGGAAAGAACTGTTTCCAAAGGGCCCACCCAAACAAGAAGCCAAGCAAGGAGACAAGAGCGATCAAGCGCTAGATAGACACAACATTCCTACATTGAACAAAGGCGATGCCATCGATTGTACCGAAGCCGAAGTACGCGACAAGCTTACTCAACCGCCACTGCCGTTTAACGACGCAACGCTACTGGCTGCAATGACCGGCATAAGCCGTTTCGTTAAAGACCCTGAAATACGAAAAGTTCTGCGTGACACGGATGGTCTAGGGACCGAAGCAACCCGTGCGGGCGTTATCGAGTTATTGTTCAAACGCGAGTTTCTAAATCGCAGCGGCAAGAACATTGTTAGTACTGAGCCTGGTCGAGCTTTAATCGATTGCCTGCCAGATTCGGCCAGCCTGCCGGATATGACGGCACAGTGGGAAAGGCATCTAGAAGCCATTAGCCAGCGAGAAGCGAGTTATGCCGGTTTTATGCAACCATTGGAAGCGTTACTTAAATCGTTGGTAAGCTTAGGAGCGAGTGCTGATGTTGGATCATTTCAGGGGCTTAATTCGACCAGCAATGGCAAAAACAAATTTGCCAGCAAGGGTAGCGCCAAGAAGGACGGTGGAAAGAAGGACCGTGGAAACAAGAGCCGTGGAAACAAGGCTGATACTGAAAAGAATAAGCCAAAGCTAAAATCTAATCGAGTTTCAGTTAACTGAATGCTGAGCTGAAGCGATTGTCTGTTAGTTGCCGAAACCGGCTGGCTTGTACTTGTCAGTACTTTGCAGCACGCCGGGCGAGGCCCCCCTAATGAGCGTTAACTCTGTAGTCACCCCCGCATCCGTCAGCTATATTCGGTCCAAGGATCTTTCGCGCAAGGGGTACGCTGACATGGGACAAGAAAACCGGGATACCCGAAAATTTGAGGTCCTGATCATTGGCGCTGGTACTGACAAGTTAACTTTTCCCATGGGACAGGGTTACACAAAACACATAGTTTTGCCTTTTCTCGAACGGATATCCCCACTTGCATGTAATTTCATGCCCGCATTTGACTCCATATTCCCACTTTCTGAAAGCCGCAAGCGTTAACTTGTCAGTACCCAAGCATGCCTTATTGGGAGCACTTCGATAACTACGTGCCTACCCGATTGAAGACGTGGGACGAGCAACAAGGGTTCAAATAGGGCTCGCGATTTCGACTGCTTCGAAGGCCGTTGGAAGCCGCCTATGGTAGTGACTACTACGTCTCCTTTGCGGCCGGTTTCTGACGGTTGCAGCGACCCGCTGAGCGTCGGCTATGAGGAAATCGGCGGTTTCTTGTGATCTACCTCACACGACAGAGCAAATCAGCCGTTCAGATTCAATCCGCTGGGTTCGCCTTTTTACCCATTGAAGTCGTTCGCAAATATGTCTGTACGGCTAGAAATACGCACTAATAGATTATAATGTGCTACCGAATTGTATGTGGCGTCCTCGTCTGATGTTGAATCTCAATGAAGAAGTACTGATGGCTATCGCCCAGATAGCCATCGCACTAATTGGGTTTGGTGGTGTCGTTGTCACGCTTGGTCGTTCAGAGAGTGGTAGATGGTCTAGCGCTGAGAGGTTACAACTTCGCACATTGGTTGAACCCAGCATAATGGTTCTTTCCGGATCGTTTATACCGCTTGTCGTTTCGCTCGCCGATTTTCAATCCGAGACCGTCTGGAGAGTATCGAACGGATTGTTGTTCTGCTTCCACGCAATAGCACATGGCCTATTTCTGATTAGGGGCCTTAAGTACGATAATGCTGTAGTTCTCAGCCAGAGAATGATTGGGACCGTCGGCATCTTCATCTATGCTTCGTTGATCGCAAGTGCGTGCGCCCTTATCGCATATCATCAACTTACATTCCTCATAGGCCTTCTTTATGGCCTGTTTGTCAGCGTCCATAATTTTTACTTGCTGTTGTTCAGAAGCGACGAAGATTCTCCTCTGGAAAACACTCAAGAGTAGAGGCAGGGTCCGTTATTAGGCCGTAGTACTAAACCAATGGGATGGACTCCTCCTCACCTTACAAACCGGCGTCGATGCGCCAGAATGGTTATCACGAAGAAGCCATTCAGAAGAAGATGAGGAGAAGCCCAAGATGAAGATTACCCGAGCCGGAGTAGATATCGCAAAGTCTGTTTTTCATGTACACGCTGTTGATCGGCGCGACGAGAGCCAATGGCTAGATGCACTGTGTGAACGTGTGCACGGCGAATTGGTAGTCACAGCAACATATCAAAGAAAATAGCAGTCTTGTAGTACCCAAATACTTATCTAGGATGGGCGGTATGACGTCCTTTTTTCTGCTTGTCATTCATCTATTGGTACTAGCCGCGAGATTGCTCACGTCAGGCGGCGTAAAAAGTGTCATCGCCGAGAATCTGATCCTCAAACACCAACTTATCGTACTGGCTCGATCAAGGCGTAAAGCACCGAACCTAAAGACAAGCGATCGGTTCATCTTTGGCGGACTGTCTCTGTTATTTTCCGCACACAGACGCCTAATGACCGCGGTGATTGTTAAGCCTTCTACGCTCTTAAGGTTTCATCGAGCCTTGGTAGAACGGAAATACAGCCGCCTGTTTTCCAACAAGGGTAACAAACGGCCAGGTCCAAAGGGTCCCTCTTGGCTATCGCTCTTGGGCCACAGCAAAGACGGCCTCCTAAGCACCGACAACGATCCACTATTTAAATTTCATCGCTGGCAAGCGAACCTGAGAATACTGGATGTGAAGGAAATTAAGTCTGTGCCTTACGTTCCTATGTCACACCCTTTTATCGAGCGCGTCATCGGCACGATTCGACGTGAATATTTGGACCGCGCGCCCTTCTGGAATCCGCTCGATCTAGCCAGGAAGCTCGACGACTTCAAAGATTACTACAACAGACATCGAACGCATGCTGCACTTTCGGGGCAATCACCAGCGACGTTCGGCCGACGAGCCAAACAGACATCCACAAATATCAACGACTATCGCTGGCAATCCCATTGCCGAGGTTTATTCCAAACGCCGCATTCGGCCTAACTACCAATTCGCCATGCACAGGTAAGCCCGATGAGAAGCAAGCTGCGCGGCCCCACCTTGTATGTACAAGGCTATTCCCTACCAACAAAACAGCTTTAACCTGCTCTTAAGAGCATGTTAAGCTCTTTTAAACGCCCTTAAGAGCATTTCTATTGACTCCCGGAAAGAATCGCTATACGCTCTTAAGAGCAGATAAATTAACTTAGAATACCCTTAAGAGCAGATGACCGCCAAAAACACATTAACAAATGCCACGCCCTATGCCGTTGAGAGCGCCATCAAGCACCTCGGCCAAAACCTCCGCACAGCCAGACTGCGCCGCAATCTCACCATTGAGCAGGTCGCCGACAAGATCGGCACCGGTCCGCGCGCCGTCTCTGATGCCGAAAAAGGCAAAGTGACCACCGCCATTGCCGTCTATACCGCCTTGCTTTGGGTCTATGACCTACTCGGGTCCTGGCAAGCGCTTGCCGAACCATCGGAAGATAGCCAAGGACTGGCGCTCTCAGAGCCGCGCGAACGCGCCCGCACGCAATCCAGCAGAGGACTCGATGATGACTTCTAACAGCGAATGCTTCGTCTACATCACCCTGCCCAGTGAGACCTGCTTTACCACGGCAGGAAAATTCGTGCTGGAGACAAACCGCCAGGGTGTCCCGACCGGCAAATTCATTTACGGAAAGAGCTATCGCGACAACGTGAACGCTGTACCGATCGATCCGATTGATCTCAAACTCGATGACACCACCTACGAGACCCAGGGTCTCAAAGGTCTCTTCGGCGCGCTGCGCGACGCGAGCCCGGACTATTGGGGCCGCCGCATCATCGAAAGACACACAAAAACTGCCTCCTTAAGCGAACTGGATTACCTGCTCCACTCCCCGGACGACCGGGCCGGAGCACTCGGTTTCGGGCTGAACGTGGAGCCACCCGCCCCGCTACGCGCATACAACCGAACGATGGATCTTGAAAAACTGCAAAAAGTTGCCGACGCAATCATCGCTGATGAAGAGATTCCGCAAGATGATCCGGACGCGCAGCAAGCACAGGAACTGCTCGGCGGCACCTCCATGGGCGGCGCGCGCCCTAAAGTTGTCGTCGAAGACAATGAAGGATTGTGGATCGCAAAATTCAACCGCGCTGATGACAAGTGGGACTACGCTAAGATCGAGCGCGCCATGTTGCTCCTGGCAAACGAGTGCGGCATCCAGGTTGCCACCAGCAAACGCACGACAATCGGCGATCGCGACGCTCTGCTGGTCAAACGCTTCGATCGTGAAAAAACCGATGAAGGCTACCGCCGCGCGCGCATGCTGAGTGCGCTAACCCTGCTGCGCGCTGATGAGAACGAGCGTGATAAGTGGTCGTACATCGTACTCGCCGAAGAACTGCGCCGCCTTTCATCCCAGCCCAAACAAGATGCCCCGGAACTATTCCGCCGCATGGTCTTTAATGCCCTCATCTCCAACGATGACGATCACCCGCGCAACCATGCCATCATCGCTATGAACACCGACTGGAAACTCTCACCGGCCTACGACCTCACGCCCTCAACACCGGTCAGCACACAAAACCGTGACCTTGCACTAACCTGCGGCGATCATGGCCGCGCCGCCAATGCCGATAACCTGGTCACCCAGTGCATCAGATTCCACGTCGAGCCCGACGAAGCCAAAGCGCTCATTGATCAAATGGAAGAAACGGTAAAGGCACGCTGGCACGCCATCGCCCGCACCGAAGGCGTTACAGAGCAAGACTGCGAGCGCATCCGCCCGGCATTCGCATATGAAGGATTCAGAACCGTCGCGCGGGTACTAATGTAATGAACCATCCCCACCCTTACTAGTCCGACCGGGAACTTTCGATCTAAGATCCCCGAAGACTTTACTGTTAACGGGAGATCATTATGAACATAGATGTACTGGGTATTGATATCGCAAAGAATACGTTTCAACTTCACGGCGTGGACTCTGCCGGTAAGCCGATTCTCAAGAAACGGCTGCCCCGGGCGAAGCTGACGGCCCACATTGCCAACCTGCCTATTTGCACCATTGTTATGGAGGCATGTGGAGGTGCTAATTATTGGGCAAGGACGTTTATGCACTTCGTTCCGATAAAGCAAGTAGAGCAACAAGATATCCAGTCAATCCATCGG
>JBNMMV010000237.1:0-6656 GCA_051270205.1 Limisphaerales bacterium
TTTGAGTCGTTCTAAATATGGTGTAGAAGCACCGGCGACCACCGGCAACGCTGAATGGGAACGCTTGTTTCGCGTACAGCAAAACACGCTCGAACAACTGATTGTGTTCATTCCAGTGTTGTGGATTTTTTCCTATTTCGTAAGCCCAGTTTATGGCGCGGCCATTGGCTGCGTGTTCTTGGTTGGTCGCATATTGTATTCGTTGGCCTATGTGAAAGAGCCTTCGACCCGCGCGGTTGGCTTTGTTAGTGGCTTCCTCACTACGGTGGTGCTTTTGGTAGGCTCGTTGATTGGTATCGGCATGAGCCTGGCTGGCTAACAACCAAGCCAGGCTTAACGTGCACTGAAGATTGGTTAGTCGATGATGGCTTGATAGGTGAGGAGCTGCATCAATTCACGAACTGGGTAGGTTCCGTCGGGTAGCAATTGGGTGTGCACGAGCCCGACAATTTCTTCCTCGTGGTCGATCCAGAAGTGCGTTGTCGCAGCGCCGCCCCAACTATAGGTACCCTTTGAAACCGGTAGTCCCGATGTGGCGGGGTTGGTCACAACCGAACCTGTGATACCAAATCCAACGCCCCAGGCTCTGTACCCGCCGCCCAACATACCGAACAGGCTGGTTAGCGGATCATCAGGAAACTCAGGGGTTAGGTGGTTTGATGTCATAAACTCTACTGTTTTTCTGCCGAGTAATCGGGTGCCCTCATATTCACCTTTGTTCGCCAACATTTGGGCGAATTTCAGATAGTCACCTACAGTTCCGACCAGCCCCGAGCCCCCCATTTCCAGCGCAGGTAACTTACTGTAGGGACTGTTTTTCGGATCATCGGCCAGCTGCATTCCACCACCTGGCTTAGGCATATAGTTCGCAGCGAACCGAGGTAGCTTCTCAGCGGGTACATAGAAATCTGTGTCTGTCATGCCCAAAGGCGCGAAGATACGGGCTTGGAGAAACTCACGGAACGATTGTCCAGAGACTACTTCGACGAGACGACCAAGCACGTCCATACCGACGCTATAATTCCATTCAGTTCCAGGTTGGGCGACAAGCGGGAGTTTAGCCAACGCTGTGCTCCACTCTTTTAGGTTGGCAGATGAATTGCCCGGTGCCGAGCCAAGAACCCCGGCATGGACATACATCTTACCAACCGGGGTAGGGAAGAAATCATAGGTTAAGCCGGAGGTGTGGGTGAGTAGGTGCTGGATGGTGATGGCACCTGCCGGCGTGGTCTGCATCTCGCCGTTTTCTTCGCCGACGTAAACCTGCATATTTGCAAATTCGGGTAAATACTTGGCAATTGGGTCTGTGAGCAGAAAGTGACCTTCCTCGAAGAGCATCATGATGGCGGCGCCGGTGACTGGTTTGCTCTGGGAATAAAGACGGAATATCGTGTCTTTTTCCATAGGCAGGCCTGCTGCGATGTTACGCAGACCGTTAGCCTCGTAATGCACGACTTCGCCCCTTCTGGCCACCAATGTGACAGTGCCGGGAATTTTGTCAGCATCGATCAAACGACGCATACCACGGCCTATGCGTGTCAGTCGTTCGCTAGACATGCCTACTCGTTCTGCTTTGGTAACCCGTATCTCACGCTCTGCCGAATGTGCTTGTTGGACCAGCAATGTTGCACTGGTCAAAAGTGTCAGCGTAAGCAAAATATTCGATTTTAAGATGTTCATAGTTTCCCTTAGTCTTATGCCTAGTGTGCCATGTGGATCGTTGGGTTACGATCATGATCAGATGGTTAAAATTAACACTGGTATTGGAAAAGGGGTGCTACACCCCAATAAAGGACAGCGCAAGTTTACGACTGCTAGGTTTGCGCCGTCTGCAGCGCTTGCGCCTTTTGTCGAGCACTTTTGGACTGTGGCTTGGCACTTGCCTGAAGGCGAGGTCTTTGTTCAAGAAACATTGCCTTATCCCTGCGTACATGTCGCCTTTGAGCCCAATCACTCGGAAGTGGTGTGTGTCCTCAAGGGTCGATTCGTTAGGCGGTTAGAGGGAGTCGGGCGTGTGTTTGGGGTCAGGCTTTACCCCGGGGCGTTTTACCCTTTTCTTCCGCAGGACCAATCGCAATTGTGTGATAAACGGATACCGGTGAATACGGTTTTTCCAAACCTTGATCTAACTGCTTTTGAACAGCATCTCTTTTCGAGAACGAACGAGATAGAAATGGCGGGTGTATTAGATCAGTTGTTCGTCTCGCATTTGCCGAGTCAGGTGAAGGACGTTGATGTTGTGAAGGCTTGTTATGATCTAATTGAACGGGATCAATCAATTGGCTCTGTAGCTGATCTCGCGGAGAGCGCCTGTGTATCTGTTAGGTCGCTGCAAAGGAAGTTTTCACAAATCATTGGTGTTTCGCCCAAATGGGTCATTCAGCGTATTCGACTGCAAGATGCTCTGGAACGCGTGCAAGGGTCAGAAGGTGCAACCTTGGCGAGCATCGCGGCTGATCTGGGTTATGCCGACCAAGCCCATTTCACCAGGGACTTCAAAGCGGTCGTTGGCGTATCACCACAACGATACAAGGCTACAGACTAGCACCATCATACTGATTGATGTCTACCGCGCTGACGTCAAATTCGTTAAGGCAGCGTGTGTTAACCGAGTACATCTTGGCACCATCGTCTCCGTCACCCCAGCTGAACGCGTGCACCCCACATTTATTGCAAAAAGGGTGATGTAGGTGTTGTTTGGCAAACACATAGTCTGTCAAAGCGTCGCCGCCCGATGTTAGTTCAAATTGATCTGCAGCAACAAAAGTGAGCTGCCAACCTGTGGCTTTGCATATTGAGCAATTGCACTCTAATACATCTTTGATCTCTGCGCTGACTGAAAAGCCGATGGCGCCACAGTGACATTGCCCGGTGTAGGTTTGCATGAAATGTGCCTTTGTTTATATAGGCTCAAACATACCTAAGACTCTTGCTGAGGGCTTGAACAAATGCGCCAGTCTATTCCGCCAGCAACTAAGAGCTAATGTCGACGATGGCGGGGATAACAACATCTAAGACACCATCAGGTATTTCGTGCCCAACCCCGGGTAAGGATAAAAGTATTGCCCCTGTTATACCGCTGGCAATTGCCTCACCGTGATCTATGGGGAGTATGGGGTCCTCTGTGCCATGGATTACTAAGGTGGGGTGTTTGATCTCACCGAGTCGATGGTGCCAACGCTCCGTCAAGCCGACCACTAATCCGTGGTTTTGCGCACTGGAAGGGTTGGCAGCCCGATCGATTTCGCGACCATAGAGTTCTCGACGTGAGGGTTCATCGAACGGGTATGCGGAGCCACTCAGCACCTTAAACATATCCACACGATTTTGTAGTACCGCTGCCCGGTCACTCCAGTCGATGGTGGCGCCGGCCATAGCAGCTGTTAGAACTTCAGCGGAGGGTGCAGAGAGAGATTCCGCCGCGTCCTTGCCTTCAATTCCGACCGACCTTTCCATCGCATCGGTAACAGCGCCTGGGTTGGGAGATGACATGATGGCTATAAGACTCAGAACTCGCTGCGGATGATTTAATCCCACAAGCTGGGTAATCATGCCACCCATTGATGCGCCGACGATGTGCGCTCGGTCGACACCGTAATGGTCGAGCACAGCCACCGCGTCGTCTGCCATATCTTGCATGGAGTAATTTGGTTCGCCGAGTGGACAACACGTGGTCCGACCTACATCTCGGTTATCAAAACGCACCACAAACCTGCCGTGGTCGGCGAGTTGTTGACAGAAATTCTCCTCCCACAGAACCATTGAGGCACCTGCACCCATAATGAGTAACATCGTCGGGTCACTTGTTTCGCCGTAAGCATCGGTACAAATCTCGATTCCGTTGGCGCTGATGATCTGTTCGCTGTGGTACCTCGCCATCGTTGTGCTCCCTCATTCGCGAATTAGCTTTGAAAGTTAAGTTTGAAAGTTAAGTTTGAAAGATACCGTTGATCAGCGAGATTTCATAGAAGTAGCGCTTTCACCACTTACTTTTTTGGAGCGTTGTTCGTAAAGTGGGGGAAAGCACACCGCGTAAAGAGGAACAATCGCCATGGAACTAGAAGACTATAAGCGTCTGGGACTAGATCAGAATACCCCGATTATGCACGAGGTGAATGGTCGCTCGAACATGGAAATAATCGACGCACTTGAGGTTCCAGAAGATGCGTTGTATCAACCGTGCGTTGAAGCCTATCCGATTGAGGGTGTCAAAGAGGGCAGCTATGAGGTCGTGCAGCACTGGTCAGACAGTAAAGTTTTTGCGCAGACATTCCGTGACATTGGCTTATATAAACCCGCGCAAACGAAGAGTGGCGATAAACTGGCACTGATGGTGTTCAACGATGGTCTTGGCTACGCTGATCCAACCGGGCCGGTGCGCGCGGTAAGGGTGCTAGACAACCTTATTCACAGTGGCGAGATCCCACCCATGGCGGCGATTTTTGCTATGCCGGGACGCCGGGAAGAAGAACAAGAGGGCGGGCCGCCCACCGACATTAACCGGGCCAACATGGACCAACGGAGTTTCGAGTACGACAGCCTCACGCCGTTGTTTGGCAAATTCTTGAATACGGAGTTAATCCCGTTTGCCGCGGATCAGCTGGGTGTGTCTATTACCTCAGACCCTTTGCAACGGGCGATTTGTGGAATCTCTAGTGGCGGGATCTGCGCCTTTAACACCGCATGGCATTTCCCAGACGCATTTGGTTTGGTGATGAGTCACTGTGGCTCGTTTGTGAACATTCGTGGTGGCCACAACTATCCTTACCTGGTGCGTACAACGCCGCGTAACCCCACAAAAGTATTTCTGACGTCAGGTAAAAAGGATGCCGACATACTGCTAGGTAACTGGCCATTAGCCAATCAACAAATGGCCGCTGCGCTCGAGTTTGCAGGTTACGACTGCCGTTTCGATTTTGGCGAGTCCGGTCATAGCTTGCATCATGGCGGTGCATTGTTTGCTGAGTCTCTGCGCTGGTTATGGGGGGATTAGGTTGTGGCGAGATTAGGTTAGGATGACTGCAGTGCTACAACTACAAGGAGATGCTGTTGAACATTAAGGATCTAACCACACTGCACTGTGATGCGGGGTGGCGAAACTATCACTTTGTGAAAGTGACGGCGGAAGACGGCACAGTGGGCTGGAGCGAGTACGACGAAGGCTTTGGATCGCCGGGTGTGACCAGCGTCATCGATTCTTTGAGCGCGCGCGTGATCGGCGCCAGCGTGATGGAGCATGAGAAGATTTTCGCTTCGATGTTTGGTGCAACTCGACCTGCCCAGGGTGGCGTCATCGCCGAGGGTATTGGCGCTATCGAAAATGCGCTGCTGGATGCCAAGGCCAAAGTGCTTGGGGTACCCTGTTACGATCTATTGGGTGGTAAGGTGCGCGATAAAATTCGTGTCTACTGGTCGCATTGCGCAACTTGGCGTATTACCGCACCGCAGTTCTATCCGCCCGCCATTAAATCCTTGGACGACGTCAAGGCGATGGGTGAGGAGGTAAGAGAAAAAGGTTTTTCTGCCTTAAAAACCAACATATTTCGATTTGGCACCGACAAAGTACGAAGCTGGGCGCCTGGTTTTAACTTTCCTTTTGAGCCTGAGCTCAACGTAGAGCGGGATGTCATACAAGACTTGCAGGCCCACTTAGCTGCGTTCCGAAGTGGTGCCGGTGACGATGTAGATATTCTGTTGGATCTCAACTTTAACGCCAAAACCGAGGGTTACTTAAAGATTCTCCGGGCCCTGGCTAACGACGATCTTTTCTGGGTGGAAATCGATACGCCGAACGCCGAGGCCTTGGCCTATATTCGTGATCACAGCCCGCATCCCATTAGCTCCTGTGAAACACTGCTTGGACTCGGTGAGTTTTTACCCTATTTCCAGCATCAGGCAATGGACGTAGCGATTGTCGATGCGGTTTGGAATGGCGTTTGGCAATCGATGAAAATTGCGGCAGCAGCAGATGCCTTTCAGGTCAACGTTGCGCCACACAATTTCTATGGTCACTTGTCCACCATGATGAACGCGCACTTTTCCGCTGCTGTTCCCAACCTACGAATCATGGAAACAGACATCGACAGGCTGCCGTGGGACCACGAAATTTTTACTCGCCTGCCAGATATACACGATGGCTATTTGCATCTAGATGACACCCCCGGATGGGGCACGGAACCCAATGAGGAGGCGATACGAGCACGGCCTCCCCGTCCTGGCCCCGGCTTTCTAGGCAACAAGCGCGGTTCGTCTTAACTAGTGCTTGTCCCGAAAGGATAAAGTTTATGTGTTTGGTATTCGATTCGGCGTTTGAACTTGTGTTAAACACTGCGCCAGCCCGGTGCCGCTCCGCGGTGCCCTTTCTCCGAAAATAGCCCTGGCGAGGACGCCAGGTCTTTTTTCTGCGTACGGCTTGGGTTTAATGGCGCAATGTTTAACACAAGTTCAAATCCCTAAGGCGTTCCATAATCAAAAATGTCCTTTCGGGACAAGCACTAACTAGTTTCGGTGAAGCGGCGTATCACGCCGCGCTGAGCTATTTCAGCTTCGAATAGTCAGTCGCGCTCATCATGTAGACTTCAGCCGTAATAGGTACTGGGTATTTGGCCAGTAAGGCCAGCCAGGCGGGGTCTACGATGAAGGCTTTCCACACTTCA
>JBNMMV010000238.1:0-6621 GCA_051270205.1 Limisphaerales bacterium
CTCACTCTAGCTGATAGCGGCATAACCAACGCCTACCAGTTTGGCTTCGTTGGCGCCTCGGACACACATACCGGTGCCTCATCTCTAGACGAAGAAACTTACTTTTCAAAGGCAGGCATTCTAGATGCCAACGGTGGCAGACGTGGCTCAGTCCCGCTGTCCGATGGTGATGCTGAAATCATCAAGTCAGCCGGTCGAGTAAACGTAAAGGTGATCAACGGCCGTAACTACGCAACGGGTGCGTATGAAACTTGGGGTGCCTCCGGTCTAACCGGCGTCTGGGCGGAAGAGAATACTCGCGATGCCATCTACCGGGCATTCCGCCGCAAAGAAACCTTCGCAACCTCGGGGCCACGCATTAAAGTTCGTTTGTTTGCCGGATATGGTTGGGAATCAGATATCTTGGAAAAAGCAGACGGTCTAACCCGTGCTTATGCCGAAGGCGTGGCCATGGGGTCTGAACTACTGCCCCGCGATGATCAAGCACCAACGCTCATCGCTTCTGCGGTACAAGACCCGAATTCAGCCCCGCTACAAAGACTCCAAATAGTCAAAGGCTGGACCATTGACGGCGAGCACCACGAACAAGTAATTGATGTCGCTTGCGCGGATGGCGGACAAGTGGACTCACAAACACAACGATGTCCAGACAATGGCGCCACTGTGAGCCTAACGGATTGCTCCATTAGCGAGGACTCGGGGGATTCAGAATTGACGGCAGTATGGCAAGACCCAGACTTCGATCCTGCCCATCGATCATTTTACTACGTTCGCGCCCTCGAGAATCCAACTTGTCGCTGGTCGACTTGGGATTCCATTCGCGCCGGTGTCCCACCTCGCGCGGACTTGAAAACGACAATTCAAGAACGCGGTTGGACCTCGGCGATTTGGTATATCCCCTCCTCCTAGTGCTAAAGAGTGCTAAAGGGCGCTAAAGGGCGCTATACGGGCTCAGCTATGAAAACCGGTATAACACGATCGGTCTTGCCCTGGTATTCCGCATAGGGAGGATATGCTGCAACGCCTAAGTCCCAAAGGCGTTGGCGTTCCTCACCTTGCTCAACTTCGCGGACACGCATAGCCGTCACGTCAGTGGCATCTCGAATTTCAACCTCTGAGTTCGCCCTCAGGTTATAAACCCATACTGGGTTCTTCGGCGCGCCACCCATAGAGCCAATTAGAACGTAATTATCACCATCTGCCACCTTCATCAGTGCAATCTTGCGAATCGCTCCGGTCTGATTGCCAGTATGCGTAACGATGATGCAGGGCATGCCGGTATCCATAAGGGTAACGCCCTCGGTGCCGCCACTTGCTTCATAAATCTCGATTTGCTTGCGCACCCAATCGATGCTCGGTGGAATGTACTCAGCCATGTCGCGCTCTCCAAAATTTGATGATTCGAAAAGCTACAGGGACGCCAGCCAAAAGGCAACGTAGGGATGAGTGATCACCAGATCGACAGTTCTAGCTCTACCAGTAATTCCGGGCGACAAATCTCTGCTTGCACCACGCAGACCTGCATTTGATTAAGTGGCAGTCGAGCCTCGATTCCTGTTCGAACTTCTTGCCAATGATCTGGGTCTCTTACATAGACACGCAGCACTGCCGGTTGCTCGGCGACCGAAATATTTGCTTGCTCGAGTAAAAGTAGTAGATTCTCTGCGGCTAAAACTGCCTGGCTTTGCGGCTGAGCCGGAAACATTGATTCGCTATTAACGATGCTTGCCGTTCCAGAGGCGAGGAAACGACCATCGCTGACCGCAATAGCTCTAGCAAAGCTAGGGGCGTTCGGGCCATAAGTCTGCGGATACTGGTAGGCCGGCGTTTGCTGCGGGTTTTCGATAGCGACAACCAACTCTGGGCCTGTTAAAACAACCGCAAGAATAGGATAGCCATGTCCACCTTCATGGTCGGTTTGATACCCCAATGCTGATGCCGCCGCCAATTCAGCGTCGGCGACGTCCGCCGCGTCATAGGCAAGCGCTCGGCCTTTGCAGAACATCATGTACTGATCAATAGCACCAAAACGAGCGTTTATATTGGGCACAAAGTTCCAGATTCGATAGATCGACCCCGCAGGACAGCGTTCCAACAAATCCTTGTACAGCGCCTCAGTCGCCTCCGTAATATTAAGATCCGTGCTCAGCGGCTGACTTTGCAACACTGTCATTGTCTCGCCCGGTGCCAAATTCCAATTTTCCTGCGCGCAGCAATCGATGTGCGGCAGGGGTACATGGATCGCCACTTTCTCTGGACCCGGATTCCTTGAACCCGGATTCTCCAAACCCGATTTAGGGGATTGGCCAAAATGAAAATCAAACAACGTCATTGAACTAGATGCCCCTAAATTTGGATCGGCTAATGGCCATCTTTAAGTTATAAAAAGCCGGTCATCTTTTAAGTTATAAAAAGCCGGTCATCTTAGAACCATTTTCGAGCCCGTCAACCTAGACTTCTTGCTAAGATCTATCCCACTGTATTTTGAGACACTACGTCATGCTCATTTCTCCGACTGAAAGATCATTAGGTGCCACCGTTACTGATGTAGACCTGGCCGAACTTTCTGACTCAACTTGGAAAACACTTTACGAAGCATTTCTAAACTTCGGTGTGCTTATTTTTCCTGGGCAACATCTAACTGACGACGAACAGGCTCATTTCGCACAGCGGTTTGGTACTCCGGAAAAGTTGTCGCCCAAACAAAACGGCGCCAATGTCCCGATTTCCAACAGTAAGGCTGACGGTAGCGTTGCTCGTCCCGATGAATACCAATATCAGATTTTGCGTGGCAACGAGGGGTGGCATACCGACAGTACCTATATGCCTTTAGCATCCAAAGTGGCAATGCTCAGTGCAATCGTCCTGCCGCCAGAGGACGGGGAAACCGAGTTTGCCGACATGCGCGCAGCCTGGGACGCATTGTCTACGACGCAACAAGCTGAACTGACTGGCTTATCAGCCTATCATTCGCTCTACTACTCCCAGTCTCGAGCCGGTTATACCCACAAGACCGATAACCTGTATGGCCTTCATGACAAAGGTGCGCCGTTGCGGCCCATTATCAAAACCCATTCGGAAACCGGCCGAAAATCCATTTACACCGGTCGTCACGCCTACGGGATACCAGGCATGTCACAACCAGCATCCGAGCTTCTGCTCGACAAATTATTGATGGAGGCGTGTCAATCACCGCGTGTTTATACCCACAGCTGGCAAGTCGGTGATCTTGTTGTATGGGATAATCGCTGTCTTATGCATCGAGCGCGGCCATACGACACAAACTATCCTCGGCAATTGAGGGGTACCCGTATTGCTGGAGACCCAGCCACCGAGCTCGCGCCGACTTTTGCAGACCAGCGTGCCGCAAATTTCAGTCCATCGAGCTCCAACTCATCGCCGCTAGAATCGAGCACCGCCTACTAACCCGCCCAGCGGTACATTTGTGATGCCGACAATCGTGGAGGCGTTGGCGATTCGAAACTCCGGCGCAAGCTGATCGACAAAACCAGAGCCACTGGCAGCGCCTATGCTCCTTGCGTATCCTCGCCAACAAGGGAGAACACTTAACCCATCAATTCATCGTGAGGCTCAGCGAGATCCAGGCGGTTGATCTAAGGATTTTCATTAAAAGCATTTCGGCCTGTCGCTCGCGCCGGTCCGAAAGTGCAATATCTAGCTTCAGTTCGAATGCCGAATCGAATAGCACAAACATCAAATCTATCTTTTCGGAACAGGCGCGGTTTAGTCTCCACCACCAGCAGTTGGAGCTTCACTTTCCAACAGCCGCGCACCTCGTAGGATGCCACCCATGGAATAGTTGCCTTCATGACAAGCATATTCATAAACCTTCTCGGGCGTCGTTCGCCACACGTACTCACCGCTCCAATCGGCAGTCCACACGCTCGGATCACTGACGGAAAATGCATAGAGCAAATCTCCACTCGGTTGCCGAGTAAACGACTCTACGACGTGCAAATTCTCTGATCCTCCACGGGCTTGACCGCTGCGTGGCAAAAAATTGGTCGTATCTATTACCAATGTGTCTCCTTGCCAGCGACCAATAGAGTCGCCCAAGTGCGTCCTCATATGCGAGGGGTGGTGCTCAGAGTTCATTCGTACGACGCGCGCGTCGTGCACCATCTCGATAAGGATCATCATATGATCTTCGTTTTGCACAATGCGCTTAAAGTTGTTGTACAAACTTGGAAAGGTTGGCGCCGCTCCCGTAAAACCCACGATGCAGCGTTCGGATATGCCTAAACTCTCTGGACCGTCATAAGGACCCACTCCCTCAGTTGACACCCACCAAGCTGTTCCGTCGTTGGGCCGTCGAAGCTTCGACCTCGCCTGAAAAGCCTTCAAAGCAGCCTCTGTCGGAGAAGGCATTCTGCCATTAGGTGGATCTATGAGAATAGAGGTGCGGAATTTGCCATCGACGGTGAAAACCGAGTCACCTGGGTCAACCCAGAAGTTATTGTAGCCACCTACATTTCCCGCGCCAGATGATTCTCGAAATTCCTCACCTATACCAATCGGAGGGGCGCCACCTTCCGGAGGCGCTTCGGTAACCGGGCCACGGTTGGCATCCCGAGCGGCGACTCGCTCGCGGTTGCTTTGCATTATCGCTTCTGCTCGCTGTGGCGTCAGATAGAGATTCTCGCCAAATTCTTGCGGACGCTGTAGTGGTGTCAGCGTTGACACATCATAAGTGCCCGAAAAGTCAGGCAATCCGTTCGCAAGCCGAGCAATATCGGCATAAACATAAACTGAACTCAGCCATAGCAAGCCACCCAGCAACGTAACAATCAGCTTCATCACACACTCCTAAAATTACTCTTCCAATAAATCACTTTTCCCGTAATCGACAGTCAGCCAATTCTGCGTTTCGAGCCGCACAACGATGCTCGATTCTCCGCCCGATGATGCACTCGCATAGGCCTTGCCCATTTCTTCACCCAAATAGCGTTGCGCCATGGCCAACGTCTGCCCCTCTTCGAGTGCGGTAATCGAAAACTCCCCTTCCACCGAGACATATCTGTAGGGTGCCGCTTCTGTTTGTGCGCAGAGGGTGATGCGCGTTACGTTCTTAAGCAACCGACCCTTTATGGAGGACTCATTGGTGATCATCCAGATGTCTCCACCCGGTTCATAGTCATACCAGATAGGCACGGTCAGCGGACCTCGATCGGCTCGTGCGATACTAACGACGCCCACGTGTAAATCGGCTAAGAAAGCTTCTCGCTCCTGCGTAGACATGGCTAAACTCATAACTCGCTCCTCATTATTCATTGAAATTAGGGGACAGAACGCAGTTCTGTCCCCGGCTTAAGCCTCATGTTCTGGGTGAAAATTGAATCTGCAAGCTGGGCAAATTTCGCAAAATAAAACTCACTTCCGACTCTGGTGCTTGTTCGACCATACGGAAATCTTTCCCGACTTCTAACAATGCCTTGAAGCCCAAATTAAGTTCTTGTCTGGCCAACGGCGCACCGATACAAAAGTGCACACCTGCACCGAAGGCTAGCTGAGAGCCAGCCTTAGGCCGATGAATATTCAATTCATCTGGGTTTTCGAACTGTCGTTCATCACGGTTCGCCGCGCCATAACGCAGCATGATGAGTTCGCCTTCCTTGAGCGGAAAGCCCCCCAACTCTGTGTCTTTGGTGACTAACCTCGGCAGCCCCTGTACGGGTGCTTCCAGGCGCAAAACCTCTTCGCAAAACACCTTGATTAATTTGTCATCACCGCGGATCTGGTCCTGAATGTGCGGATGCTGACAAAGCAACAACATGCCCCAACCAAAAGCCGAAGAAGTGGTTTCGTGTCCAGCGACTAAGAACTGATTGAGAATGCTAATACACTCACCGTCGGTGAGTTCGCGATCTGCTTCTACCAGCCGACTGACTGCAAGAATGGAAATCATGTCGTCGGTGGGGTTTATTCTTTTGTCCTCAATAATTCTCACCAGCAGACGTTGCAGATCCAAACTGACTTGCGCCCGATCTGCCATTTCCTCTCCGCTGAGCGGTGTCAAACGCAAAGCGGATGCCGCATCGGTTGCTGCGCGATTAAAGAATGGTCGGTCTTCCTCTGGTATGCCTAAGCGGTCACCGATAATCTGCAATGGCACGGGGAAGGCAAATTCAGCAACAAATTCAGCATCTATTCGATCACCCCCTCGCTCGCCCATTTTTTCAATGGTCGAATCGATGACTGCTTTCACTGACCCTTCTGCGGCCTTAGTTTGCGAGCCGGTAAAAAGTTGGTTGACCAAAGATCGGTACTGGGTGTGCTCGGGTTCATCTAAGGTAAGCATGGTAGGTGGCAGCGGAATCATCGCTTGGTTGATTTCGATAATCCGCTGTTGTACCTCTGGCGCCGCCTGAGCGAACATCATTTCCTGGCCTGCAGCGAGAAACTTGTCGAATCGGCTAGAGAACGTATCGGTATCGCTTATGGCTTGGCGCACCAAATCGTAGCGGGTAACCACATGGACGTTTAATGTCGGTTCGAAGTGAACTGGCGCCTCATCTCGGAGTTTGCGATAAACCTCGTATGGATTTTTGATGACATCAAAGTTAAAAACACTAAGTTCCGCAGTCGACATGATCATCACTT
>JBNMMV010000239.1:0-6581 GCA_051270205.1 Limisphaerales bacterium
GGCGAGGCCACCATCGAAGTCTTGAAATCAGTTGGCCTCGAAATATTGCGCGGAGAAAAGGTCGCGATTGTTGGCCGGTCAGGTTCTGGTAAGAGTACGTTGCTACACGTTCTCGCTGGTTTGGACTCGGCTGATGCTGGGCACGTTTGGGTTGACGGTGTTGATCTGGTAAGTGCCGACAATGATTCGAGGGCCAAGGTTCGAGCCCAATCGATGGGGTTTGTGTACCAAAACCATCACCTGCTAGCCGAGTTTACAGCGCTAGAGAATGTCGCCATGCCACTCAGGATTGCGGGTCAAGGTGTTGCAGACAGCACCGCGCTTGCGTACCAGCTACTCCAAGAAGTGGGTCTGAGCGATCGTGTTGAACACCTTCCTGGTGCGTTGTCTGGTGGTGAGCGTCAGCGCGTGGCTGTTGCTCGTGCCGTTGCGGGTGATCCGAGCATTGTTCTCGCAGATGAACCTACTGGAAATCTGGACCGAGAAAATGCAGACCAAGTTATGGAGATGATCAGCAATTTAGCAGCTCAACACGACACAGGCTTCTTGGTCGTGACCCATGATAAAAGCATGTTGAATAATTTTTCGCGGACTCTGCGGCTAGAAAACGGAAGCTTAGTGCATGACTAGAGCCCTAACACTGGAGCTGGCCTGGCGCTTGATGACGCATTCAACAAATGGCTTCGCCCGCTTTGTTACCTGGGTCTCGTTTGTTGGCCTGGCGTTAGGGGTGACGATTTTGACGATGGTCGTCACGGTTATGAATGGCTTCGATGCGGAGCTCAAGTCTCGTCTATTGTCGACATTACCTCATATTACAGTAGACCAAGCCCAGGTCAGTGACGAACTGAAATTGGAAGTTGGGAAGCATCCTGAAGTCGCGTCGGTAGCCGACTACTTTCAGGGGTTAGGGGCGGTTATCTCTGGTCCGAGAATGTATCCCGTAACGTTATATGGGCTGGATGGTTCGTCGACAAAATTAGGTGGTCTTGCCGGCCTAACAGCTGAATCTGTCAACAAGCTTATGGATGATCGCATGGGTATTGCGTTGGGTGTTCCATTAGCGCGAGCCCTGGGGGTATCAGTGGGAGAGGAGCTTTCGCTTATCAGTGTTGAGGTAGATGGCAACGCTGTATTGCCCAAGGTTTATAAGTTCAGACTCGTTGATACTTTTAGTCTAGGGGCTGAACCCGATTACACATTGGCGTTGCTAAATTTATCACGCTTCGAAAGTGAGACATGGGCTGCAATGGGCGAGCTAGGCATACAAATTCAATTGCGCGATGCGCTGCAGGCAAACGCAGTTATTGCGCAGTTCCAGGCAACTCGACCAAAAACTAAATTCACTTCATGGCAAAGCCGTTATGGAGAGCTGTTTAGAGCCGTGCAACTTGAAAAGTCGATGATGTTTGTGTTGCTTGCTTTGGTGGTCGGCGTAGCTGGCTTCAATATTATGGCCGGGCAATCGATGATGGTAAACGATAAGAAACAGACGATAGCGATTTTACGAACCATGGGTTGTTCTGCGCGTCTAATAGGCGGGGTGTTCTTTGTCCAGGGTGGGATTATCAGCGTTGTCGGGACGCTATTAGGCTTGGTTTTGGGGATTTGGGCCGCCTTCAGTGTCAATGAAATTCTAGATGTTGTAGAGGCCGTATCCGGCATGCATTTACTGGATGGCTCATTGTTCGTCGAGGTGCCCGTCAAAGTGCTTGCGACTGATGTCGTTTTTATTGCGGCTATGAGTCTGGGGTTGTGTTGTTTATCGGCATTACTGCCAGCGAAACGTGCTGCAGCTATGGATCCTGTTGCTGCCTTGCACTAGTTTTTTGGTGTTGGAGAGTTCCGTATAGCTATTCGTTCTCGTCGTGCATGCCATCGGGTGATGACATGCAAGCGCCATAGTACCCGCGTTAACACCCATCCGGTAATTCCTGTCACCCAACCACACACTAACGATCCGAAAATTAGCGGATAACCAATTGCACCAAAATTGCTCCACAACCAAGCCAATTCGATTGAGTCGGTTTCTAGTTGCATGTTGAGCAACCATGCCCCTAATCGGTAGGAGAAGTAAAATATTGGTGGGATCGTAAATGGGTTTGTGATCCACACCAAGGTGATTGCGATAGCGATGTTACAACGCGCGCCAATGGCTAGGAAAGCGGCGATGATCATTTGACCTGGAAGTGGGATGAACGCTGTAAAAAGCCCGATAAATACCGCGCCTGCAACCGACCGGCGGTTTAAGTGCCAGATCTCGTCCACGTGGAGCAAATGTGCTACCGGCTTCAGCATCGTATGCTTACGCAGTTCGGCTGGCTTTGGCAGATAATTCTTCAGTCGGTTTCTAGGCATTTCTGCATTATGCACCGGCTGATGTGACATCTCATTGAAAATTGCTGTGATCTTCGGGCTAGTGCTAACGACGATGCTTGGGTGTCGAGCGATCTATTGGTTTGTGCAAATCGATCAACCCCTTCCAAGCTGTGCATCAGGAAACGTGATTGAGGTCAGTGTACGGGTGCAAAACACCAAGCTAATTGAAAAACCGCGGCGACGCTTGATACTCGCCGTTCTGGTTGAGCAAGCACCAGGATGTGACGGTCTGGTTGGACGACAGATGAGGCTCAGTTGGTACACCAATGAAGGTTGGTTCCGGGCCGATACCCGTACCCGCTTACTTGTAAAATTGAGACGTCCTTGGGGGAGTGCTAATCCTGGCACCTTCAACTATCGAAGGTGGCTTTTAAGCCAGGAATTTGTGGCTACCGGGTACGTTATCAAAGCGCTAAATGGCAATGCCATTCGGTTGCCTGGTGTTGGCAATAATGATTTCCCAACAGGTACCATCAGGGCATTGGCTTTGGGTGATAGAAGTGGCGTAACGGATCAAGAGTGGCGGCTTTTTCGAGATACTGGGACGATTCATTTGATGGTCGTGTCCGGAATACATGTCGGCATATTCGCAGGTATTTGTGGTCTTTTTGTGGCCGGTTTTTTGATTCCGATGGCGCGCTTGTTTAATTTCGTGCCTCGATCCAAAATTGTGCTCAGCAGTGCGGCGCTAGGCGTGTTGGGCTACGCCTGGTTGACTGGTGCAAACGCGCCAGTGGTCCGTGCTGCTTTGACTTTCCTGGCTATTGTTTTATGCCTATTGAGCCATCGACGATTACTGCCGTTCAAGAGTCTGTTGTTAGTGGTTTGGTGTGCGGTACTGGCTGAACCCAAGCAGTTGTTGCAACAAGGATTCTGGCTCAGTTACGGCGCAGTAGCGGTCTTGCTGATTGTATTTGCATATCGCTGGCGGGCTTCAACCTGGCTTAAGGCATTCCTTCAATGCCAGCTTGGCCTGTTCGTTGGTTTGTCACCCATTTTAGGCTATGTGGTTGGTAGTGTGCCTTTGTTGGGTATGTTTGCGAATACTCTAGTTGTGCCGTTGGTTTCATTGGTCACAATTCCTGCCGCCATGTTGAATGTCGTGGTCGACTCACTATCGTTGGAAACGTTGGAAGTTCTTTCCAGGCACATTGTCGGGGTCACTATGACGATGACCAAAATGCTGCTAAATGGCTTCTCTCCATTGAAATTTGGTTACTTCGATTGGCTGCAAACGCTGCTGCTATTTGCGACGTTTCTGGTTTTGAGTGTACCGATGCCTGTGCGCGTGCGACTGGTGGCGCTGAGTTGCTTGCTTATCACGGTCATAAAGATACCCGAACGGATTTCACCAGGTGAATTCCTGATAAGAAACCTCGATGTCGGTCAAGGCTCGGCAGCGATCATCGAGACGCGCAAACACCGTTTAGTCGTGGATGTAGGTCCGAGTTTCGATGGTGGTTTTGACGCGGGTGAGAGTGTCGTTGTGCCTTCATTAGGTTTTTATGGCCCCAACTCTTTACAGGCTGTGGTGGTCTCGCACGGGGACAACGATCACGTTGGTGGTTTGTCAGCGCTTACGAAACGATTCCCAAAAGCGGCACAAATAAATGATCCAGCAGCCTGCATTAACGGCTTGTCGTGGAAGTGGGATGGCGTGCGATTTACCTTGTTGAGAGTAGAGCAACGATACGGTCGCAATAATGGCTCCTGCACAGTGCTGATTGAAGGTCGACAATCAACCGCGTACCTGGCGGGTGATATAGAACTTGCAGCTGAGCGTAAGCTCTTTCAGCGTTTACCGGCCAACGTCGAATTTCTACTGGCTCCACACCATGGCAGTCGCACGTCGTCCAACGAGCGGTTTGTCTCGAAACTTCGTCCAAGGTGGGTTGTTGTAAGTTCGGGTAAGGACAATCGCTACGGTCATCCGCATGCAGATGTGGTTGCTAGATATCAGCAGGTCGGATCAGAGGTTTACTCGACAGCTGAGCTGGGTCAAATAACTTATCGTTCGTGGCGATCTCAAATTGAAGGGGTGAGATGTGGGTTAGGCCGAGTATGTCTGCCTTTGACTACTCGTGGTTCGGTTGAGGTTTTTTGAGAATCACTTCCGCGGCGCTGCGAACCCAAGCTTGGGGCACGGTTAAATCTCTTAGATCTTTTTCGCGTGAAACCCATTTGTAGTCCTTGAAGCAGCTTTCAGAGGGAAGGGTGATCGCGGTAACGGAGACTTCCATTCGGTGTACGAGGCACAAGGTCGAAGACTCTGGGAGCACCGGGTTCGAGAAATTTTCGACGCCGACCAATTCCATAGAAGTGCTCGGACTGAGACCGAGATTAGCGTCTAGGTAAAAAGTGCGCAGCTGTTCAATTGGGGTGTCGGCTTTGAGAAAATGCCCTGGGAAGCTCCATTTGCCGTTTTGCTGAACAAACAAGATGCCTTTTACGGCGTGCTGACAAATGAACGCCTCGTAAGCCTGAAAGTAGTCACGACCGACCACGAGCTCGTCTCTGAGTCGCTCTACGCTAGCCCAGAGGTGATGTGCGGTTTTGTTTTTAAATGCTAAGGCGACGCCATCTGTCTCTACCCGAACGACGTTAGCCTCTACTGTGGGTGCAGTCTGGGTATCGCTGACATGGGTTGTTTTTAGTTTAATTTTCACAGCGGTGCCAATCTGTAAAGTGTGGTCGTCTAGATAGACAAAAACGCCGCCGTCGGAAAGGTCTTTGGCGGTTGTTTCCCGTTTACCGAGTGCCGCGTTTGATATTTCCACCAGCAGAGGAACACTGATACGTGGATGTTGTCGCATCTCCATGGCTGAAGAATCCATAGTTAATTAAAAAAGTTAATTAAAAAAGTTAATTAAAAAAAGTTGATTAAGAAAGTTCGTTGAAAAAAATGTGTTCGCCCTCATTGTATCAGCATGAGAATAGAAAAGTTTACCCAGAGTGTTCAGCATGCCATTGGCGATGCGCAGTCGCTAGCCATTGGTTCAGATCATGCTCAAGTTTCGCCCGTGCACCTACTTTCTACGGTGTTAGAAGGGTCTGAACCGCAGCAATTGAACTTCCTTACCAAAGGCGGTGTGGTACTGGATACGCTGCGTAATGAAGCGGTTCAGTTGTTGGCGAATCAAGCAAAATTAGGGGGCACTGGCGGCGAAACGTCGATCTCTCCCGAGTTTCAAAGAGTATTGGCGAAAGCTGATGTCAGGGCGCGAGAAACCGGCGATGAATTCATTGCCACGGACCAGGTCTTGTTGGCACTCGCTCAAGATCCGACTACACAACGATGCTTTGCCGAGGCGGGTGGCGACTTCGCATCCGTCGTTGAAGCCATGAAGCAGCAAAGACAAGGAGCGCAAGTGCGAAACGATCAAGATGAAGACGGGCAGAGTGCACTGGCGAAATATACCGTTGACCTTTCTGAACTGGCGCAGGCTGGCAAGCTAGATCCAGTGATCGGGCGTGACGATGAAATTCGTCGTACTGTGCAAGTTTTGCAAAGAAGACGGAAAAACAATCCTGTGCTAATCGGAGAACCCGGCGTTGGCAAAACGGCCATAGTCGAAGGATTAGCGCAACGTATCGTCAATGGTGAAGTGGCTGATTCGTTGAAAGGAAAAAGAGTACTGTCTCTTGATTTAGGTGCCTTGATCGCTGGTGCGAAATTTCGTGGTGAATTCGAAGAGCGACTAAAAGCGGTGTTGAGTGAATTATCTGAGGAAGAGGGTAACGTCATTCTCTTTATAGATGAATTGCACACCATGGTGGGTGCCGGTAAAGCTGACGGCGCCATGGATGCGGGCAACATGTTAAAGCCTGCACTGGCGCGTGGCGAATTGCATTGTGTGGGTGCAACGACGCTGGACGAATACCGGTCCTACATCGAAAAAGACGCAGCCCTTGAGCGGCGTTTCCAAAAAATCCAAGTCGATGAACCCAGCTTGGAAGACACTGTCGCGATCCTTCGCGGTTTGAAGGAGCGTTATGAGGTTCATCATGGTGTTGATATTACAGACCCAGCGATCATAGCGGCAGCACGTCTCTCTCATAGATATATCACCGATAGGCAGTTGCCTGATAAAGCCATTGATTTGATTGACGAAGCGGCTAGCCGAATTCGCATGGAAATGGACTCAAAACCAGAGGTCATGGACCGTCTCGAGCGACGACTTATACAGTTACGTATGGAGTTG
>JBNMMV010000240.1:0-6554 GCA_051270205.1 Limisphaerales bacterium
TTGCTTATCAAGCTGACCGATGGTGGCGCCGTGGGCACACAATACATCGTCGGCGTAAATTTCTAGCTCTGGCTTGGTGTCGATTTCCGCACCGCTGGTGAGCAGCAAATTCTTGTTGCTCATGTTGGCGTTAGATTTCTGCGCATCTTGATGGATGTGTATACGGCCGTTAAAAACAGCGTGGGATTTGTCTGCCGCAATGTTGCGATAGGTTTCCTCGCTGTTGCAGTTGGCCGCAACGTGTTCGATGGTGGTGTGGTTATCGTAATGTTGAGTGCCTTGGGTTACTACCACGCCATTGAGTTTGCATTCGGCGCCTTCGCCTTCAAGGCGTACGTGCAGATCGTGGCGGCGCAAGGTGCCGCCAAATCCCACGCTGTGGCTTTCGAAGCGCGAGCTGCGCTGTTGGCGCACGCCAGTGGTGCCCATATGCTGCACGCTCTGGCCTTCGGTGTTCAGGCGTACGCTAGTCACATTAGCGCCATCGCCTAGGCTGAACTCGGTAGTGGTGTTGACCATGACGCCGCTGTCACCGCTGGATACATAATCTTCCACCACAGTGAGTTGGCTGTTGTTGCCGGCAGCTACCAGAATACAAGGGTAGGCGGAACCACTGTGGCTGGCTGTGGTGTGGTGAATCAGGAATAGTGGTTGGTCCAACAAGGTGCCCGGCTGGAGTTGAATTAGCAGGCCATCTTCAAAACGCGCGCCGTTAAGTCGCGACAGATTTACCGAGCCGGATTTAGCTGGCTGATCACTGATGGAATTGCTCAGCATATCAGCGGCAAGGGTAGCGTCATCTTCGCTTAAGTCGCTGAAGCGTTGAATGCTCAGGCCTTCTAAGGTTGGATAGTTGCTAGCCTCAGGGCGCACAACGCCATTTACCATTACCACGGTGTAACCCGAATTGTAGGCGGCAGCTTCGGCGCTGGCGTTCATAGGCAGAGTGCTGGCCATGTCGTCGGTCAGTTTTAGATGCTTGGCAGAGTACTTCCAGTTTTCGGTTCTGCGAGTTGGCAGAATCAAGTCCGCCAGAGCGCTGGCTCTGTCAAAACGTAGCGCTAGCAGCGCTGCTGGCAAAGCCTGTCCCGCCGGTTGTAGGAAGGCGCTGGAAAGAGTTGATGCAGATTTCATTAAGCGACCTCCTTATCCGTGGTTAGCAGCTGCTTGGTCTTCGATTCCGAGCCAGCCGTAACCTTTCGCTTCCAGCTCTAACGCCAGTTCGGGGCCGCCAGACTTGATAATTTTTCCTTCGGAAAGCACATGCACGTAATCGGGAACAATATGGTCTAGCAAGCGTTGGTAGTGAGTGATCATCAGGATGGCGCGATCGGGTGCGCGCAATGCATTCACGCCGTCAGCTACAACTTTCAGGGCATCGATATCGAGCCCGGAGTCAGTTTCGTCAAGAATCGCCAGCTTCGGTTTAAGCAGTAGCGCTTGCATGACTTCGTTACGCTTCTTTTCGCCGCCGGAGAAGCCTTCGTTAACGCCGCGCTTAAGAAAGGCTGGGTCCAGGTCTACCTGTTTAGAGACTTCTTTGGCTAGCTTCATGAATTCGGCTGCGTTCATATCCTCGATGCCATGGTGCTTACGCATGGCGTTTACTGAAGTGCGCAGAAATTGTAGGTTGCTTACACCGGGGATTTCAACGGGGTACTGGAATGCTAGGAATATGCCTTCACGGGCGCGTTCTTCGGTAGCCAGGTCTAACAGATTGTCGCCGTTGAAGGTAACTTCGCCTGCAGTGACATCGAATGCTTCGTTACCTGCTAACACTTGCGACAGGGTGCTTTTACCTGAGCCGTTTGGGCCCATGATGGCATGGACTTCGCCAGCTTTGATTTCCAGATTGAGGCCATTAAGGATCTGTTTGTCCTCAACGCAGGCGTGCAGATTTTTGATGCTGAGCATTTATGATTTCTCTCTCGTAAACTTTTGAATTCGGGTCAATAAAATTTTCTGCTGCGCTAGTCCTGGCTGGGAACCATTTAACCTACGGAGCCTTCCAAGCTGACTTCAAGCAGTTTGCCGGCTTCTACCGCGAACTCCATGGGCAGCTCTTTGAATACTTCTTTACAGAAGCCGTTGACGATCATAGACACGGCCTGTTCTGGTTCGATACCACGCTGACGGCACAGGAACATCTGCTCGTCGCTAACTTTTGAGGTGGTTGCCTCGTGTTCTACGATGGCGGACTTGTTCTTGCTTTCTATGTACGGGAAGGTGTGCGCGCCACAGCGGTCACCAATCAATAAAGAGTCGCACTGGGTAAAGTTTCTGGCGCCCTCGGCTCCTGGATTAAACTTCACTAGACCGCGATAAGCGTTGGAGCTGCGGCCCGCAGAAATGCCTTTGGAGATCACCGTGCTGCTGGTATTTTTGCCGATATGGATCATCTTTGTGCCGGTGTCGGCTTGCTGGTAGTTGTGGGTCAGCGCGACAGAATAAAACTCGCCCACGCTGTTGTCACCGCGCAGGATGCAGCTGGGGTATTTCCAAGTAATAGCGGAGCCAGTTTCGACTTGGGTCCAAGACACTTTGGAGTTTTTGCCGATGCAGGCGGCGCGTTTGGTAACGAAGTTGTAGATGCCGCCTTTGCCTGTTTCGTCGCCGGGGTACCAGTTTTGCACCGTGGAGTATTTGATCTGAGCATCGTCCAGAAGCACCAGCTCTACGACCGCGGCATGCAGTTGGTTTTCATCGCGCATTGGCGCGGTGCAGCCTTCCAGATAGCTAACGTAGCTACCTACGTCGGCGATGATCAATGTGCGCTCAAACTGACCTGTGTTGGCGGCGTTGATGCGGAAGTAGGTGGACAACTCCAGCGGGCAGCGCACGCCTTTGGGGATGTAAACAAATGAGCCGTCTGAGAACACGGCTGAGTTCAGCGCGGCATAGTAGTTGTCAGCGACAGGTACCACGCTGCCCAGATACTTCTTCACCAGCTCCGGGTGTTTTTGTAGCGCTTCGGAAATCGGGCAGAAGATAACGCCGGCTTTTTCCAGTGGCTCTTTAAATGTGGTGGCAACAGAGACGGAATCAAATACGGCATCTACGGCAACGCCGGCTAATTTGGCCCGCTCGTGCAAGGGGATGCCCAGTTTTTCATAAGTTTTCAGCAGTTCCGGGTCGACTTCGTCCAGACTCTGCGGCATATCTTCCGGGCGCTTGGGCGCGGAATAATAGGAAATATCGTCGAATTTTACTTGCGGGTAGTCAACGTGTGCCCACTCTGGCTCTTCCATTTCCAGCCAGCGGCGGTAGGCTTTGAGGCGCCACTCAAGCATGAATTCGGGTTCCTGTTTGAGGTCCGAAAGACGGCGGATAACGTCTTCGTTAAGGCCGGGCTCAAAGGTGTCTGACTCGATCTCGGTTACGAAGCCGTGTTCGTACTCCCGCTTGATGAGTTCTCTCACCTCTTCGTCTGTGGTTGCCATGATCAATGCTCCGTATTCACTAATAGTGGGCAGCGATGCCCCTAAATTTCCCTTCAACCGCGCTGCTTGCTGGGCTGATCCCTGTATTGGGCCCAATTATACGGTACCTGACTAATTTAGTCAGGTATAAAATTGAGAAAAACACAAGATATAACAAATTGGCTGTAAAGCTGGCTACGCGCGGGTTTGGAGTGCAGTGGGGCCACAGTGTGGCTGGGTTGACCTCAAGATGAAGAAGGCTTTTCGGTTAATGATCTTTGGGACGGCGAAATACTGAGAATTTCGCCGTCCAAGTTGCCATAAACCGGTGTTTAACTCGCAGTTACCCCTGCCAGTGTGGGGCCAGCAGCTACCAGCTTTCTTCCTTCGTCGGTATCGGTGAACTTTTCGAAGTTGTTAACAAACAGCTCGGCAAGATTACTTGCCTTCTCGTCCCATTCAGCTGGGTCCTCATAGGTGCTGCGAGGATCTAGAATGTCGTTGTCTACCGCGTCGATATTCATCGGCACATCAAGATTGAAATAAGGCAGAGTAAATGATTCGGCAGTGTCGATGGAGCCATTCAGAATGGCACGAATTATCGCGCGAGTGGCATGGATAGAAATCCGCTTGCCAGTACCGTTCCAACCGGTATTAACAAGATAGGCAGTCGAGCCGGTTGCCTCCATTCGCTTTACTAACTCCTGTGCATACTTGGTTGGGTGTAGAGAAAGAAACGCAGCGCCGAAGCAGCTCGAGAAAGTGGGTGTTGGTTCGGTAATGCCGCGCTCGGTACCCGCCAGTTTAGCCGTAAAGCCAGAGAGGAAGTGATACTTAGTCTGCTCAGGATCCAGTTTTGAAACTGGTGGCAATACACCAAAAGCGTCGGCAGTCAGAAAGATTACCTGCTTGGCATGGCCTCCCTTGGAGACGGGCTGCACGATATTCTCGATATGGTAAATTGGATAAGAAACTCGCGTATTCTGCGTCTTCGAAGCATCGCAATAGTCGATCATGCCGCTATCATCTACCGTCACATTTTCCAGCAATGCGTCTCTGCGAATGGCATTGTAAATATCCGGCTCGCTCTGTTTGCTTAAGTTGATGGTCTTTGCATAACAACCACCCTCGAAATTGAATACACCATCGTCATCCCAACCATGTTCGTCATCGCCGATGAGAGCGCGCTCAGGGTCAGTGGAAAGGGTGGTCTTGCCAGTTCCTGACAAGCCGAAGAAGATGGCTGTGTCTCCGTCATCGCCAATATTTGCTGAACAATGCATGGAAGCCATGCCTTGCAGAGGAAGCAGGTAGTTCATCATGGAGAACATCCCTTTCTTCATCTCTCCGCCGTACCAGGTGCCGCCGATCAGCTGAATTTTCTCGGTAAGATTGAAGGCCACGAAGTTCTCGGAATTCAGCCCCAACTCTTGCCATTGAGGATTGCTACATTTAGCACCATTCATCACTATGAAATCAGGCTCGAAGCCATCCAGCTCTTCTTCGCTGGGCCGAATGAACATGTTTTTTACGAAGTGCGCCTGCCAGGCAACTTCCATGACAAATCGTACTTTGAGCTGGCTGTTCTTGTTGGCACCGCAGATGGTGTCCATGACATACAGACGTTTCCCGCTCAGCCGATCGGTCACCAGCGACTTAAGATGGCCCCAAGTGTCCTGATCTATAGGCTTATTGTCGTTCTTGCCCTGATCGGACCACCAAACTGTGTCTCTACTGGTGTCATCAAGGACAATAAATTTGTCTTTTGGGGAGCGCCCGGTAAATATACCGGTGTCTACGGCTATCGCGCCCGATTCGGTGAGCGTTCCTTTTTCAAATCCTTCTAAATCAGGATTAGTTTCGTGTTCGAACAGCAACTCATAGGAGGGGTTATAAAAAATTTCTTCGGCATTGGTAATACCGTACTGTGCTAAATCTGGTGCCTTGATGGAATTTGCTGTCACGCTTCTAGCCTTTATAAGTCTTGCTTGAGTATTTTGATGAGTATGGACAAGCCAATACAAGTCTAGAGTTTGTATTCTCGTAGTGCCTTGGCAATGTCTGTATTAAATTCGATATGGTGATAATCAATTGCTGTTACTTCGGCGCCAATGATATCTCTTATCTTTGGGATGGTGTTGGAAAGTTGTTGATAGAGTGACTGAAATAGAGGGGTGTCTTTGTATTCGTCGAAGACGGTGAGTTTTAGGGCTATATCAGTTGCTTGTAGTTGGATATCTCTTAGGGATTGGTCTGTTAGTTCTGGGGTTTCTGGAAGAACTGAAAGACAGAGGTTGTTAGCTTTGTAGCAGTTTGCGATTGATTGGATTGTTTTTAGGCTGGACATTTTTGGATGGGTGTTGGGTTAAGGGACTCGTGGATAGGGGATTTCTGGTGGGGGTAGTTTACTTGAATTCGTCGGTCGGGATAGATTCAGGATTTGGCTGAGCCAAATCCTTCACCCCTTCGGGGCAGCCGTTGGCTGTCTGCGACGCTGAGCATCTTTGACTCATAATTTGGCTTAGCCAAATTCTTCGCCCCTTCGGGGCAGCCATTGGCTGTCCTGCGCGCTACGCGCTTGTCGAACCGGAGGCTTCTCAAGCAATCTCTCTCCGCCATATACAAAAAACCCGACTCTAAGTCGGGTTTTTTGTATATGGCGGAGAGAGATTCGGACCCTCGATAAAGTTTCCCCTATACGCCCTTAGCAGGGGATACGGTGCTGATCTAAGCGACTTGCTGGTAGGTTGTTTATGTGGCTGGTTGGTTCAGTTGGGTTGATGTTTTGGTGGTGAAGGTTTCTTGGTTTTTGTGCTTTGGGTTGGCAGTGTGCTTGAATTTGTCGAGAGGGATTGACTCTTAATTTGGCTAAGCCAAATTCTTCGCCCCTGCGGGGCAGCCTTCGGCTGTCTGCGACGCTACGCGTCTTTCGAACCGGAGGCTTCTCAAGCAATCTCTCTCCGCCATATACAAAAAACCCGACTTAAAGTCGGGTTTTTTGTATATGGCGGAGAGAGAGGGATTCGAACCCTCGATAAAGTTTCCCCTATACGCCCTTAGCAGGGGCGCGCCTTCAGCCACTCGGCCATCTCTCCATAAATCGAACTCTGTGCAATCCCATCGTTCGGGATTCAT
>JBNMMV010000241.1:0-6549 GCA_051270205.1 Limisphaerales bacterium
GTTACATCCGGCAGGCTTAGCCCAACAAATCAAAGGCGGTGCAGTGCACGGAATCGGCCTGGCGGGCTATGAACGCCACGTCTACGACCCACAGAACGGTCTGCCCGCATGCGTTGGATTGAATGCCAGCAAGCTACCCACCATTCTGGATGTGCCTTCAACCATGGAAGCCTTAGCGGTCGAGATTGCTGATCCAATGAATCCAGTCGGTGCCCGAGGAATCGGAGAGCCGGTTCAAGGCTGTGCGGCTGCCGCGCTTTTGAGCGCTTTATCCGATGCAATGGGCGGACACTACTTCAACCGCGTCCCGGTAATGCCAGACATGATCTTAAATGTCGCTTCCGGTCGCCCGGCGTCTCACAAACCGTTGCAAGTCAACACGTTCTAGGAGCAAATATTATGGCAAAGGATATGATGCAGCCTTTCGAGCTGTACCAACCCGACACGCTAGACAATGCCCTGAGTCTAGCCGAACGCTACGGTGCTGACGGATGGGTTATGTCCGGTGGCAACGACAGCCTAGATTGGTTTAAAGATAGGGTTAAGCGACCCGTCGCGGTGATCGACCTGGGTGGCATCACCAGTCTACGCGGCATTCGAGAAGTAGCAGACGGCATCGAAATTGGCGCGCAAACAACGCTCACCGAAATTGCCTCAAGCGAGCTACTACAGAACCGCTTCAGCGTCTTATCTGATGCGGCTCGCCATGTCGCCAGCCCGCAAATCCGCAATGTTTCCAGCATCGGCGGCAATGTCTGCCAAGATACTCGTTGCTGGTACTATCGTGACGGCTTAGATTGTTATCGAGCTGGCGGCACAAAATGCTATGCCGACACGCCAGAGGGTATGAACCGAGAGCACTGCCTATTCGAAGCTGACCGTTGCGTTGCAGTCTCACCATCGGATACAGCGCCAGCACTGGTCGCTTTGGATGCCGTATTTACAGTGGCTGGTCCTACTGGCACGCGCAGTGTGCCCTCCGCTGAGTTTTTCATCGGTCCTGCGGTAGACATAGAGCGCATGACGGTACTTGAACCAGGCGAAATCCTGACCACCATTACGATCCCAAACACATTTTCCAACGCAACATTCTATTTCGAAAAAGTCGCCGACCGAAACGTCTGGGATTTCCCTCTGGTCAATGTTGCAGCGGCAATCAAGGAAAGCGGCGGAATCATCGAAGACATTCGTATCGTCTGCGCCGGCGTCGAATGTGTACCCAAACGGCTGACCGTAGTGGAAGAAGTTGTGAAAGGCAGTGCTCGAGATGAAGAGACAGCAGCACTTGCTGGACAATCAGCTGTGCGTGGAGCGACCCCTTTGAACTACAACCATTTCAAAATTCCACTCATGGAAAACCTAGTCAAACGAGCATTGCGCGACGCGTAGCATTCTATGGAAGTACTTCGCTACAGTTCAAACGCGTGGGGACAAACCGTTTTAGAAGGTGCCTCCTGGGACCTTCTGCCAATTTTTTTTGGCGTCGGTGTCCTGGTTATTTTCTGTCATGCGATGTTTAAGCTCGTCAGAAAGCAAGACGACCAATAACCGATGACTGACAAGAAATTAGTCCGGCATGAACTTGCCGACCGTCTCCTACATTGGCTATTCGCTGCAGCAGTGCTGACTCTGATCGTCACGGGCTTTCTGCCTATTCTGGGCATCAACTTTGAATGGGTAACCGTTCATTGGATAGCCGGTATCGCTGTCCTGGTGTTTTTGGTATTACACGTGCTTCGCCACATCACGCTGGCCAGCCTTACCCAAATGTGGATCGGTTGGATCGATTTCAAACTTGCATGGGTCGCGTTGCGCACGCACGACGCTAAAACTGGCAAGTACTCAATTGCGCAAAAGCTCATGCATCACGGCGTTGCTGGGTTGGTGGTTGGCACACTCATTACCGGACTACTCATGATGGTGCGTATCGACACCCCGTTTTGGGAGCGCAACATCTACCTTTTCGAGGATGGTACTTGGGGTGTTATCTACGCACTGCACGGCCTCTCGGCAATGGCGTTGATCACCACCATTATGTTGCACATCTACTTTGCACTACGGCCTGAAAAAATGCTCTACACGCGCAGCATGCTGCAAGGCTGGCTCACTCAACAAGAATATGACGAGCACCACGAACAAGAACTTTGGCCAATTGACGAGGATATAAAAAATGGCTGACCTGCAGACGAGCATCGAAACCATAGAAGCAGGATATGAGTTTATGCTTGCCTACGCCGCACAGGGTTTAGAAAAACATCAGACGGGCCCTCACCAGGACGAAGTGCGCAAGCACCTGACCGCCATGGATGACGCCCTTAACCACGTCGCCGCGCAAGCCACAGAGCAAACAAACAGTGCCGAGAACGCACCTGCTTACTCTGGTTTTCTAATGGCACTTTCGCACGATGCAGAACACGCTCGAGGCGCGATTCAATTGGTTTCAACCCGCAGCGGAATCAGCTCCCAGCTGATTGACAATCTGAACGCATCGTCGCACCTGCGCGCCCTACTAACGGATTTGTTTCTATTGGACGAGGCACTTAAAGATGGTTGATAACATGTCTAAGCGTGGCTTCGATCCACTGACTTATCGATTCGAAGATCAACAACCCAGCCCTGGCACACTCACCGAAGTAGCAGACGGTGTTTTCTGGGCGCGCATGCCCATGGGTGGCAGGCTCAATCACATCAACGTTTGGGTACTTCGCGATCATGACGGCTGGACCATCGTCGACACCGGTCTTTTTAGAAAGGATGTTCAGCAATGTTGGCGCGACATTTTTAAAGACCACCTAGGTTCGGATCCGGTGATTCGCGTCATCGCAACGCATTTGCATTCAGATCACACCGGCCTCGCAGGTTGGTTAACACAAGAGTGGGATTGTGAACTCTGGATGTCCCGAGCAGACTTTTTTATGTGCAAAGTGATGGCAGCCGACGGACCCTCTGACGTCCCCGAAGACGCGATTCGATTCTATCGTCGTGCGGGGTTCACCGAAGAACGGCTAGATCGCTATCGCCAGCGTTTTGGCCAATTCGGTGCCAATATTTCTCAACTTCCCGCAGGATTCCGAAGAATCTCAGAAGGTCAGTACATCGATATCGGCGGTCGCGAGTGGCGCGCTGTAATCGGCCAAGGTCACGCGCCAGAACACGTTTGCCTTTACTGTCCTGAATTGAAGCTAATCATTGGTGGCGATCAGATCCTGCCAAAAATCACTCCCAATGTCAGTGTCCAGCCATCGGAGCCCAATGCAAACCCGCTTAGAGATTTCCTCAATTCTTGCGCACGGTTCCGTGAACTCCTACCTCCTGACCTTCTCGTCTTACCCGCTCATGAAAGTCTCTATGAAGGCGTGCATGAACGGCTCACGGCACTCATCGATTGGCATGAAGTGGGCTTGGAAAAACTCTACGATTTGTGTGATACCCCAAAACGGGCGGTAGACGTTTTCCCTGCGCTTTTCAAAAGCAAAATAACTGATACCAGTTTCTTCCCCGCCACCGGAGAGTCCATTGCACATCTGCATTGTGCGGCCGAACGCAGAATGTTGACCGTGGAAGAAGATGCCGACGGTGTTGCATGGTGGCGACGGGCCTAGCTAGTGTCTGATTCGGCACTTGCGCTTCCTAGGCGCCACCACATTCGGTGCACCCAAGCAACATGGCCTAAGATCTACTTTCTTTAACACCAGTAGTTAGGCGCTAGCTCATTCTCATATTAAATCTCATGCTGACCATCCCCTGCCTTGTCTTCCGCGGAAGACGCGATCTGTGCCGATTCGATAGGCCGTCCGTCAGGTCGCGCGAAGTAAAACTTGTCGTTGGCAGATTTAAGCTCGAAACCCCCTTCATGCATCAACGTGTGATGGTGGGTACAAAGTAGCAGTAGATTATCGAGCTTAGTCTCACCACCGTCACACCAGTGCTTGATGTGGTGTGCATCTAAATAGCGGGTGTGATGACAGCCGGGAAACTGACATTGTCGATCTCGTGCCGCCAATGCGCGTTTCAGCTTGGTCGGCACAATCCGCTGATTGCGACCGACGTTGAGGACGTCATCGCCGCTTTTAAGGATTGGCAAGACCTCTCCAGAACAACACAGTCGCTTGACTGTGGGCAGCGGGTAGTCGGATTCACCGCCATCTCCGTTCAAGGCAGATGCATCAACATGGACCATTACTTGATGGGTTGCGTGTTGGCTGGCGGCGAGGCTTGGGGAGGGGCTTGCAGTGTCTGCCGAGTTGTCTCTGTCCAACACCCGCCTTGCCATAGACACCAGTGCATCAGCCCTTGCCGCAAAGTAATCTCGATTTGAGTCTTCGGGTAGGTCTTCGACAAGACACTCCAAAGCCTGCTGTACGATGGCAAGCTCTGCGGGGGGTAGTTGCACCGTGAGCGTACCGTCTTCGAGCGCCAGGTGAAGTGTTCTGTTCTCATGCTGCCGCCTGGCTTCTTGCTTGCTGCCTTGCGCATCTCCCAAACGCAGACGATGACAGTACTTTTCCAAATTGCAGGCTGTGGTGGTGAGCGCTCGATCTACTAAATCCGGTTCATTCTCCCGTGTCGCCACACGAGTGAGCGCCCGGACCTGAGAATAGGAGAGCTTACCTTCTTTAAACACCGCATCGATTTTTGGCAGAAACCACAACGCTTTAGCAACACGCACTTTTTCCAATGCTGTTTTACGACAAATCTTTAACTTAAAGTCCATCCACTCAGCACAGTCATTACAGCCGTAGGCGCGCCAGCCCTGGCGCATCTCAAACTCACGCAGCAAAACCAGAAACCGATAAGTGGCTTGAGTGACGCTTAACCAACTGTCGGCAAGTGCGGTTTCTAGGTCATCAATCGCGCCTAATCGAACCACTGGTGACAAAGGAGATTCATTGCGAACAGATTGCAGGGCTTGTGTGGGAAGAGGTTGATAGTGGTTCATTAATCTTGTCCTTCGAATGGCTGGTGTAGCTTGGTTGAAGGGATATTCTAAACCTTCAATACTGTTTATTTATACAGTACTAACTATACTACTAAGATGCGGATAATGCCTTGAAGAGTGTGAGGGAAAGCGGATTTTCTACTGCTGAACTGCGTCAGCTATGCATATATTGCTGGTAAGGCTGTAGACGAAGCTGTTTATGCAGTATCAAGAAAATGTAACCCAGCGAGTGACAGACAATGATCGCCCTTGAAGAAATTACGTGCGATAAGGTGACCTGATCTCCGGCTCGAACTAGCTTATCGAATGTACTTCAATCTGCGCTTTGATCCTCTTTCAATATTCCTTCTACACGAAAAACAAAATCGTCGGCGAGGAGGGTTTTTTGTCTATCCCAAGATCCCCTACCTCCCACGGTCCTTAATAAGAGCAAGAGTGCTTCATTGCTTGTCCGCCAGTGATCGTCTTCCATTGCACCGATAGTAAGTTGACGAAATTGCGTGTTGGCATCAATAAACATCTGGTGAAGGAGAAGGTCAAATCTTCCCCGATCTTCAACCGATAGCGCATCGCCACCCTTGAGACCTTCGCGGTAGAGGTGATAGGTAGTTGGATCTGTTATCAACTGGCTGAGCCACGAAATCTGCGAATCAACCTGGCTTCGAGCAACAGAAATTCTAATGTTTAGATTTGCTTGGCGTAACTGCATCGCCAAGTAGGCCATAGGGACGTTCCTGGCCGATTTGAGCGTCTTCTGGTGCGACCGCGAGCAGCGACTACGGCCGCAAATCACCCATTTCATTCATTGGCAATGTTTGAGTAAGTATCATAAGTCGGTCACTGACCTCGCTTTATTGAAGTACTCCGTTGCCTTCTTCGATTTGCAACTAACTCGGCATTGCTCGCTTGTAGGTCTTCTTTGTAGGTCTCGAACCACGCCCGCCCTGGTTGGGTTTCGAGAATGCCCCCTAATTCGGTTTCAGCGCTGTCTTACCATCGATAATTAAATCCTCCGATAAGTCGCATCATCATCTGGCGGTTTATTAACGTCACACTGGCTTGATAGTATTCGCGGAGCTCTATAAGTTCACTATCACTTAGATCTTCCGGTGCAATGCAAGATTTCGCACGAGCGACAGCAAATCACTCCCCGACAGTAGAGAGCAATCGTGAGCTGAGGAGATCGAAAGATCCTGCTCCTATCTCGGCGCGGCTCAATGTGTGCGTTTGGCGCATCTCCACGATCACTAGTGCTAGGCCAATAAGTACAGCCAAGGAAGTTGCAATCTGAACCCAGTTATCCAGCGTAATTCTCATTCTAGTTTCTCTTTCTTCCTGTGTGCCTGCCAGTATATGCAGCTATCAAGAGATGTCAGCTTTTGGCCGTAATTTGCCTGTTGCACTGCACCCACGCTGGTCTGCTAATATAATCAGCGGAGAAACTAGCAGGGAAGGATATGGATCACGATATAATTATTTCGGGCGCCAACGTTGTCGATGGCACCGGAGCCGACCCTGTTCGCGCAGACATCGCCATAGACGGCGACAAAATCAGTCGCGTAGGCGACCTCAGTGACGCAAGCGCTGCACGCACCATAGATGCTACCGGT
>JBNMMV010000242.1:0-6513 GCA_051270205.1 Limisphaerales bacterium
TCCCAGTTAGTACATCCATAAACTGATGTGCCATGAGTCCACCACAAGAGTGGACCTATGGGAGTGACACAAGACATCGTTAAGAATAAGCAAAACCGCTTGCGCGTGCTGCGCTGTGGCCGTTCACTACTACATGGTTATAAACCCGTTTTTATAACCGGTTTCCTAACCACCTCACTGCTGTGCGCTGGACTTTTAGCCACAACAACCACGGTTAATGCAGAAACAATTACTGCAAAGCTTGCCATCGTTATTGATGACGTTGGCTACAGCAAGGCGCGTGGGTTAGACGCCATCAACCTCCCTGGGCAGGTCACGTTGGCAGTATTGCCGTTCGCCCCACACACCCAAAATCTCATCAAGATCGCCACCGCCAAAAACCGCGAAATGATTATCCATCAACCCATGGAACCCCACGCATCGGCCCATGCTCGCATTGAAAAAGACACGCTGACACTGGCTATGGCGCCACTCGCTTTTAGCTCTACCCTAGACCGGGCGTTGGCAGCTGTGCCGCAACGGTTAGGACTATCGAATCACACTGGTAGTTTGTTGACAGCCCACTACCCGCCCATGTTGCAACTCATGCGCAGGCTTAAGCAGCGAGATTTGTTCTTTCTTGATTCGCGCACTACGACGCAAACAGTCGCTATGCGGGCCGCGGACGAGGTGGGTGTTATCGCACTACAGCGCGATGTATTTTTAGACAACGTTCGCACAACTGAAGCGATTCATCTGAGTTTTGAAAAGGCAGTACGGACCGCACGCCGGCAAGGATCGGCGATTTTAATCGGTCACCCCTACCCGGTGACGTTAGATTATTTGCAAAGTCGGCTGCGAAATTTACCAGCAGATGTTCAGTTGGTACGACTAAGCGAGCTGGCTAGGCAGCGTCGAGCAATGCTTGCCCAAGCCCAACATCCAGCGTCCCCTCATATATCGCTCGGCCAGTAATCGCCCCAATCAAAAGCTCCGGACAGGCCTTGAATGCGGCTTTGAGCTCGCTTAGGTCATCAAGTGTGGTTACTCCACCTGAAGCAATCACGCCAACGTTTGCTCCTCGCGCGAGCTCAACAGTCGCGTCGGTGTTGAGCCCGGACATCATGCCGTCGCGATCAATGTCGGTGTAGACAATGCCAGCGATGGCAAGCTTTGCAGCTTCCGTCGCAACAGCGAGCGCCGGTTGATTGGACGTTTTATCCCAACCGTCTGTCGCCACCATTCCGCCGCGCGCATCTAGTCCGAGAATCACCTGATTTGGAAAGGCCTGCGCAGCTGCTATGAGAAATTCAGGGTCTTCGATGGCAGCGGTACCAATTATCGCCGCACTCACCCCAGCTTCGATATAGGCTTTTAGCGTTTCAAGGGTGCGAATGCCGCCACCGACTTGTACGGGAATAGGATCAATTGCGGCGACCATTTGCTCAATGAGCGCGCGATTCTTCGGTTCACCCGCGAAAGCCCCATCTAGGTCGACAATATGCAAACGCCGTCCACCGGCATCACGCCAGTGTTTGGCCATGGCCACCGGGTCGTTGGAAAAAACCGTAGCTTCCTCCATGCGCCCTTGGCGCAAGCGCACGCATCGACCTTCTTTAAGATCGATGGCAGGAATCAATAACATGAGTTAGAGGCTACCTTTGGTGGAAGGCACAACGCCTGCCATCCGCTCATCGGTCGCCAGTGCCATACGCAGTGCACGACCGAAGGCTTTAAACAAAGTTTCTGCTTGGTGATGAGCGTTTTCACCCAGCAAGTTATCGATGTGCAGAGTCACCATGGCATGGTTGGTGAACCCTTGGAAAAATTCTCGCAACAGATCTAAGTCGAAATCACCCACTCTACCTCGGGTGTAATCGACCCGATAAAATAGACTAGGCCGTCCAGATAGGTCGATTACGACGCGCGATAATGCTTCATCTAATGGGACATAAGCGTGCCCGTAACGGTAGATTCCTTTTTTATCGCCTACGGCTTGCGCGAAGGCTTGGCCCAGCACAATGCCTACGTCTTCAACCGTGTGATGGGCATCTACTTCGAGATCACCTTTAGCCACAACTTCTATATCGATTAAACCGTGACGAGCTATCTGCGTAAGCATGTGCTCGAAAAACGCCAACCCCGTTTGCAGGTTAGCAATGCCGGTGCCGTCTAGATTAAGTTCCAGCTCAATTTGTGTCTCTGTTGTGTCGCGTGTAATACGGGCGGTTCGCGCAGTGCTCATGTTGTTCTCAAATCGCGTTAGTTTAGATGGGTTAAGTGGCGTGGATTCTAGCCGTAAAGGTGCCTCCTGAGAAGAGACTGAGAAGAGACTTACAATCGATCGGCTAAGCTACCATGAGGCAGAAACTTGTTGGACGTATGCGCCTTTATCCATCGCGTCAGTGTTTTGTCATACCCACCCTTCGCCTTGAGGGCTTTCACCAGAGGTATGACAGCCGATTTATCTTCGGCGATCCAACCTGGAAAGGTCATTTCCCCTAAAGTGAAAATCTTCACTAGGGCGATGCATTCTTCGTTACTAAATTGAGCTGCAACTTCCTTCCATTGGCCATGGGTCACCAACGGCGCAAACCTCAACTGCTCATCTGAGTTGAGTTCAATAGCGCCCTCGTCGCCGACTTCACCGACACTCTCCAGTAGCGCTCGTGCTAAGGAAGGGTCGAAATCAGTGATCCCCGCGCTCGGATCGTAAGTGTTAACTGTCATTAGTCATGCCGAATTAATCTAACGTATAGCCACTATTATGCATTTTTAGTGTTTACATAAGTAGCCTGCCTAGTCCAAGCTGCCCATTCACTAGTGCCAGGGACAGTGACTTACAACATTTTACAGTCACTGTGGGCAAGGTGTGTTGCAATGCGTGAATTCGCAGCAACAAACGGGCGAGTCGCGACAGTTGTTTAATAATAAAAAAGAGCGCGACGACGCACATTGAATCGAAGGAATGTAGTAAGGGGGGACCGGTATATGCACGACCGGATTTTTCAAGGCGACGACCAGTCTTGGTACTATCGCACCCGCGGTAACCATATTGGACCATTTAATTCTCGACAAGAGGCCGAACTGAAACTTCGCAAACAAATGCGCAGTTGGACAGGACGAGCGGGTCCGCTAGCCAGTTGGCCTAGAAATTGGCAACCGACAAGAATATTTCGACGTTCAGCAACCCGACAGGGATAACCTTTATAATCGACACCTTATTCTAAGAAGGTGTCGACGTGAGAGGGCTACTGAAGTCAATTTCAATTCTGGCGGGCTTCGCTATTGCGATGGTTCTCGCCGTATTTCTATATATCCAGAACGCAAATAGTCTCAAGCCAGAACTCGAAGCGCTAATTTCGGACGAAATTGGCATATCGGTGTCGCTGCGTGGTGATGTTAGCTGGCAACTTTTACCGCCGATCCGCTTGAGTATGCAAGATGTGGTTGCCGTCGATGGCGATCAGGTTATCGAAATTGAGCAACTCACCCTGGCCATGGACCTCAAAGCCATTTGGCAGGATACCGATCGCTGGCGCATAGATGCCCTGCATCTGTCCAACGCTGTGCGTAGCCAAGGCGATGCCAAGCTTCAAATCAACGCGCTCGACCTCAACGAGTTTGAATTGGCAAAGCCTGCAAATCTATCTTTTGAAGGCGTCTATTCACAGGCAGAGAACGCGCCGCTGCCGTTTTCGATTGACGGCACCGTGACCTATGCCCCAGCAAGGGACGAGAAAGTTACACAACTGACATTCGCCAAAACGCAAATCACCACCGATATGGCACAAGGAACCTGTGACTTAGACATCCGCGAATCCTCAACAATGCCCGCATCACTTCCGGCGTCTTCAGATACAGATCTCTTACCTCTGGCCCTTCTATTGAGCTATGAGGTTATCGGCGACTGTTCTTGGGATGCACTCAGCTACGAAGGAGAGACCTTTAAGAATGTTGAAACAAAGCTCACCAACATTGTCCCGTCACTCAACCTCTACATAGAAGCCCCCGAATTTTTCTCTGGCAGCCTTATCACTGAAGTGCAGGTCGATTTCGGACAGCTGCCCATACGCTGGACGATATTGCCGGAGCTCACCGATGTTGATAGCGAACAATTTCTACAATGGAGCAACCGTAATGTCGAATGGGCTGCTCTGGTGGCGATGCACAGTGAGGCAACCTTCCGTGGCAACAGTATGGAGCAACTCTATCGCACCATCAGCGCAGACAGCCATCTAGACGGTGGCCAAGGCCAAATCAACATTGCTGCCCTGAAAAAACAACTCGCTAGCGTTGCTTTGCTCACTCGACGCTCGGACTCGGTGGACGCGTGGCCAGACGTTTGGGCCTATGAAGAACTCACCGGCAGCTGGCAAACTCGCGGCCAAAACCAAACCTTCGACCTGGTTTTAGACCATCTAGCCATTTCCGGCGAAGGCGAGGTCGACTACAGCACCAACGTTGTTGAGATGTTGGCGCATGTGACCCTCGGCCAGGCACCCGAAGGCAGCCCCTACAAAGTGAACCCTATTCTACAAGACACACCATTGCCCTTTCGCTGCCGTGGCGTGGCAAACGATGTGAAGTGCAAACTCGACAAAGACGCCACCAAGCAGTTGGTCGCCCGCGCCTTGTCTGGTGACGACGACACCGGCCTACGCCGCAAACTCGAACAGAAAATCGACGATGAGGTGCCTGAAGAATACCGCGAAACGGCACGCAGTCTGCTCGACATACTCGGCCGTGCATTGGAAGACAAATAGCAGGTGGATTGGTTCGCAACCCAGCTACTGGCGTGGCACAAACAACACGGGCGCAAAGACCTGCCGTGGCAACAAGACATTAATCCGTATCGCGTTTGGATAAGCGAGATCATGCTGCAACAAACCCAGGTAGCCACGGTAATAGACTACTACCTACGGTTTATGGACCGTTTCCCAAACATCGCAATACTGGCTAAAGCGCCACTCGACGACGTGCTACACCACTGGACTGGGCTTGGATACTACGCCCGCGCCCGCAATCTACACCGATCTGCAAACCTGATACAAAATGAACACGCAGGAAATTTTCCGCAATCTCAAGACGAGCTTGAGGCGTTGCCCGGTATAGGTCGTTCAACTGCCGGTGCAATTCGCGCCATAAGCATGCGCCAGCCGGCCGCTATTTTAGATGGCAACGTAAAACGTGTACTGACACGTTTTCATGCGCTACCCGGTTACCCGGGCACGACGGAAAATACCAAGACCCTGTGGACCCACGCCGAGGCTCATACACCCGAACAACAGACTCACACCTACACTCAAGCCATTATGGATCTCGGCGCCACGCTGTGTACCCGCAAGAACCCCAAGTGCGACAACTGCCCAGCGCAAAACAAATGCCAGGCATACGCGGACAACACAGTAGATCAATACCCCGCATCGAAGCCTAAGAAAGCCAAGCCCACTAGAGCGGCGCGCTTCTTTGTGATCACCCAACCCAACGGCATGACCTTATTAGAACGTAGACCCATGGAAGGACTCTGGGGTGGATTGTGGACACCGCTGGAACGGCCGAGCGATAAAACTGCAGAGCAGGTATGCGACGACCTAGGCATTGGCACACCGCAACTCATTCGTCAGCACCAAGCCCCGACCTTTCGCCACACCTTTACGCATTTTCACCTCGACGTGGAACCCATCTACCTGCACTTAACAGCTGCACCCCACTTGGTTGAAGAAAATGACACCCACCGGTGGGTGAAATATGACGATTTAAACGGCAGTAATAATCCCATTGGTCTTTCCGCCGTGGCGGTTAAACTACTGGCCGCACTAGAAGAAACAATTTTATGACTAGAACCGTACTTTGCTCACGCTACAACGAAACGCTAGAGGGTTTGGAACAGCCGCCAATGCCCGGTGCCGGTGGTGAGAAGATATTCGAAACGGTGTCGAAAAAGGCCTGGAACGAATGGCAGGCACTGCAAACTATGCTCATCAACGAGAAGCATCTGAGTCTGGCTGATCGCGACGCGCGCACCTATCTGACGGAACAAATGTGGCATTTCTTCAATAATGAAGACGTTGACCGCGCAGAAGGCTATGTTCCTACATCAGAAGGTTGACCTGAAGAGGCCACCCCGCTTTAATACGCCGCTCTTTCGCCACGGGTGAAAGAGTGGAGCGTTCGCGCAATGGCCAGATAGCTCAGTCGGTAGAGCAGAGGACTGAAAATCCTCGTGTCGACAGTTCGATTCTGTCTCTGGCCACCACATTCTTTGAGGTCTCAACTCCGTTAGGTCGTGGACTGCCGACATGTGTCGCCACCGTGCGGCGGCCGGTTCATTCTGTCTCTGGCCACCACATTCTTTGAGGTCTCAACTCCGTTAGGTCGTGGACTGCCCACACGTGTCTCCACCGCGCGGCGGCCGATTCTAAAGGTTGTTGTGTGACCCACTTTTGGTACACAACACAGGGGAATCTACGCCTAAACTACGCTGGACTAACTCCTATTTACAGAAGAAAGACGGCATTTGGCATTTTAGGT
>JBNMMV010000243.1:0-6507 GCA_051270205.1 Limisphaerales bacterium
CGGCTATTGCGATAATACTTGGAATGAACACTCTGGCTATTGAGTCTGCAAGGCCAGAAAGGGCATCTTTCTGTGCACCGGCATGATTGGCTATCTCATTGATCTCTGCAATTCGTGAGGTACTACTTGTGCCGTTGGCGATCAGCAAAATCCCAGCGCCTTGGTTGACTGTTCCAGCCCAAACAGCTTTTCCACGGTATGTTTCCGTGGCCTCAGCTTCACCAGTCAACAAGGAAGTATTAATCAATGCTTGATTAGAGAGCAGACTGCCGTCGACCGGGATCATTTCACCCTCTGCAACCCATATTTTGTCTGCTCGCTGGATGTCCTTCAACGACACTGTTTCATGGGCGCCGTCCGTGCCGCTTACACGGGTCACCTGGCGAGGCAGGTTAGCCAGAAGCTGATCCTCCAAATGAAGTTTGCCACGCAGTCTTTGGTCAATGTAACGGGCACCCAGCATCAAAAAGACAAACATGGTGACCGAATCGAAATAAACTTCCCCAGATCCTCGCAGCACGTTTACCACGCTCACGCTAAAAGCGATGAGAACCGCAAGGGCAATAGGGGTGTCCATGTTGACACCCTGCTTGAGGCGACCAAGTCCGGAGTGAAAAAAGGGTATGGCCGAAAAAGTCGCAACTGGAATTGAGAAGATCAGTGCTGCATAGCTGAGCATTAAGTGAAACCCGGGTTGCATGTCTTGCCAGGCACCGGCGTAAAGCGCGACCTGTATCATCATCACTTGCATCATGCAGATGCCGGCAATACCTAAGCGTTTTAGCAGTAAGCGGTCTTCCTGAGTGCTGTTTGTTAGGACGCCAAGTAGTTTTGGGGAAAATCCAAGTTGGGCAATCTGCGTTACGATATCTAAGGCTTTCAAGTGCATGTCATGAGTGACGAAAATATCTCGTCGAAGCGGATTGATATTGACTTGGTGTACGTCCTCGCCCTTAAGTAGTGCAGTAGATATTTTGTTACTACAACTAGAGCAATGCATATCCTGGACGTTGATCGACGTGGTAATCATGAGTCCGGCCGTTCCCAGCTGGTTTTTGATAATGCATTTTTCGGGGTTGGTAAAAGGTCCGACTCGCCTTTAGAAGCCATTACGAACAAGGTAAGACAAAAAAGCACGCTACTAATCGGTAGTAGAACCAGGATCGTGATCATTACGCGCTTCATCTTCGTTGGACCGCGGGCGTTTTGGCGATGAAGCGGGTTTCTTCTGCGACACAGCGACTGCCTTGAGCGTTACACAGTTGTACTTCAACTATTGAGTTAGGGGTGGGCGGTGAGGTGGCCACCAGCGTCAAAGGGATGTCCTGCATAGCGCCAGGCGCTAGGTTCACCGTAGTTGGTGACTTAATTTGCAGCCACTGCGGCTCAACTAGCCGTAAACGGTATTCAGCTTGATCGTGGCTTTTATTCATGACCTTGAGTTGATAGTCGTTTTTGGTGTCTCCATTGGCGAGTTCGGTGTACAGCGAACCACGGTCTCGAATAATGTCAAAGTCCATGGGTGCCCTTGTTAAAACGGCAATGACGAAGGCCGCACCAAGGGCGCAGCAGACTGCGGCATAACCAATGCTGCGTGGTCGTAGCCAGCGGACGGTACCGCCGTCCAAGGCGTTTAGTGTTGTGTAGGAAATCAAATCTGGTGGAGCGCTGATCTTCGACATCACCTGATTGCACGCATCGACGCAATGCGCGCAACCGATACACTGATATTGCAAGCCTTCGCGGATATCGATACCCGTTGGACACACTTGAACACAAAGTTGACAATCGACGCAGTCACCTTTGGTAACCGCGCCTAGATCGCTACTGTCTAGATCGTTAGTTCGCACGCCCCGTTTGATAGAGCCACGCGGTTCGCCGCGATGATGGTTATAGGAAACGATGAGCGTGTCGCGGTCGATCATGGCCGATTGAAAACGTGCGTATGGGCACATATATATGCAGACTTGTTCACGCAGCCAACCTGCGTTGAGGTAAGTTGCGATAGTAAAAAAGCCAACCCAGAATAGCGCCCAACCACCAATTCCTGTCCAATTGAATTGGCCTAGATGGACGGCGAACTCTCTGATGGGCGTAAAATAGCCTACAAACGTCAGTCCTGTCAGTAGCGCCCACCCTAGCCACATGGCGTGCTTTGAAAATCGTTTGCGTATCTTTGTTAAAGACCAGGGCGCGCTATCCATTCTGACTCTCTGGTTCCGCGAGCCCTCACAAAACTGTTCGATCCACATGAAAGTAGCAGTCCATACTGTCTGCGGGCAGGTATAGCCACACCATAAGCGCCCAACTATGTTTGTAACCGTAAAAAGGACGAACGCAGCCAACATCAAAAGCCAGCCCAAGAGCCACAGGTCTTGGGGCCAAAAACTGAAGCCAAAAATGTCAAACTGACGAGCGGGTAGATCGAACAGCACGAGCTGACGACCTTCGTAACTCAACCATGGGGTCCCTAGGTAACCTAGCAGAAAGGGCCAGCCTGAATAGAAACGCAATTTTTGAAATTTGCCATCGACATGGCGCTTAATAATTTTCTCGCGCTTCTGATAAAGATCGACGGGTCCAAAACCAGATACCTCGTCAGAAACTGGCAGCTCGACCTGGTTCACTTGCTAAGGCTCTTCACATAGGAGGAGAGAATCTTAATGCGCTCGGCATCTAAAGTTTTGCTGAAAGCCGGCATTGCCCCATTGCGACCCAGCGAGATGGTGGCTGCCACTGATGTAAGATCAGTGCCGTAGATCCAATCACCTGTTGTTAGGTTAGGTGCACCAAGGGCGCTGTTGCCCTTGCCCTCAAGACCATGGCAAGCGACACAGAAGGTCTTATAGGAATCAGCTCCAAGTATGGCTGCGTCTGCATCGTGCGCCAAGTCAGCTAACGAAAGTGTATAGTGGGCTACGTTGGTCACACCCCTGTTGCCAAGCGCTGTGCCCCAAGCGGGCATAGCCGCATTGCGGCCATTGGTAATACTCGAGTGAATGTCAGCACTACTGCCACCCCAAATCCAATGATCGTCGCGCAAATTGGGAAAGCCTGGTGCCCCATTTGCGTTCACGCCATGGCAGGTTGCGCAGTTATTAATAAATAGCCGTCGCCCGACCTGCATGCCTGCCGTGTCTTGGGCCATTTCTCCTGGCGTCATTTGAGCTAAGCGACTGTATAGCGGGGCAAAACGTGCTGCGTGTCGCTGGCTAGTTTCGGCGTGTTCCTGTTTTGACGTCCAGTTGCCTGCGCCCAAGTAATTGCCCAATCCCGGGTAAACGGCAAGATAGCCGACGGCGTAGACAATGCTTAGAACAAACATCCACACCCACCATGCTGGTAGTGGATTGTCGAGCTCCTCTATGCCATCCCATTTGTGACCGGTGGTTCCGCCGTCGGACTTTCTATTGTTGAATAAGAGCCAGAGAAAGAACGCTAGGCTGAGCGCGGTGCCCGCGATAACGAACCAATGCCAATGTGAAGCCATGAACTATTCCTCACCTCTATGACTAGTCTCTTCGTCGGAACTGTCCTCAAGCGGTATCTTACTCATAGCCTCAAAGTAGGATTTGTTGCGTGGCGAGAATACGAATAGTGCTAACGAGATAAAGCTGACTGTAACCATCAAAAGTGCGAAAATTTGTAAGGTCATAGGTCATCTCCTTCTGATGCCACGTAGTCATGCATGTCAGTGCCTAGAGTCTGGAGATAGGTGATGAGTGCCTCACCCTCGGAGATACCTTGTACTGCTGCGCTAGCGGCGCCAATTTCTTCGTCCGAATAAGGCACGCCCAGTATCTTTAGAACGCTCATTTTTTGTGGTGTATCGGTACCGGTCAAAGCCCGATCGAAGAGCCATGGATACCCCGGCATGTTCGAGACAGGCACGAGACTGCGCGGATCCATGAGATGAAGACGGTGCCATTCGTCGCTATAGCGCCCACCCACCCTTGCGAGATCTGGTCCCGTGCGCTTTGAACCCCACAAGAATGGGTGCTCATAGACGTCTTCTCCGGCCACGGAATAGTGTCCGTAGCGTTGGGTTTCGGAATGAAGAGTACGTACCATTTGGGTGTGACATCCAACACATCCTTCACGAATGTAGATGTCTCGACCTTCAAGTGCTAACGCAGAGTAGGGTTTGAGCGTGGCAATAGGTTTGGTCGCGACGTTGTCAAATACCATGGGGAATATTTCTACAATGCCGCCGATGCTCACGGCAAATAGCGTTAGGCCGATTAGTAAGCCGACCCGAGTCTCAATGGTTTCATGTTTCATGCTACGAGGACGCCGTGTTTACTAAGGTTGCATCGAGCATTGGGGTTGCAGGAGCAGGTTTTTCTTGCCGATGCTTGTGTTGAGTTGTCATAAAGACGTTAAAGGCCATGATGCACATGCCAATGAAGAAGATGGCACCACCGATGAAGCGCGCGTAATAACCGGGAAAGCTTGCCTCGACCGATTCCGCGAAGCTGTAGGTGAGCGTGCCATCAGTGCTCATTGCTCGCCACATTAGTCCCTGCAGTAAACCGTTGACCCACATCGAAGCGATGTAAATGACCGTGCCCAGAGTGGCCAGCCAAAAGTGCAGGTTGATTAAGCGAATGCTATACATGTCACCGGCTTTACGCCCAAACATCAGCGGGATTAGGTGGTACATGGCACCCATACTCACCATGGCAACCCACCCGAGGGCGCCGGAATGAACATGGCCAATGGTCCAGTCGGTGTTGTGCGATAGCGCGTTGATTGTCTTGATAGACATCATCGGACCCTCAAAGGTCGACATGCCATAGAAAGAGATGGACACCACCAAGAATTTTATGATCGGGTCGGTTCGGAGCTTATCCCACGCGCCAGAAAGGGTCATGATGCCGTTGATCATGCCGCCCCAAGAAGGTGCCAGTAACACCAGTGACATCACCATACCCAGGCTTTGTGCCCAGTCGGGTAGCGATGTGTAGTGCAAGTGGTGAGGTCCGGCCCATACGTAAATTGCCACCAGCGCCCAGAAATGCACGATTGACAGTCGGTAGGAATAGATCGGGCGTCCGGCCTGTTTCGGCACAAAGTAATACATGATGCCGAGGAAGCCAGCCGTTAAGAAAAACCCAACAGCGTTGTGTCCGTACCACCACTGCATCATGGCATCGACGGAGCCCGAATAGATTGAGTAGCTTTTAAATGCGCTAACCGGGATCGCGAGGCTGTTAAAGATATGCAGTACAGCAACGCCAATAATGAGTGCGCCAAAGAACCAATTGGCAACATAGATGTGCGCTATGGTTCGTTTGGCGATGGTGCCGAAGAAAACCACGCCGAAAGCTACCCAGACTACGGCAATCAGAATATCGATGGGCCATTCAAGCTCTGCGTATTCTTTCGACGAGGTTAAACCCATAGGTAGCGTGATGGCCGCTGATACGATGACCAGTTGCCAACCCCAAAATACGAACCAAGCGATACCACGCGACATTAGCGGGGTATGACAAGTTTTCTGCACCACATAAAACGCGCTTGCCATCAGGGCACAGCCGCCAAATGCAAAGACCACAGCATTTGTATGCAGGGGCCGAAGTCGACCATAGCTAAGCCATGGGATGTCAAAATTTAGGCTTGGCCACGCCAACTGTCCGGCGAGTAGCAGCCCCACCCCCATACCTACCAAACCCCAGATAATGGTCGCCACAGAGAAGTAGCGGACCACGCCTAGGTCGTAGTTCGTCTCGGTCATTTTTTAGTCTCTAGTGGATGCGAACTGTTAGAACGTCGCAGGCCACTCCGTGAAGTACACCATTCGCGGTTGAACCGAGGAGTAAGCCCAAACCGTGTCGGCCGTGGGTGCCAATAATGATCAAATCAGCCTGTAATTCTTCAGCAGTTGTTTTGATTTCGGTGGCGGGCTTGCCGGTTTTTACGTGGGTAGAAGACTCCGGGATGCCGAGAGTCTGCGCCCGACTCTTCATGGCCTCTTCAGTAGCTTTCCGAATTGCAGGCTCTATCTCAGCAACAGCAGCGATACCAGAGGCGTCGTATCCGCCGAGCGCGTAGTTCAATGGTTTAACCACACTAATGAGGTGCAGTTCAGCATCGCCATGAAGGTCCTTGTATGAAGTTGCCGCAGCCACAACTTCGTCTGCTTCATCTGTTAAGTCGATCGCAACCAAGATGCGTTGGTAAGCCATTGTTATTCCTAGACTGGGGAGATAGCCGCTAGATTACTTACTGTGATTGCCCCACATCATTAGGGAAATCCACGTTGAACTAGTGGTTTTCCCTTAGCGCGCCAAGGTCTACTTATTTGCGAAACTATAATAATGCGTGCAAACCAGGAGGCAGTGTGGAGAAAGTGGTGGAGATAGAGAAAGTACAGGAGATAGAGAAAGTAGAGGGAGTAGAACATTTTGATGTCTTGGTTGTAGGCGCGGGAATCTCCGGTATTGATGCCGGCTACCATCTGCGGAAACACCATCCGGACAAGACCTTTTGCATGCTTGAAACTCA
>JBNMMV010000244.1:0-6468 GCA_051270205.1 Limisphaerales bacterium
TGGGGCAATCCGAAGGATCAGCCGTAGGGAAATTTCGCGGGAATCTTGTCTGTGCAGATCGCCAGTCGCGTCTGTGCGGGCAACATGGCCGCTGTTCGACACGCTAAGCGGGACGGTGGAGTTAGTTGCCCGTCTCACAGTACATCGAAGTGATGACTGATATAGAGACCATTCCTGCCTCCCGCTCATAGGCGCGATTGGCTAACTACGGCCGGGAGCCGTCACTTAATCACTGACTGAGACTTCGTTGAAGAACGGATTCAACTCAATCCACGGCTGAGACTGGTACCGAACCAGCAGAGCAAATAACCATCGACGAGGCGTTCTCCCCGAATCGGGAGAAACGCCTCGCTTGGTCCTGTCCTATTCGACCCTGTGTAGAAAGCGGCACACGTAATCTGCATCGCAGCATACGCAGCGTTGAGAACTCCAAAACATCGTACGTTTTGTAGAAGCGATTGTCGTATTTCTCCAGCTGATAAAGTTTCGGGGCTTGTTCGGAAGCAGCGGCTTTCTGAACCTGAACGAGCGTCTGCTCACCGACATTTTTCTAAAATAATCGGTAATCGGTTCCTCATCATCAAAAGGCAACCGATATGCGCTTTTCATCACTTTGTTGCGCAGAACCATGAGGACTCTACGAAGGACTATCCAGATTCAATTTGGTAGTCTCTTAAGTTCCTGACCACATCGACATACCTATGCTTAATGTACTCCGGCGGAGCCTTTTACTCATTAGTCTCGGCATCGCTGTGATTTTTCTCAATGTCGCAAGTCTCGGGGGGATTACAAAGGGAGAAACCATGAGCGATCAACACGGCACGAATTGGACAGAATTATCTATCGAAGATCTTCAAATGCAATTGCAGCAAGGTCGCGTTACTAGCGTTGCGCTAGTGGACTATTTCTTCGCACGCATCGAACAGTACGATGTTGCAGGCCCGACGTTGAATGCCATTCAACACACCAACCCCCAAGCCCGCGCCCAAGCTCAGGCGCTAGACGAAGAGCGGCGTTCTCAAGGCCCCCGGTCGCGGTTGCATGGCATACCAGTGTTGGTCAAAGACAACTATGAAACAGATGAAATGCCGACAACGGCAGGATCGAAACTGTTCGCGGGATTCCATCCGCGTCGGGACGCAGATCTTGTGCGTCGCCTCAAGGAAGCAGGCGCAATTATCATCGCAAAAACTACCATGCATGAATTTGCGTACGGCATAACCACCGTTGGTTCAGCCTTTGGCGCGACCAAAAATCCATACAACTTAAGCCGCAATCCGGGCGGCTCAAGTGGCGGCACGGGTGCTGCAGTCGCCGCTAACTTTGCGGTCTTCGGCATGGGCAGCGATACTTGTGGCTCTGTCAGAATTCCTGCGGCGCAAAATAACTTGGTGGGTATTCGGGCAACTCAAGGACGTCTTAGCCGTACAGGCATTGTTCCGTTGTCCAGTACCCAGGATATCGGTGGCCCCCTTGCCCGCTCGGTTCGAGACATCGCGATCGCTTTAGAAGTACTGGAAGGCGAGGACCCGGCTGACGCACAAACCGAAGGCGCCCCCAGTAATACTAACTACGTCGACGCGCTGTCTGAACAACAAGGTGCCAAGATAGGCGTGCTCACTGACTGGTTGCGCCAGGATCCAGCAGATCAGCCAGTCGCGCAAGTGTTCGAGGCCGCGCTGGCAAAAATGGGCGCCGAAAAAGGCTGGCAGACGCAAGCGCTTGGCAGCCCTGAGGTTAATGATCACCTCGATCGACCCTACGGCGCTCATGCGGTTCTCATCTACGACTTTAAGGTTGATATCGAAAAGTATCTACAAGCCAACCCCGATTTAGGTTTTCAATCGCTAACAGATATGATCAGCCGTGGTGAACATCATCCAGTGATTGAAGATTCATTGCGCGCCTCAGTCGGTATCGGCGATCAGCACGAACTCTATCGCCAGGAGTTGGCACAACGAGTTCTCGTACGCGATGGCCTAGAGCGTTTAATGGAGGAACATGGTCTCGACGCATTGGCTTATCCAACAATTCGCCAAGTTGCAGCGCCCCATGGCGAAGAACAAATGGGCACTAACTGTCGATTGTCCGCCAACTCGGGTTTGCCTGCCATTAGCGTACCCATTGGTTTTGATGCTGATGGCGTGCCCATTGGTTTGGAGTTGTTGGGCCGTGCGCACTCTGAGCAACAGTTGTTAAACTTGAGCCTCACCATTGAAAACACCCTCGGCGCCCGGCGGCTTCCCGCGTCTACTCCCTAGTTGGAGAATAGTTAGGTGAATTCGCTCGATGCATCATCTTGTGTTCCACCCAGTGCATTAAAACGTCGGAGATTGTTTTTAAGATCATAAAAAGGAATAAACCAGTACCCGCGAACGCACCACCCAAGAGCACGGTCAGGTGCATGGGAATTACCCGTAGATAAGGCGTGAACATCATCGTTCCAACGTTCGGGCAGCCTTCGCGATCTTTGTCTCGGAAGTACATGTACGAGTAGCAGTGATTCACCAGAAAAGCCAGGCAGCAGACGAGTAAACCCAAATCCAAGTTCGGCGTATCACCCGAGATCACGCCATTAAAAATGAACACCCAATACGCCAGGTGGAAGATGCCGAAGTGAATGCAGAAAAATCCGGCGATTTTGCGCTTGGTTTCAGTAGTGGCTGCCACCGACCTACCATTGATCCTAAGGTTTTGAGTGGAGAATTTGTCCAGATTCAATATCCGAAGCACGTAACTCCCACCAATAACGATGCTCTGAAACCAGTACACCACTAATAAATCGGCGAGCTGCCATGAAAGGAAGTAGGCCATCACCAGGGTCACTAAATTTGCCCCGAGCAAGCTCCAAGACGAATGGTCTTGAGCTGGATTGGGTGGGCCGTACAGTGCTTGCGGTCTTTTCATGGGTTAGTTTGTCGTAGAGATTTTGCAGTTGACGCGACAGGCGTAAACTGTGCGTCATATGTTTCTTACACCTAAGCATAGCTAATGTCTCAAATCGGTTTCGTGCTGCAAGCCACATACCGCATTCAATCGAATGTCCCGGTGGTGTACATCTATGGACGCTTTGATGACGGTACTACGTTCGAAATAAGAGACACTCGCCAGATTCCAACCTTCTATTTGCCTCGAGAGGCGGCAAAAAAACTGATCGCCGATGTAACAGATCCAACATTGCCGGTTTTAGGTGTTCAGGCGGCACGATTGGCCGCTACCGACAAAGTTGATTTTTTGGGCCAAAGATTGAGTAAGGTCGAGGTGGGTATTCCTGCCGATGCCCCAAAAGTACGCGACTGGTTGCACGAAAAGAAAGTCCCGACTTATGAAGCAGACGTGCGTTTTGCCATGCGCTATCTCATCGACCGACAAATCAAAGGCGGTATTCGCATTGAAGGGGAGCGAACCGCGGGTCAGGGTGTCGATTGGTGCTTTGAAAACCCTCACGCCTATCCAGCTGAAAGTTTGATGCAGCCAACGGTGTTGTCGTTTGACATCGAGACCGACCCACGCGCCGACCGCCTTCTTGCAATTGCTTGTTATGGCATGGGTGTAGATGAAGTGGTCATTGTCGATCAACAAGCTCGGCAGATGCCGGAGCGAGCGATAGGTGTCCCGTCAGAAAAAGACGCCCTGCTTTATTTCTGCGACCTCGTAAAGCGGCTGGATCCGGACATTCTGACCGGATGGAATGTTATTGATTTCGATCTTACCGTGCTGCAAAAAACGGCCTCCAGGGTGCGTTGTAATTTCGAGCTGGGACGGGGTGCCGGCAACATGCGCATAAGAGCAGCCGAAGGTTATTTCGGCAGTGGCAGCGCTACCATTCCAGGGCGACTGGTACTGGACGGCATGGACTTGGTTCGCGGTGCCTTTATAAAATTAGACGAATACTCCCTCGACGCTGTTGCTCACGAAATTCTTGGCGAAGGTAAAACCTTCGTTAGTCGTGGACAAGACAAAGTCCAAGAGATTCTCGACAACTATGCCCATGGCCTAGAAGCTTTCGCGTTGTATGCGCGTACCGATGCAAGACTCGCACTACAAATTGTTGAGAAGCTCGACCTCATTTCTTTGGCGTTTGCCCGTTCAGCATTGACTGGCATGACCGCAGATCGGGTGGCCGCCAGCATCGCCTCGTTTGATTTTCTGTATCTGAGTGAGCTCGAACAAAAACGCATCGCCGCGCCCAGTGTTGCCCACCCTGGTCAGAACCGCATTGCCCAAGGTGGCGGCGCCGTGTTTGAACCGATCATTGGTATTCATGAGAACGTCTGGGTGTGTGACTTCAAAAGTCTGTATCCGAGTATTATCCGTACCTTCAACATTGACCCGCTGTCTTATGCACAAGGTCAGGTGACCGCGAGCGGGGGCGTCGATGATGTCTTGCAGACGGTCGATGGTGTCCGCTTTGCGAAAACTCCAGGAATCTTACCTAGCCTGCTAGATAAGCTATTCGTCGAACGGGCCCGTGCCAAGGCCGAGAACAACAGTGTCGCTTCACAAGCGATCAAGATTCTCATGAACAGCTTCTATGGTGTGCTTGGCACCCCCGCTTGCCGCTTCTACAACCCGCACATTGCCAACGCCATTACCGGGCAAGGCCGCTCGTTGTTGCACTGGAGTAAGGTGTGGTTCGAAAGCCGCGGCTACCGCGTTTTGTATGGCGATACAGACAGCGTTTTCGTTTCTTCGGGAATAGAGGATGGAGCCGATGCCACCAAGGTGGCGATGAATTTAATAACGGACTTCAATCATGAACTGACCGACTATCTCGCATCGAACTTTGGTGTCGAAAGCGTTTTAGAGCTTGAGTTTGAAAAGCTCTACAGTCGACTATTTCTTGCTAAAACCCGCAGTGGCAATCAAGGCGCGCGTAAACGTTATGCGGGTGTTAAGTACGATCCGAATAATCAAGATGAAATAGAGTTTGTCGGCATGGAGGTTGTTCGGCGAGACTGGACGGATCTTGCTAAAAATGTACAGCGCAATTTGTTCACCCGTTTGTTCCAAGGGGAAGAAGTTGCTAGTTATTTGGTGTCGGTGGTACGAGCCCTTCGAGCAGGCGAACTGGACGACCAGTTGATTTATCGCAGGGGATTACGCAAAGGTGTGGAAACCTATATCGCTAACGTTCCGCCGCATGTTCAAGCCGTTAAGAAAGCCCAAGCGCGAGATCGGAATCTCGAAGCCCCCAGAGTAGTTCGATACACCATGACGCTTGAGGGTCCCGAACTTACCGATTTTGACGCCTCCGCCGAACCTGACCGCGAACATTATCTTGAAAAACAGGTTAAACCTGTGGCCATACCGGTGCTTGAGGCGCTGGGTTTAGATTTTGATCAGGTCATTGGTGACGATCGACAAATCGGCCTATTCTGAACCCGGGGTCGGTGTAATCTGATACAAGTAGACGTCGTCGCGTTGGCTATGATTCTCATCGAAGATGGTGTGCAGTATGGCAGCATCGGTGACGCGCTCAGCTAAACCCGCATACAGCTGACCATTGGCCTTAATCACAACCTGCGGATCCTGCGCGACATTTTTTGGCCATCGCTTTGTTGGGCACCGTGCACACGGCACATACAGAGTGCCGTCGACAACAAAGGATGTGGTAGTTACCGAGTGGGGAATGCCGTACCAAGGGTGGGTTTGCACCTGTAATTGCGCGCGTTCAGCCAATGCCGACCAATTGGGCGCTTCGCTTGCCCAGTCTCCAGACAACCGTGTACCCGGACGTTGCTCATCTGGGTTTATCGGAATGACAAGTGCGAGCAGATAGAGGGAAATGACCAGCCCCGCCAGGACGATTGCGATTTTTTTCATGCTCGGCTCCTATTCGTCAACCCAGTTAGCCTAACCGATTCGTAGCAAACCTTCTTGTGCAACCGTCGCCACACACTCACCATTGACTGTAAACAAGTGTCCAAACGCGAGTCCGCGGCCACCGTGTGCTACCGGGCTCGTCATATCGTAGAGTAACCAGTCATCCATGTTTGGCGGCTGGTGAAACCAAATGCTGTGATCGAGACTTGCGCCCACTAGCTCGCCTTTGTCTGCATGCGGGCGCCACGCCGTATCTAGAAGCGTGCGATCGCTGGCATAGACAACAAAGCCGGTATGAATATCTGGGTCGGTGGGTAAAGTACCGCCCGCTTTAATCCATATGCGTTGATTCGCAGGTTGTGCCTTATTCTCTGTAATGGCATCAACCATGCGCACGTCTATGGGCATGTTTTGCCAGTTCTTTCGGCCCCGCAATTGATCGCGATTAGGCAGCGACTCGGGCGGTGCTACTTTGGGCATTACCGGTGCGTGAGCGACGCCTGCTTCGGGTTTCATGAAGCTTGCTTGGAGTTGAAATATTGCGGTGTCGCCCTGTAATGCCATGACGTTGCGAACCGCGAAATTTCGGCCGTCCTTACTGCGTGTTACCTCGAAGTGTATATCTGCCTGGGCGCGGCCAGG